>JBIKXA010000176.1:0-7225 GCA_044356015.1 Roseomonas sp.
CTGAAGCGGCGCGCGGCCAAGCGCCAAAGCATAACCGGGGGGAAGGGAATGCCTTATACGGACCAGGGATGGCCCAATCTGCCAGCCATGATGCTGGCGCGGGCGCGGGAATGGCCAGCGAAGCCGCTGTTTCGCTTCTGGCGCGATGGCGCGTGGCAGAGCCTCACTTGGGCGGAATTCGCGGGCCAGGTCGCGGCGCTGGCGGCGTTTCTGCGCGCACAGGGCATCGCGCCGGGGGATCGGGTGCTGCTGGTCTCCGAAAACCGACCTGAATTTCCCATCGCCGATACGGCGATTATGGCCATCGGCGCCATTACCGTGCCGACCTATGTGACCAATCTGCCGAGCGATCACGCCCATATCCTCAGCGATTCCGGCGCGCGCTTTGCCATTGTCTCGACCACGGCGCTGGCCGCCCGCGTGCTGGAAGGCGCTGCCCTGGCGCATGGCTTGGATGGCTTGCTCTGCTGCGAAACCCCGCCGGAAGCGCCTGGGCTTGCCACCCATCTTTGGGCTGATGCGCTGGCCGCGTCGGCCGATCCCTTGGCGCTGGAAGCCGAGACGCATCTGATCGCGTCTGAGGCTTTGGCCTGCCTGATCTATACCTCCGGCACGGGTGGTGCGCCCAAGGGGGTGATGCTGCCGCATCGTGCCTTGCTCGCCAATCGTCAGGGCGTATTGCCGCTGGCGGAAAAGCTGGAATTGGATGGCAGGCCGTATCTTTCCTTCCTGCCGCTATCGCATAGCTATGAACACACAGTGGGTGGCTTCCTGCTGCCATCTTATGGGATGGAGGTGGTCTATTCGCGCGGCGCGGATCGGCTGGTGCAGGAAATGGCGGAAATCCGCCCTGCCATCATGACCGCGGTGCCGCGCCTATTCGAAGTGCTGCGCGCCAGGCTTTTGGGCGCGCTGGAGAAGGAAAAACCCATCAAGCGCTGGCTATTCGACCGCGCCTTGCTGCGCGGGCAGCAGCGCATGGCCGGTGCCTCCTTGGGGCTGATTGGCGGCATCGAGGATGCTTTGCTGGAAAAACTGGTGCGCGCAAAAGTGCGCGCGCGTTTCGGTGGCGCGCTGCGTGCCTTGGTTTCCGGCGGCGCGCGGCTTGATCCTGACCTTGCGGCGTTCTTCATCGCGCTTGGGTTGCCGGTGCTGCAAGGCTATGGCCAGACCGAAGCCGGCCCGGTGGTGAGTGTGAACCTGCCTTGGGCCAATCGGCATGAGAGTGTGGGGAAGCCGCTGGAAGGCGTTGAATGCCGTATCGCCGCTGATGGTGAAATCCTGATCAAGGGCGATCTGGTCATGACCGGCTATTGGGGCAATGCGGCAGCCACCGCCGCCACCTTGAGGCCCGAGGGCGATGATCCGCGCCCCTGGCTTTATACCGGCGATATCGGCGAAATGCGCGATGGGTTCCTGTACATCACCGACCGCAAGCGCGATTTCATCAAGCTGCTCGGCGGCGATATGATCAGCCCGGCCAAGATCGAAGGCCAATTGATGGCAGAACCAGAAATCCAGCAGGCGCTGGTGGCGGGTGAAGGCAAGGCGGGGCTTGTTGCGCTGATTGTCCCCGCCGAGGGTCAGGAAGCGGGCGTTGCTGCCGCTGTGGCGCGCGTCAATGCACGGCTTGCGATTATTGAGCGCATTCGCCGCCATGGGCTGACCGCACCCTTCACCATTGAAAACGGCCTGCTGACGCCAACCATGAAGCTGAAGCGCCGCGCCGCTTTGCAGGAACGCGCGGCGGAGATTGAAGGGCTTGCGGGATAAAGGCCGATCCCCCCGCCCATATCACATCGCGGGGCACATCAGGACACCCCCTTATGCGGCGGCCTTCCCAGGCGTCACTTCAAGCAGCGCAGAAACAGCGTTGAAGGATGCGCAACTTCCCCCACCGCATCGGCGGGGCGTGGCGCCTGATCCGCTGGGGCACGCGTGACCGCCACATTCTGTTCGCGCAGGAAATCGAGCGCTTCCGTGTGCTTCACGGCGAAGTTCACATTCTGCGGAATATCGCCCGTCTGCCGCGCAATCTGACCGGCATTGAGTTTTGACACCACAACCCCAATCACCTGCCCGCGCATATCCAAAAGCGGCCCGCCGGAATTGCCCGGCTGCACCGGCGCGCTGATCTGCAAATGGCGCTGATTATCGGCGAGCCCCGCGAGCGCCGAGACCTCTCCGGTGGTGAGCGTGGGCCCGGATGAAAGCAGGCCGGCCAAGGGGAAACCGTAAGTCACCACGCCTTCGCCGCGGCGATAGGTGCCAGTGCTGCGGAAGGGCAGGATCGGCCCGGCCTCGGCTTCGGTACTCAGCAAGGCCAGGTCGCGCGAGGCATCACTTGCCATGACACGCGCAGGCACTTCCTGCCCATCGGGCAGGCGGGCGGCCACTTCCGCGCAGCCATCAATCACGTGATGATTGGTCAGGATCCGTCGCGCTGCCACCACAAAGCCAGTTCCGGAAGAAACGGCGCGGCGCGCGACACGTTCACCAGGGGCAAGCGGCGGGGGTTTGTCGCGCGGGAGTTCCGCCCCGGCGCCTTGGCGGGGCAGGGGCGGGGGCTTTTCGGTTGGCAACGGCACGCGCGGCGTTTGCGCCAAGGCCGCCGCCGCGAAGCCAAGCCCGATTAAAACTGCCAAAAATGCGCGTTGAATCATAAATTCAGTGTGCCGCGCCACCGCATAACAGGTCAATGCCGCAGCAAGCCTGTTTCCATTTGACCGTATTGTATTCTAGCCTTTCTCCACCACCGCTTGAGGAAACCGCGCCATGACCAGCACCCCGCCCCCTGCCGAAGAACAGGAACTGCTTGCCCTCGCCAAGCGCGTGCTGCCTGGTGGGCATTTCGGCAATTTCCCGGCCGATGTGATTTTGCGCGAAGGGCGCGGGGCGCATGTTTGGGATGTTTCGGGGCGCGAATATATTGATTACCTGCTTGGCAGTGGCCCGATGTATATCGGCCATAACCACCCGAAGGTAACGGAAGCCGTGCTGGCGCAGGTGCCAAAGGGCACCACCTTCTTCGCCAATAATGAACATGGCATTCGCCTTGCCGCCGCCATTGTGGATGCCATGCCTTGTGTGGAGCAGGTGCGCTTTGTCTCCTCAGGCTCGGAGGCTGATCTTTACGCCATGCGCCTCGCGCGCGCCTATCGCCAGCGCCCAAAGATCGTGAAATTCGAAGGCGGCTATCACGGCATGAGCGATTGGGGGTTGATGAGCCTCGCCCCCAAAAAGCTCGCCAATTTCCCAGAAGCCGTGCCGGATACGCCTGGCATTCCAGATAGCGTGCGGGCCGAGGTGCTGGTCGCGCCCTTCAATGATACGGAAGCCGCGGTGCGGCTGATTGAAGCGCGGCATGATGAAATCGGCGGCGTGATCCTGGAACCCTTCCAGCGCCTGATCCCGCCCAAGCCCGGCTTCCTGCAAGCGATCCGTGAAGTGACCGCACGGCTTGGCATTCCACTGATTTTTGATGAGGTCGTGACAGGTTTCCGCTTCGCTTATGGCGGCGCGCAGGAATATTACGGCGTGACGCCCGATATCTGCACCATGGGCAAGATCATCGGCGGTGGCTTTCCGCTGGCAGCCCTTGGCGGGCGGGCGGAGATCATGGGGCTGTTCGACAAGGCCCTTGTCGGCGAAGACCGCTTCCTGACGCAGATCGGCACGCTTTCCGGCAACCCTGTCGCCTCGGTCGCGGGGCTTGCCACCATGGCAGTACTGCGTGAACCGGGCACCTATGACCAGATTTTCGCGACCGGCCGCAGCCTGATGGAGGGTCTGGCCGACCTGATCCATGAAGCCGGCATCCCCGCCCAGGTGGTGGGGGAACCGCCCTTATTCGATGTGGTCTATGCGACGGGCGATATCCGCGATTACCGCAGCGTCATCCGCCAGGATATGGCGATGCAAAAGCATGTGAATGGGGTATTTCGTGGCCGCGGCATTCTGAAGGGCGATGCCAAATTCTATATGTCCCTGGCGCACACGGCGGAGGATGTGGCGCAAACCCTGGATGCCTTCCGCTCCGCGCTTAAATCCCTGCCCGCCAAGGCCGCCTAAGCAGGCATTTCCACGAAAACCCTTGTTTTTTACCTTCTTGTGATCCAGTTAGCGCCCCAAGGGATCATCACCAAACCGTGATGGCCCCATTCCCATACAGGAGGTCACGCTGAACATGGATCGTCGTTCGCTTTTGCTCGGGGCTGCTGGGCTCACCGCCGGGCTCGCCGCCCCCGCCATTGTCCAGGCCCAGGGCGCTTATCCGACCCGCCCGCTGCGCTTGATTGTGCCCTGGCCGCCCGGCCAGGCGACGGACCTCATGGCCCGTGTGACGGCTTCCAAAATCACTGAAAGCTGGGGGCAACCCTTTGTGCCGGAAAACCGGGCTGGCGCTGGCGGCATGATCGGCACTGATCTGGTGGCGAAGGCCGCACCCGATGGCTACACGGTGCTTGCCGCTTCGACCGGGCCATTCACCACGGCGCCGCTGGTGCAGCGCACCCCTTATGATGTGACCAAGGATTTTGCCCCGGTCGCGCAAATCGGCATTTCCCCCTATGTCCTGATCGTGCGGAAGGACTTCCCGGCCCAGACCGCTGCGGAATTCGTCGCCAAGGTCCGCGCGGAGCCTGGCAAATACACCTATGCCACTTCGGGCACGGGCGCGGCGGCGCATCTGATCACGCTGATGTTCCTGTCCAAGGCCAAGCTGGATGCGGTGCATGTGCCCTTCCAGGGCAGTGCCCCTGGGATGACGGCGGTAACAGCGGGGCAGGTTGACTTCGCCATTGAAACCCTGGTCGCGACCGCAGCGCTGTTCCGCCAAGGGGCGGTGCGCGCCCTGGGTGTGAGCCTGCAGAATGGCACCGAATTGCAGCCGGATTTGATGCCGCTGGCCCGGCTGCCGGGCGTTGAAGGCTATGACGCCGGCGCCTTTGGCGGATACATGGTGCCGGCGGCAACGCCGCGCCCCATCATTGAACGGCTGGCCGCGGAAACCCAGAAGGCCCTGGCATCCGATGACGTTCGCGCCCGCCTTGCGCAGATCGGCTTCCAGCCGCAATACCGCAATACGGCTGATTTCACTGCGTTCCTGGCGCGCCACCGCGAAGAATTCCGCCAGGTGATCCAGGCCAATAACATCAAGGTGGAAAGCTGATCTGCCTTTGGTGATCATGCGGGGCATGACCCCGCCATGCTGGAAGGGGGCGGCTTGTCCGCCCCCTTGCTTTTGGTGCCCTGCCCGTGGCGCGGCAGGCCGAAATCTGGAAAACTAAAAAGATTAGAGAGGACCGCCATGACCGAAGATACCCGCCTGGACCCGCCAAGCCTTGAGATTGCTGGCACACGCGCCACCATCCGCCTGCACCGTTCCCGCCATCGCAATCGCGTGGAACCCGGCGATATCATCCGCATCATGGAATATCTGGATCAGGTGGATGCCAACCCGTCGCTCCGCGTGCTTATCCTGGCCGCAAATGGCCCGGCCTTCAGCGCCGGCTTCCATCTGGGCGGCTTTGCCGAGGACAAGGAAGCCGCCGCCCGCGCGCCGAGTTTTGAGGCCATGGTGGATCGCTTTGAAGCCGTGCGCGTGCCAACCATCTGTCGGCTGCAAGGCGGCGTTTATGGTGGGTCCACGGATTTTGCGTTGACGGCGGATTTCCGCATCGGTGTCACGGGCATGGAAATGTTCATGCCCGCCGCCCGGCTTGGCGTGCATTACTACCCAACCGGGCTTTCGCGTTACGTCTCCCGCCTTGGGCTGAACAATGCCAAGCGCCTGTTTCTGACCGCCGAAAAGCTGGGCGCCGAGGAATTGCTCCGCATTGGGTACCTCACGCATCTGGTGGCGCCATCGGAACTGGATGCGGCGGTGGATCAGCTTGCGACCACGCTCGCCAATGGCGCGCCACTTGCCGTGCAGGGCATGAAGAAGGCGCTGAATGAAATCGGCCATGGCCAGTTGGATGCGGCGGCTTGCGCGGAACGTGCGCGGCTTTGCAAGGAAAGCGAGGATATTCAGGAAGGCCTTGCCGCCTTCCGCGAAAAAAGAGCGCCCGCCTTTCGCGGGCGCTGAGGCAAGGCGCTGGTCTGGATCGGGGATGGTGTTCGGCGGTTGCGGAGCATTCTTAACGCCGCATCGCATCACTCGGCGGGTCAATGGCCAAACGGGATCACGGGATGCAGCAATCGGCATGATGACGGGCCGTGCCAGTCTCCACGTGGCCCGATTGGCTGCCCGTCAGAAAAGCCGGATTGGGCGCCTTGATGATTTCTGGCAGTTCCATGGCGCCATTGAAACGGCACCTCTGATTGAAATTGCCCTTTCGGATTTCACAAATTTGTCATAAACACGAAGGGTGTGTCTCGATAGATCAGCCCAGGTCAAAAACATAACGGAGATGCCGGATATGATCAGACGTTTTTTGGGCGTTTTGGCCCTTTCCCTTTTGCTTGTTCCCGCCGGTGCGGTTGCGCAGCCAGCCCAGGATTGCCCACGCGGCACGCTTGATGCCCGTTTCTGCGACCGCGATGGCGATCTGGTGGCCGATGCGCCGACCGATCCGCGTCAATTCGTGGATCCGCCCGTTCTGGTTTTTGCCTATACGCCGGTGGAAGACCCCGCCGTTTATCGTGCGGTCTGGCAGGAATTCATGGATCATTTGGCGCGCGAAACGGGCAAGCGCGTTCAGTTCTTTGCCGTGCAATCCAATGCGGCGCAGATCGAAGCCATGCGCGCGGGGCGCCTGCATGTCGCAGGCTTCAATACCGGGTCCAATCCGCTTGCGGTCAATTGCGCGGGCTTTGTGCCCTTCGCGATGATGGCGAGCAAGAAGGATGAATTCGGCTATGAGATGGAAATCATCGTCCAGGCCGATGGTCCAATCCAGAAAGTTGAGGATCTGCGTGGCCGCCTTGTGGCCTTCACGTCCCAGACATCAAATTCCGGCTTCAAGGCGCCTTCAGCCTTGCTGGAAAGCCAGTTTGGCCTTCGCGCGGATCGGGATTTCCGCACGGCATTTTCCGGCCGGCATGACAATTCCATCATTGGTGTCGCGAACCGGGACTATGAAGCGGCGGCCATTGCCAATTCGGTCATGGTGCGCATGGTGGAACGCCGTGCCGTTGACCCCCAGCGGCTCCGCAGCATCTATCGTAGCCAGACCTTCCCGACGACCGGTTATGGGCATGCGCATAACCTGAACCCGCAGCT
>JBIKXA010000177.1:0-7213 GCA_044356015.1 Roseomonas sp.
ATCTTCATAGGGCCGCGCCAATACTGCCATCAGCGCTTCAAAGGGGCGGAAATCATCCCGGTCTTCGGCGGCGCGGATCGCGGCTTCCACCAAATGATTGCGCGGGATGAAGGCGGGGTTGGCGGCGTGCATCAGCCGTGCGGGGGCGGCTTCGCGCGTCAGCCGCGCCCGCCAGGCCTCTGCCCAGGTATCAAATGCCGCCGGATCGGTGAATTGCGCGCGTGCTGGCGCTGCATTGCCTTCCGCCGCATCGGCCAAGGCGCGAAATGTCAGGGTGAAATCCGTGCCAGCCTCTGCCATGCGGCGGAGCAAATCCTCGATCAGCGCGGTATCTTCCGGGGTGCGCTCCCCGATACCGATCTTCCGCGCGAAACCATCGAAATAGGCGGCTTCAAAAGCCGGCGCGAATTCCCCGAGCGCCGCCTGCGCCATCTCCAGCGCCGCTTCTTCCTGTTCCGCCAAAAGCGGCAGCAGCGCTTCCGCAAGCCGCGCCAGATTCCACTGCGCCATGCGTGGCTGATTGGCATAGGCATAGCGCCCGCCATGATCAATGGAACTCAAAACTGTTGCGGGATCATAGGCATCCATGAAGGCGCAGGGGCCGTAATCAATCGTCTCGCCGCTGATGGTCATATTGTCGGTATTCATCACGCCATGGATGAAGCCGATATGCAGCCATTGCGCGACCAGCTTCGCCTGGCGCGCGATGACGCCCGAAAGCAGCGCAAGATAGGGATTAGCGGCCTCAGCCGCGCTGGGTTCATGCCGCGCAATGGCGAAATCCGCCAGCAGCTTCAACGCTTCCTGATCATCCCGTGCGGCGAAATACTGAAAACTGCCGACGCGAATATGGCTGGCCGCCACGCGCGTCAGCACCGCACCGGGTTGCAGCTTTTCGCGCAGCACCGCCTCACCGGTCATCGCCACCGCAAGGGCACGCGTGGTGGGCACGCCAAGCGCTGCCATGGCTTCGCTGATGATGGCTTCGCGCAGCATCGGCCCCAGTACCGCGCGGCCATCGCCACCGCGCGAAAATGGCGTGCGCCCGCTGCCTTTCAGATGAATGTCGCGGCGCTGGCCATCGCGCCCGATCACTTCACCCAGCAACAGCGCGCGGCCATCGCCAAGGCGCGGGCTGAAGCCGCCGAATTGATGCCCGGCATAGGCCATGGCCAAGGGATCAGCGCCGTCCGGCACCAGATTGCCGGCGAAAATCGCCGCCCCTTCGGCGCCGGCAAGCGCCGCCGCATCAAGCCCCAGCGCTTCCGCAAGCGGCGCGTTGAAAAACACCAGCCGAGGCGCCGCCACGGCAATGGGTGCCTGCCGGATGTAAAAGCGTTCCGGCAGGCGGGCATAGCTATTGTCGAAGGAAAAGCGCGCGCTCATCCCAAACGCGGCATGGGGTTGGCGATGGGCATGGCCATCTTCGTCTTGCCCAGCGCATTCCAGCCGCGATCATATTGCGGCGGCGTTGGCACCGCTTCCGTGCGGCCAAGCTCAGCGGCGGCATGTAGCGGCCAATACGGGTCACGCAGCAGCACGCGCGCCAGATAGATCCAATCCGCATGGCCTTCATCCAGAATGGCCTGGGCCTGCTTGGCTTCCGTGATCAGCCCGACCGCGGCGGTGATGATGCCGGCACCTTTTTTCACCGCTGCCGCCCCCGGCACCTGATAGCCAGGCCCCAGAGGGATTTGCTGGCGCGGGTCATTGCCACCGGAAGACACATCCATGAAATCCACGCCAATCGCCTTGAAGCGGCGTGAAAGCTCCACGGTTTCTTCCGTGGTCCAGCCGCCTTCCACCCAATCCGTATGCGAAACCCGCACGCCCAGCACCGCATCGGATGGCATGGCGGCGCGCATGGCGGCAGCGATTTCAAGCGGCAGACGCGCGCGGCCTTCAAAATCCCCGCCCCAACGGTCATTGCGCTTATTGGTCAGCGGGCTCAGGAATTGATGCAGCAAATAGCCATGCGCGGCATGCAATTCGATCAGCCGGTAACCTGCTTTGATGGAACGCCTGGTGGCAGCGACAAAGGCCTCAATGGAGCCAGCAATATCCGCATCCGTCATGGCGCGCGGCGGGATGAAATCGCCAAAGGCCTCAGCAGAAGGCCCAAGGGTTTCCCAGGAAGGCTCGGCCGGGCCGGGCAGCCAGGCCTGCTTGCGCGACGCCTTGCGCCCGGCATGGGCCAATTGAATGGCCGGCACGGTGCCAAGTGCCGCGAGCGCCTGAGCCAATTGCGTATGGCTTGCCAGATGCGCGTCAGACCAGATGCCGACATCGCCGGGGCTGATGCGCCCTTCCGGCACCACGGCGGTGGCTTCCACCATCACCATGCCGGCACCCCCGGCGGCGCGCGCGCCCAGATGGACCAAATGCCATTCGGTCGGGATACCATCATCATGGCAGGAATACTGGCACATGGGTGCCACGCCGATGCGGTTGGCGAAGGTCACGCCGCGCAAAGTCAGCGGGGAGAAAAGATCAGTCACGGGCGAGAAGCCTCCAGATAGGGCGAAGCGGTCCAGGGCGGCAGCCGCCCAAGTCGGTTTTCGAATATGGCGAACCATTGCGGCGCGCCAGGGGGGGCGGGCAGCAAAATGCCGCGCCGATCGGTTGGGAAGCGGGCCTTGGTTACCGCATCGCGGATATTGCCGCCAATGGCTTCAACCATGCCGTGATGGTGGCGGATCACGATATCGCAATGCATGGGCCGAAACCGCCCCTGATCCGCCGCGCGATCCTGCCAATGGGCCAAAGGGCGCCTTGACCGATCCGCACAGAGCAAATCCCCTGGCTGAGCCACGCGATCCTGCCACCGATGCGGGATGAAGGGCGCCTGATGCGGAAAATCCCTTGCATCGGCGATCATGCCATCAATGCTGGTGCCATGCGCGGCGGAGGGCGTGAACTCCCGCCCATCAATCCCGGCGTTGCGCATGACGAAGGAAATGAAGGCCGCCGACCAGGCATCCTGCTGCCACAGCGCCCCATGGGATGCGCGGTACAGCGCCCGGTTGCGGGTGATGATGTCGCGCCCTTCCGGCACTGCCTGCCAATAGGCTTGCAGGCGCGGAAACCCGGCCAAATCCGCTTCCTGCGCCGCGCCTGGCGCCCGATCCGAAACCTGCCGGCCCCATTCTTCCCATTCCGCCACGGCAATGCGCAGCATGCGTTCCCGCGCAATCGGCGGGTAGGAAAGCGGTGGCTCCTTCGGCGCCGGCGGCGGCATGGCGCAGGCGGAGAGCAAACCGGCCATCAGCAGGCCAAGCAAAAGCCGCGTCTTTTGCATGGGCCGTGTCATGCCTTGTCCAGCGACGCGAAGGCCTCGCTGGCGATATTCAGCGCCTTCAGCATGAAGGCGAAGCCATTATAGGGCCCACCCTGGATCAGCGCTTCGGTGATATCACTCCGGCTGGCGCCGATATTGAGCGCGGAGAGGATGAATTTCCGCAGCAGAATATCATGGTCCAAGGCGGCGAAGGACGCGACAGCACAAAGTGCCCGCAATCGCCGATCAAGCCCTGGCCGGTCCCAGATCTCGCCATAACAATACTGTACCACCAACGGATAGATGCTGCCCGTGACAGGGTTATCCGGCGAGGCATGGCCTTCATTGCGGCGTTCCGCATGCAGCGCGCCCTGCAAATCCCGCCCGCGGCCCATCAGCACTTCCAGCGAATCCGCCCGTGGCGGGTCAATTTCCATTGCAATCCCCTGTTCGGCAAAGACCACGCGCGCGGTCTCCAGCGCGGTTTCGGAAGCGGCGAAGCCCCGGTAAATGCCGATCTGGATGAAAATCTCGGCAATGGCGCGCGGCGTCAGGCCAAGCTTCAGCGCGGCGGCGATGTGGCGACGAAGCTGCGCCTGGTTCTGCATGGAACAAAGGACGGAAAGCGTCACCGCCATGCGATCCTGGCGAGAAAGCCCTGGGCGGTTCCAGATTTGGCCATAGACAAGTTCCGCCATCAGATCATCAAAGCCAAAGGCACCATTGGCCAGCGCCGCTTCGCCCGCACCGAAAATCACCGCACGCTCGGCCTTGCCCAAGCGGTTCAATTCCTCGCGTTCAGTCATGGCCCCACCCCCAATGCGGGGGCAAGCTACCAGCGGGCCGGGATCAGGCAAGCGGCGGGGGCCTTCCCCTTTGCCGGAAGGCGGTCCACATGAAAGCCATGTTGCGCCGCGCCCTGCTTGCCGCCCCCCTGCTTCTGCCGATCCCCGCCCTGGCCCAGCCCCGGGCAGCGGCGCTTTCGGATCGGGACCGGCGCGATATCGCCGCCGTGGAAGCCTATTTGAACCGGCTGACCACGTTGCGCGCCCGGTTCCTGCAAATTGCGCAAAATGGCGCCTCGGCCCAGGGTTGGGCCTATATCTCTCGCCCGGGGCGGATGCGCTTTGATTATGACCCGCCCGAGCCCCTGTTGCTGGTGGCGGATGGCAGCCAATTCCTGCTCTATGACCGGGAATTGAAGTCGCCCACCACGCTGCCCACCGGCGCAACCCCGCTTGGGATGCTGCTCCGCCCGGAAATCCGGCTTTCGGGCGATGTCACCATCAGCCGCATCCAGCGCGATGGCGGGTTTCTGAGGATTACCCTGTTCCGCACCAGCGACCCGCGCGAAGGGTCCCTGACCCTGGTGTTCCAGCCAGAACCCCTGGAATTGCGCCAATGGGCCGTTTTGGATGCGCAGGGGCGGGAAACGCGGGTGACGCTGACGCAAATTGAAACCGGGCTGGCGCTGAATGCGCGCATGTTCCAGTTCAACCATCCGCAGTTTTTTGAGCCCGGCGGCGGGGCGGGAAGGTAAGCAGGGGGCGGTTTGCCGCCCCGGCCCCCGCGTGCTACCGCCCCCGCCAATAACCGGTGCTTCCAGCCGCTTCGAAAGGCTTTGCCATGTCTGAACAATCCACTGCCACGCCCGCGAAACCGCCCGGCGCCATGGCGCCCAGCCCCATCACGCTCAATCTGCAATACACCAAGGATTTGTCCTTTGAAGTGCCTGGCGCGCCGCAAATCTTCATCAACCTGCGCGAAGCGCCGAAGATTGACATCGCGCTTGATGTCCAGGCCCGCCGCCTGCAGGAAGGGCAGGAGAATTTCGAAGTCACGCTGCAAATCCGCTGCGAAGCCAAGCTACCCGGCGATACCCCCGCCTTCATTGCGGAACTGGTTTATTGCGGCATCTTCACCCTGAACGGCATCGCGCCCGAGATGATGGAACCCGTGCTGCTGGTGGAATGCCCGCGCCTGTTGTTTCCCTTCGCGCGCAATATCCTGGCCGAGGTGACGCGCGATGGCGGCTTCCCGCCCGTGATGCTGGCGCCGATTGATTTCGTCGCCCTTTGGCAGAATCGCCGCGCGCAGCAGCAGGTCGCCGCCGCCCCTGCCCAAGGAAATGCCTGAATCTGGCGCCTGGGGGCGAAAAAACGCTCCCCTGGCCGCTTTGAACCCTTGACCCCCGGCCCGCGCATGTCATGTGCGGGCGCATGGATCAGATGATGCCCGCAACGCCGCGCCGCCAGCGCTTGGCCATAGTGCTGTTCAACCTCGGCGGACCCGATGCGCCGGAAAGCGTGCGGCCATTCCTGGTCAATCTGTTCACGGACCCGGCCATTCTGCGCGTGCCGGGCTTCATTCGCCCCTGGCTTGGCCGGCTGATCGCCTGGCGCCGCACCAAGCCAGCGCAGGAAAACTACGCCGTGCTGGGTGGGCGTTCGCCGCTTTTGGAACTGACCGAAGAACAGGGCCGCAGCCTGGAAGCCGCCCTGGTAGATGAGCCGGGGACCGAGACGCGCTGCTTCGTCGCCATGCGCTATTGGCACCCGATGAGCGATGAATGCGCCCGCGCCGTGAAGGATTGGGCGCCGGATCGCATTTTGCTGGTGCCGCTCTATCCGCAATTCTCCACCACCACCACGGGATCGAGCCTGATTGCCTGGCAGGACGCCACGCGCAAGATCGGCCTTGATGTGCCGACCACGGCGCTGTGCTGCTGGCATTCGGATCAGGGCTTTGCCGCGGCCACCGCGCGGCTGGTGCGCGAAGCCTATGCCAAGGCGCGCGCCGAATTGCCGGCGGAAGTGCCGCTGCGCGTATTGTTTTCCGCCCATGGCCTGCCGGAATCCATTGTGAAGGCGGGCGATCCCTATCAATGGCAGGTCGAACAAACCGTCGCCGCCGTGGTTGCCGAATTGGCGATGCCGGAACTGGATCACATTGTCTGCTACCAATCCCGCGTCACGCCTCAGGTTTGGATCGGGCCTTCCACGGAAGCCGAGATTGAGCGTGCGGCAGAAGAAAAAACCGCCATCCTGATCTGCCCCATCGCCTTCGTGTCCGAACATTCGGAAACCCTGGTGGAATTGGATGTGGAATATCGGGAAGAGGCCGAACATCTCGGCATTCCCGGCTATTTCCGCGTGCCGGCGCAGAATAGCGATCCGGCCTTCATCGCCTCTCTTGCCGGGCTGGTGCGCGGCGCGTTGCAATCCGGGCGCAGCCTGTGTTCCTTCGCCGGAGGGCGGCAATGCCCGAAGCAGCATCGCGATTGCCCGCATGAGAAGCTGCGCGTGAAAAATCTGGCGCGCGCCAAAGCCGAGGCATGAAACGCCCCGCCGCCATTTTGTTTGATTGCGATGGCGTCCTGGCCGATACCGAATTGGTGGTGAATAGCATCGTCGCGGAGGAAATGACTCTGCGTGGCTGGCCCATGACGGCAGCCGAAGCGCGGGAGACATTTCTGGGTATGGCGCTGCCCGATATGCTGCCGCGCATTGAAGCGCGTGTTGGGCTGCTGCCGCCCGATTGGGGGCAGGAAATCTCAACGCTGATTGCGCGGCGCATGGCGGAAGAAACACTCGCCATTCCAGGCGCGGTGGAAGCGGTGCACGCCTTTGCTGCGGCGGGTGTGCCCGTCGCGGTTGCGTCCAATTCCGCGCGCTTTGAATTGGCGGCGAAGATGCGGAGCCTGGGCCTGGCGCAGGTTTTCGCCGGGCGAGTGTTTTCCTTTGAGGATGTGGCGCGACCAAAACCCTGGCCGGATATTTATCTGGCTGCCGCGGCGGCCTGTGGCGCCGCGCCTGAGGATTGCGTGGTGGTGGAAGATAGCGTGCCCGGCGTGCGCGCGGGGCGAGCCGCCGGCTGCCGCGTGATGGGCTTCTGCCATGAAAGCCCGGCTGCGGTGCTGGCAGCGCATGGGGCGGA
>JBIKXA010000035.1:0-23057 GCA_044356015.1 Roseomonas sp.
CGGGGGAGATTCTGGCTTACGCCTATTACGGCGCCTTTCGGGAGCGTTCAGCCTATCGCTTCACGGTCGAGAATTCGATTTATGTGCGCGATGATGTGCGCGGCCAGGGTGTGGGCAAGGCTTTGGTCGCGGAATTGATCGCGCGTGCGGAGGCGGCCGGATTTCGCCAAATGCTGGCGGTGATTGGTGATTCGGAAAATGTTGGCTCCATCGGGCTGCATGTCTCACTCGGCTTCAAGCAGATCGGCACGATGCGCGCGGTGGGGATGAAATTCGGCCGCTGGGTGGATGTGGTGACGATGCAAAGAAGCCTGGGTGAGGGTGAGAAGACGCTGCCGGCGGATTGAAGCGGGCGCGATACTTCCCTGGCAAAAGACTTGTATCAGGTCACCAGACGAAACCGCGCGAAGCTTGCCTGATCATCGCGCAGCGTTTGGCGAATCGCCTCGGCTGCTTCGGAGCTTTGCGGCAGCGCCGCGATGGCGGTGAACCAGGGGAATTCGCCCCGCACCCGGCCAAGAAACAGCCTGTCCAATGCCTCCGCCACCGGCCCGCGCACCCCGCAGCAGGCACAGCCCGGCACATGGGCGCCGTTCAGCGAAAACAGTGCAATGGCGGGGGCTGAAACCTCAGCCGGCGCCTCGGCAAGCAAAGCCATGCCCGGCTTGGGGGTTTCACCTGGCGTTAGCAGGTGGACGGGTATGCGGGCATCCAGGGTCCAGGGCGACATGCACTAGACATAAGAATATGTTTATGTCTATGTAAAGGCCATGCAGGATGTTCTGTCCCAATTGCGCGGCGCGGCGGAGCCGACCCGGTTGCGGTTGCTGGCGCTTTGCGCCCGCGGCGCCTGGTGCGTGACTGAATTGGTGGCGATTCTGGGCCAATCCCAGCCCCGGCTTTCCCGCCATTTGAAGCTTTTGGTCGAAGCTGGCCTGCTGACCCGCACACCCGAAGGCGCCAATGCCTGGTTCCAGATGGCGCCGGAAGCTGACCTTGCCCGCCATATCCTGGCCCGCCTGCCCGAATCGGACCCCCTGCTCGCTGCTGACCGGCGCGCCGCCGCGCGGCTGGCCGCCGAACGCGCGCGCATCGCTTCCGACAGTTTCCGCAGCCATGGCGCGGATTGGGATGAAACCCGCGCCCTTGGCCTGCCGACCGAGGCGATTGAAACGGCGCTTCTGGAAGCCCTGCCGGGTCCGCGCCTGGGCCGTTTGCTCGATATCGGCTGCGGCACGGGCGGCGTTTTGGAACGCTTGGCGCCGTGCGTCGAGGAAGGGCTTGGCATTGATGCCTCCCGCGAGATGTTGGCGCTGGCGCGCAGCCGCCTGACGGAACGTGGCCTGACCCATATCGCTGTGCGGCAGGCGGATATGTATCGGCTGCCTTTGCCGGATGCGGGTTTTGATGCCGTCACGCTGCACATGGTGCTGCATTACGCGGAAGACCCCGCCGCCGCCTTGGCTGAAGCCGCGCGCGTGCTGCGCCCCGGTGGGCGGCTATTGATTTTGGATTTGGCGCCGCATGAACGGGCCGATTTGCTCAACCGCTACGCTCATCGCTGGCCTGGTTTTGATGATGCTGCGATGGCCGGCTGGCTGGGTGGCGCGGGCTGCACCGCGCCGCGGGTCAGCACCATTCCCGCCCCGCTGACGCTTAGGCTCTGGTCTGCCGAGCGTCTGCCGCTTTCCGTTTCCACCCCCGTATCCTGAAGGTTTCCCCATGGCGCGCCCGCATCTTCTCGACGCCCTTCGTGACCGCGTTTTGCTCTGTGATGGCGGCATGGGCAGCCGCGTGCAGGCCCTGACCTTGGAGGTTGAACGCGATTTCTGGGGCAAGGAAAACTGCACGGAAGTCTTGAACCTTTCGCGCCCCGATATCGTGCGCGATATCCATCGCGGCTATTACGAAGCCGGTGCGGATATGGTGCTGACCAATAGCTTCGGCGGTTCGCCCGTGACGCTTGGCGAGTTTGAACTTGAAGAACGCGCCTTCGAAATCAACAAGCTTTCCGTGGAACTGGCGCGTGAAGCGGCGGAAAGCTTCGCCGATGGCCGGCATCGCTGGGTGGTGGGCGATATCGGCCCCGGCACCAAGCTGCCAAGCCTTGGCAATATCACTTACGATGCTTTGGAAGCCGCTTTGGTGGAACAATGCCGTGGCCTGATCGCAGGTGGCGCGGATGCGTTGCTGACGGAAACCAATCAGGACACGCTCTTCATCAAGGCCGCCGTGAATGCGGCGAAAATCGCGCGCAAGGCAGCCGGTTCCGATATCCCGATCTTCGTGCAGGTGACGGTTGAAACCACCGGCACGTTGTTGGTTGGCCCCGATATCGCCGCCGCCACCACCGTTGTGCATGCGCTTGATGTGCCGCTGATGGGGCTGAATTGCGCCACTGGCCCGCAGGAAATGGCGGAGCATGTGCGCTGGCTCTCACAAAACTGGCCAGGCTTGATTTCCTGCCAGCCCAATGCCGGCCTTCCGGAATTGGTGGATGGCAAGACGCATTATCCGCTTGGCGCGGAAGAACTCGCCGCCTGGATGGAGCGTTTTGTTGTCGAAGATGGCTTGAACCTGATTGGCGGTTGCTGCGGCACTTCCACGCCGCATATTGCCGCGCTTGATGCCATGCTGCGCAAGCTTGGCGGTGCCGCGCATCGCCCGGCGCCGATCAAGCGCAAGTTTCATTGGGTGCCGTCGGTCGCATCCCTGTATACGGCGACGGCGTTGCGCCAGGAGAATTCCTATTTCTCCATCGGTGAGCGCTGCAATGCCAATGGATCGAAGGCGTGGCGCGAACGCCAGGCTGCGGGCGATTGGGATGGCTGCGTTGCTATGGGCCGTGAGCAAATGGCCGAGGGCTCAAACAGCCTTGATATCTGCACCGCCTTTGTCGGGCGCGATGAAATGGCGGAAATGAATGAGGTGATCCGCCGCTTCACCAGCAGCGTGAATGGCCCCCTGGTGATTGATTCCACCGAAACCCCGGTGATCGAAGCCGCACTCAAGCTGCATGGCGGCAAGCCCATCATCAATTCAATCAATTTCGAAGAAGGTGAGAAGGCCGCCGAAGACCGCATGTTGCTTGCGCGCAAATTCGGCGCTGCGGTGATTGCGCTGACCATTGATGAAGTAGGCATGGCGAAAACCGCCGAAGACAAGCTGAGGATCGCGCGCCGCCTGGTGGAATTTGCCTGCGACAAGCACGGGCTGCCGCAATCCGATTTGATGATTGACCCGCTGACCTTCACGGTCGCCACAGGCAATGAGGATGACCGCAAGCTTGGCCTTTGGACGCTTGAAGGCATTCGCATGATACGGGATGCTTTTCCCGATATTCAGATCATCCTTGGGCTTTCCAATATCTCCTTCGGGCTCAACCCCGCCGCACGGCATGTGCTGAACAGCGTGTTTCTTGATCATGCCGTGAAGGCCGGCATGACGGGGGCGATTGTGCATGTTTCCAAGATCAAGCCGCTGCACCAAATCCCGCCGGAAGAGGTGAAGGTGGCCGAGGATCTGATCTTTGATCGCCGCACCGAAGGCTATGACCCGCTGCAAAAAATGCTGGAGCTTTTCGCTGGCCGCAAGGCCGCCGATGCCACGGCGAAGAAGCGCGCGGAGACGGTGGAAGGGCGCTTGAAGGACCGCATCATTGATGGCGACCGCAAGGGGTTGGATGATGAATTGGCCGATGCGCTGGCCAAGGGCATCGCGCCGCTTTCCATCATCAATGACATTTTGCTGGATGGCATGAAGGTGGTCGGCGAGCTGTTCGGCGCGGGCAAGATGCAGCTTCCCTTCGTGCTGCAATCCGCCGAGACCATGAAATCCGCCGTCGCCTATCTGGAACCCTATATGGAAAGGGTGGAAGGCCAGGAAAAGGGCACCATCGTGCTCGGCACCGTGAAGGGTGATGTGCATGATATCGGCAAGAATTTGGTGGATATCATCCTGACCAATAACGGCTATCGCGTGGTCAATCTTGGCATCAAGGTGCCGCTTACTGAAATTGTGAATGCCGCACGCGAACATAAGGCGCATGCCATTGGCATGTCCGGCTTGCTGGTGAAATCAACCGTGGTGATGCGCGAAAATCTGGAAGAAATGTCGCGTCAGGGCGTGGATATTCCCGTGCTGCTGGGGGGTGCCGCGCTGACCCGCAATTACGTGGAAGATGATTGCGTGCGCGCCTATGCTTCCGGACGCGTGGCTTACGCGCGTGATGCCTTTGATGGCCTGCATCTGATGGACAAGGTCATGGGCAATGGCTTTGATGATTATCTGGCCGCGCTGCAAACCAAACGCGCCGGCAAGGCGCGCAATGAAAAGCGCACGCTCGGCACCGCTGATCCGCGTGGCTTCGCACCCGTTGATGTGCACTACGCACAAACGCGCCGCCGGCGTGTCGCCGCGCAAAGTGCGGTGCCGACGCCACCCTTCTGGGGCGCGCGGGTTCTGGAAGCCGCCCCCAAGGCGCTGGTGCCCTTCATCAATGAACGCAGCCTCTATCAATTCCAATGGGGTTTCCGAAAGGCAGGGCGGTCGCTCGAAGATTTCCTCGGCTGGGCCAAGCAGGAATTGCGCCCGGTGCTGAAGCGCATGCTGGCACTCGCCGATGAACAGAACATCCTGAAACCGCAAGCGATCTATGGCTATTGGAAATGCGCGGGGCAGGGCAATGATCTGATCCTGTTTGCGGAAGATGGCGTGACGGAAGTCTGCCGCTTCAACATGCCGCGCCAGCCCAAGGAAGATGGTGATTGCATCGCCGATTTCGTGCGCGATGTGGATGATGGCCCGGAAGCGCGCGATGTGATCGGCCTGCAGGTCGTGACGGTTGGCCAAAAGGCTTCCGATATCGCGCGCGATTGGTTTGAGGAAAACCGCTACCAGGATTACCTCTATCTGCACGGGCTTTCGGTGGAAATGGCGGAAGCGCTCGCGGAATATGTCCATAAGCGCATCCGCGCCGAATTGGGCTTCGCCGCCGAGGATGACCGCGATATCGAAAAGATGCTCCAACAGGGTTATCGCGGTGGGCGCTATTCCTTTGGCTATCCCGCCTGCCCGAAGCTGGAAGATCAGGAAGGGCTGCTGCGCTTGCTGGACGCTGAGCGTATTGGCGTTTCGCTGAGTGATGAATGGCAGCTCCATCCTGAACAATCCACCAGCGCCATTGTGCTGCATCATCCGCGCGCAAAATACTTCTCGGTCTAGCCGCAACCGGCTAAATCTTCGCCATGGTTGGGGCCCGGCATTCCAACGCCGCGCAATTGGCTGCCTTCAGCGTGGCGATTGCGGTGGCGGTTTTGGCACTCAAGGCCGTGGCCTGGTGGGTGACGGGTTCGGTCGCGCTTTACGCCGATGCGCTGGAAAGCATCGTGAATGTTGCCGCGGCTTGCGCGGCGCTGCTCGCGGTGCGGCTATCGGCTCTGCCGGCGGATGCAAATCATCCCTACGGGCATGCCAAGGTTGAGTATTTCTCGGCGGTTCTTGAAGGCGCGCTGATCATTGTGGCGGCGCTGATGATCTTGCACGCGGCCTGGGGCGCCTTCATCGCACCACGCGCGCCGGATCAGCTGGGCATCGGGCTTGCCGTATCCGCAGGGGCAAGTGGCATCAATGCCGCCTGGGCGCTTTATCTTGGGCGGCGCGGCAAGGCGCTGCGATCCCCGGCGCTGATGGCCGATGCGCGGCATTTATGGGCCGATGTGGTGACATCTGCGGGCGTGCTGGTGGGCGTCGGCCTGGTCGCGCTGACCGGCATTTTGTGGCTCGATCCGCTGCTGGCGGCGCTGACGGCGGTGAATATCATCTTCTCTGGCTTGCGCCTGCTCCGCGAAAGTGTCGGCGGGCTGATGGATGAAGCCGTGCCGCCCGCCACCATGGAACGCATCCGACGCATTGTGGCCGAACAGGCAGCCGGCGCGATTGAGGCGCATGATTTGCGTTCGCGCCATGCGGGGCGGCATACTTTCCTCGAATTCCATCTGGTGGTGCCGGGTGACATGCGCGTGCGCGAATCGCATGAGATTTGTGACAGGATCGAAGCCGCGCTGAAGGCAGAACTTGAAGGAGCCGTCATTACCATTCACGTCGAACCCGAAGGCAAGGCAAAGCAGCAGGGGGTGCGGGTGCTGTGAACATGCCCCCGCATCGCTTCGGGCTTGGGGCGTCGCTGGCGCTGCATGGGCTTGTGGCGGCGCTGTTGATTCTGTGGCCGGTCGCGGAGACCCCCCCGCAGCGCCTTGCTGAGCCCGAGGGTTTGGCCATCATTTATGAGGGCGTGCAGGAAGGTGAAGGCGACGCCATCCCCCCCGCGCCGCCGGAGGTGGCGGCAGCACCGCCCAGCCCGGATATCCCCCCGCCACCGCCGATGCTGGCCGCGCCAGCGCCGCCGCCACCGCCTCCGCCGGTTCTGGCCGCGCAGCCGCAACCAGCACCCCCGCCCCCGCTACCAGCGCCACCGCCCGTTGCGATGGCTGAGCCCCTCATCCCTGTCCCGCCGCCCCCGGTGGTTGAGCCGCCCGCGCCTCAATTGGTGGAAGCACCGCCGCCGCGCGAGGAACCCAGGCCGCCCGCACCGCCGCAGCAGGTGGCGGAGGCGCCGCCGCCCCAATCGCCACCGCCAGAGCGCCGCGCGCCTTCGCGCCAAAGCTCCTTACAGGCTTCGGCCTCACCAGTGCGGTTGAATGCGGCCTTGCAAGGGAGGGAGAGCTTCAGCCTGGAAGGCCAGACATCTGCGCCCGAGCCCTTGGATACAACGCGGAACCGCCGGCCCAATTATCCCGAGGCAAGCCGCCGTCGTGGGGAACAGGGGATTGTGCGGCTGGAATTGCGGGTGGATGCGGCGGGCCGCGTTGCGGATGTGCGTCTGCTGGAAACATCGGGCTTCAATGCGCTTGATACGGCGGCGCTGAACGCAGTGCGCGATTGGCGTTTTCGCCCGGCTCAGCGTGCGGGCGTACCGGTGGCGGGCAGCCTTACCACGGCTGTGCATTTCCGCCTTGAAACCGCGCGGCGCTGAGGCGATGTGACGCTTTTACAGGAATTGAATGATGGTCAAGCTTGATGTGATTGTGACGCGCGGTGGCGATGGCGGGGAAACCTCACTCGGTGATGGGGCGCGGGTGCGCAAGGATGCTTTGCGCGTTGAAGCCTATGGCACGGTGGATGAGGCCAATGCCGCGATAGGTGTGCTGCGCTTGCACACGCGCGACGATGCGGAAGCCGATGCGATGCTGGCGCGCATCCAGAATGATCTTTTCGATATCGGCGCTGATCTTTGCGTGCCCGGTGAAGCCGGCGCGCGGCTGCGCGTGGCCGATACGCAATCGGCACGGCTGGAAGCGGAATTGGCGGCGATGAATGGCGCGATGCCGGCGCTGAAATCCTTCGTGCTGCCGGGCGGTTCCGCCGGGGCGGCAGCAGCGCATGTGGCGCGCACCGTGACCAGGCGCGCGGAACGCCTGGTGGTCGCCTTGGCGGCGGCGGAAGAAGTGAACCCCGCCGTGATCCGCTATTTGAACCGGCTATCGGATCATCTTTTCGTGCTCGCGCGGCGGCTCAATGGTAATGGCGCCGGCGATGTGCTGTGGGTGCCGGGGGCGACAAGGGGGTAGCCCTTATCGCCCGCGCGGTTTCAGAAAACGCCGCGCATGCCAAGAATGGCACTGCGGCCTGGAATGACGAAACCATTGGCCGGTTCATAGCGCCGATTGCCAAGGTTGCGCGCTTCGATGAAGGCGGTGACCTGGTGCGTGATGGGCAGGGAGGCAGTCATGTTGAAGACGAAGCCTTCCTCATTATAGCCATTGCGGCCAAAGCCGCCATTGTCGGGATAGATGAAATCCCATTGCCTACCGAAATAGATGAATTCCGGCGCGATAATCAGCCGCGCATTCGGCACATCCACCCAATCCACCCGGGGCGCGATGCGTGGGGATAGGCTTGCGGTGTTTCGTGGGCGGCGCGCGAGGGGAAGGTCCTTCGTCTCATCGCGCGCCTCCTGCACCGTCCAGGCGGCGCGCGTCGCAAAACTGTCCGAAAGCCGCCAATCCACGCCGAATTCTCCGCCCCTGATATGGGCGCGGGAGATGTTTTCATTGGTTCTGAAGTCGGGCGTGGATTGAATGAGGTCACGAATCCAGCTTTCGAAATAAAGCGCGGAGATCGTGAAACCTGGTGCAAGATCGGTTTCGATCCCAGCCTCCCAGGAGGTAGCGTGTTCTGGGCGCAGATCGGGGTTGCCCCGAAAGCCGAAATTATTGATGCCGTAGCGCTGATAAACGGATGGCGCCTTGAAGGCGGTGCCGCCGGAAGCCCGCAGCCGGGAAGCGATTTCCGGCAGGCTCAGCACGCCACCCAGCCGCCAGGTGGTGGCGCCATCAACATCATCCGGGGCGTCCTGACGCAATGCGGTAGTGATGTCCAGCCGATCCCAAAGCCGGTGTTGCGTGCCGATATAGGCGAAGCTGCTTTGTTGCGATTTGTCCACATCCTGCCGGAAGCCGCTCAGGTTTGATCTGGTGAAGGCGGATTCATTTTCGATGCCGGCACCGAATACCAGATTATTCGCACTGATCACGCCAAAATCCGCAAGCCTGACGGTATTGTCCCAGGCAAGCCTTTCGCGCCGCCCGCGATAAAGATCATCAGCGGTGCTATTGCTCAGGCTATCGCGCCAATTGGTATAGCGCCGCCGATCTTCGGTGGCTGATAGCGTCACGCCCGTCGTCCAATCACCGCCGAATAATTCCGTGGCGCTGCGCAGAAACCCCATCCAGTTGCGATCATCGCCGCTGTAATTCGGATCATCATTCGGGATATTGTCCAAACCGAAACGGTTTTCCCGCATGGTCACCAACCCATCCAGCCGTGTCACGCCAAGCAGGCTGGCGGGCGCCGTTTCTCCAATATTCACGCCGCCGCGCGCCGTGATCACGGCGGATCGGAAACCATCCTTTTCCCCCTGATTATTGTAGAAGCGCGGCGCGACTGCGTTTGATCCGCGCGTGGAAAGGCTCTGCCCCGTGACGCCGTAATCCGTATTGCCAATGGTGCCTGCCACACCGGCCACGCCGCGCGCGGTGTAATTGGTGCCGCCGGCCACTTCTCCATAAGGCTGCGCCACCCGATCCGCAGGCGCGCGGCGCGTGATCAGATTGATCACGCCACCAATCGCCGATGTGCCGTAAATGGCGGAAACCGGGCCGCGCACCACTTCAATGCGTTCAATGTCACCCAGCAGCGCATTGCCGAAATTGAAGGCGCCGCTTGGATGGCTGGCATCATTGATCGGCACACCATCACGCAACACCAGCACATGGTTGGAATTGGTGCCGCGCATGAAGCCCGAAGCCTGTTGCCCCATCCCGCCACTCGGCACGATGTTGAAGCCAGGCACGCTCGCCAGCGCATCGGCCAGCGTCACATAGCCGCGTTCTTCGATGGTCTGGCGATCAATCACCGTGCTCGCCGCCGGCAGGCGTTCCTGCGGTGTGGGTATCCTTGTTGCTGTCACAATGGTTTCAGGGATGCTTGCCGTTTGCGCTAAGGCAGGGGCAAGCGGGGCAAGCGCGAGTAAAAAGAGAATCCGGTGTTTCATCCGGCATTCCTCCGAGCATAGGCATCAACGCACCCCAAAGCCTTGCGGCCCTGGGGCATTTCCTACGCTGTTCGCAGACGGTGCTGCGCGGGTGTCCTCGCACAGCTTTGGTCCGTTGCATCGGTGCACCCCGCCCGATACGCGCGAGACAACTATGCGACGGCCGGTCTCCTGGCTCGCGACTTGGAGGATATCCTCCTTTCTGTCCGCCTTCTCGTGCTCATGCACAATGGCTTATGGGCAGATATAGTCGCCTACAGTTGCGGGGGCAGCCGCGGATTGGCGGTGGGTTTCACCGGCTCGCGCGTTCCCGTTTCAGCCCTTTCGGGCCACCGAAGCATGAGGGAAGGCTAACCAGCCGGGCAATATCTGTCCAGCAAAATTGACATCAAATGACGTAGCCCAAAGCCTCAACGCCAAACCAGACAATGGCAAGCAGCACCCCGGTTGCGAAGATATTGGCGAGGATGGTGGCAATAATGCCGATCCCAACCACCTTGCTGTCATTTTCCACCACGCCAAGCGACATGACGATGGTACCAAAGGCGGGCGGGCCATTGGTGCCAGGCCCGGGCAGGATCAGCATCAGCGCGGCATAGGCCGTGAGCCAGCCAACCACCTTATCCGCCGTGTTATTGGTGAAGGGGCCAGGGCGCGGCCTGACATAGCGCTCCACCCGGGAAAGCCATTTGGAAGACCCGGTCGAAAGCCGCATCACATCGGTGCGCTTGAGTGATTGCCGCGCAAGAAAGCGGGGCAGTTTCGGCTGACGAAAGCCAAGCCCCATTTGCACACCCAGGAGCAACATCGGCAAACCAAAGATGGTGGCCATGCCGGGCAAAAGCCCCGGCAGGCAGAGCATCAGGATCAGCAGGCCGAAGGCGCGGTCGCCGAAAGCCTCGGCCATTTCGCCAAGGGTGATGCGTTCACCGGGGCAGCGTTCCACCACCTCCGCAATCAAGCGAGAAATGGGCGCGTTCTGATGATTGCCGGCAACCGGGGGCAGCGCATCGTGCATAGCGGGCTGAAGCGTCCTCGGTCCTTGGTTGCCGGAGCGCGTTACATAGCGCTTTGGCCGCCGGGCGCAACTTACCTTTGATTAAACTTGCGGCAAGCCCAAGCCTTCACCGCCCCTGAAAGGCCGGTTTGCGCTTTTCCATGAAGGCCTTACGGCCTTCCTTGTAATCGGCGCTGTCGAAGCAGGCGGTCATGGCGGCATTGATGGCGGCGATGTCGCGGTCTGCCCGATCCTGCAGCACCGCCTGCACGGTCCGCTTATTGGCATAAAGCGACAGGGGGGCGTTTTGTGCCAGCGTCGCGGTCAGCCTGGTCACTTCCCCGGCCAGCGCATTCGCCGGCACCACCTTATTGATCAGGCCGACGCGTTCCGCCTCAACCGCATCGAAGCGCTCCCCGGTCATCAGGATCATATGGGCGTGTGCCGGGCCAACCAGGGAAACCAAATGCTTCACCATGTCAAAGCCGTAAGCGATGCCAAGCTTGGCTGCCGGAATGCCGAATTGGCTGCCCTCACCAGCGATGCGGATATCGCAGGACATGGCAATGCCAAGCCCGCCGCCCATGCAAAAGCCGCGGATTTCCGCAATCACCGGCTTGGGATAGCTGGCAAGCTTCAAGCGCCCGCCGGCGGTCAGTCGGCCATATTCCTTTTGCGCATCAGCATCCGAGCGCATCTTGTCGAATTGGCTGATATCCGCACCGGAAACGAAAGCCTTGTCGCCCGCGCCGGTCAGCACCACGCAGCGCACGGACGCATCCGTTTCAAACACATCCAAGGCCTGGCCCATGCCATCCCACATCGCGACCGACATGGCATTGCGCTTTTCCGGCTGATTGAAGGTAATGCGCCCAACGCCATCCTTGATGTCGGCCAGAATCTTGCCGTCTGCGAATTCCATCTGCCTTATCCTTCGCTGATCACGCCAAGGGCGCGCAATTGGTCAATTTCGGCGGCGCCATAGCCGGCCTGTTGCAGTATTTCGGCGGAATGTTCGCCAAGCCGGGGCGGGATGCGCCGCACGCTGCTTTCAATCCCTTCCATATTGATCGCGGTGCCGACGACATGCGTAAGCCCGCGCGATGGCGTGGTCATGGGCAACGACATGGCAAGGTGCTTTACCTGCGGGTCTTCAAACACCTGATCCACGCGGTTGATCGGCCCGCACGGAATGCCGGTGCGTTCCAGCAGATCAATCCAGTATTCGCTCGGTTTGGTGCTGGTGACGGCACCGATGGTTTCATTGAGCCGCGCGCGATCATTGCTGCGGCCCTTCAGCGTTTTCCATTCCTCGACTTCCAGCCAATCCTTGCGGCCCAAGGCTTCGGCGATTTGCGCCCACATCTTGGGCGAGGATGCGGCGATATTGATTGGCTTGTCGGCCGTCGGGAAAACCCCCATCGGGATATTCACCGGATGGTCATTGCCAGCCTGGCCTGGGATTTCGCCATCCATCAGCCAGCGTGCCGCTTGCAGATCCAGCATGAAGACCATGGCTTCAAGCAGGCTGGTATGCACATAGCGGCCCTTGCCGGTCTTCTCCCGCTGGAACAGCGCCATCATCACGGCGAGCGCCAGAAGATTGCCCGCCGTCAGGTCCACAAAGGGAATGCCCGCGCGCATCGGCCCGCGGCCTGGTTCGCCGGTGATGGTCATCATCCCGCCCATGCCTTGGGCGATCTGGTCCACCCCGGCACGTTCGCCATAAGGCCCGGTCTGACCAAAGCCGGAGATCGAGGCATAGATCAGCCGCGGATTGATCCCCTTCAGATCATCATAGGCAATGCCAAGCCGGTGCTTCACCTTCACGCGCATGTTTTCCACCAGCACATCCGCATTGGCGGCAAGCTTCATCAGCGCGGCCTTGCCTTCCGGCGATTTCAGATTGAGCGCGATGGACCGCTTGTTGCGGTGCAAATTCTGGAAATCATAGCCATCCCGATCGCCGCCAAAGCCATCGCCATTGGCGGGCGGTTCCACGCGGATAACCTCGGCACCCCAATCGGCCAAATGGCGCACGCAGGTGGGGCCGGCGCGGGCGAGTGTCAGGTCCAGCACACGCACCCCAGCAAGCGGCAGGGCGGCTTCGGCGGCCAGTTTGGTATCTATCGAGCTTTCGGGCATGTCATTCCTCCGTCCGGTCAAGACTAGGTCGGGCGGGGAGGCAGGGCTAGGGGGGCGGAAGGCCTATCTCAGGCACTCAAAAAAGCCGGTTTCCTTATCAAGCTGCCCATATTCCTTGGCGCGGAAATCATAGCGGGAGACGATGCCCATAACCTTGCCATCGCTCACCACGGGCAAATGGCGAAAGCCGCCATCGGCCATCATATGCAGCGCATCCATGGCATTGCCCTCGGGCGGCAGGCAGACGGGGTGGTGGGTCATGGCGTCTGCCAGGCGGATTTCACTGGCGTCCTTCCCGTGGGAGAGGAAATGCACCGCATCCCGCCCAGTGAAAATGCCAAGCAATAGCCCCGCCGGATCGGTCACCAATACGGCGCCAACATGGCGGCGATGCATGGCCGCGCAGGCTTCCTGCACGGTTGCCTCTGGCTCCATTGTCAGGGGGTGCTGGTCGCGGACCATTTCACCCATGCTGCGCTCTTGCATGGCGTCCTCCTGTCTTCGAATTGCCATATGACTGCAATACCACAGCCTTGCTATTGACGCAGCGCAAGTTTGTTTGTGGCATAATGGCAGGATGCAGCGCGTTGATCTTGCCCTGGTGCTGGCGGTGGATGCCTCATCTTCCGTGGATCGGGCGGAGTTTGACCTGATGATCGGCGGCTATGCCGCGGCCTTCCGGGATGAGGCGATTGCCGCCGCTTTGCTTGCCGGCCCGGCGGGGGCATCGGCGCTTGCGATGCTGTTCTGGTCCGGGGAGAGGGCACAGGAAATCGCCATTCCCTGGCGGGTTCTGACCAGCCCCGCCGATGTGGCTGCGCTGGCGGAGGCGATTGAGGGCCTGCCGCGCCTGGTGCCGCCCGGCGCTACCGCCTTGGGGGAGGGGATGGCAGCGGCGCTGGCGCTTTTTGCGTCAGGGCCGGAACTGGCGCGGCGGATGGTCTTGGATGTCTCAGGCGATGGCGCGCATAATCAGGGCCGCCCGCCGGGGCCCATCCGCGATATTGGGGTCGCGGCCGGCATCACCATCAATGCGCTGGCGGTGCTGAATGAAGAACCCGATCTGATGGCGCATTACGCCGCCGAGGTGATTGGCGGGCCCGGCGCCTTTGTGATGCATTGCCAGGATTACGAAAGCTTTGCGGAGGCCATCCGCGAAAAGCTGCGGCGCGAAATTGCGGGGGTTTTCATCGCCTGAAGCCTCTGGCATGGCTGTGCGCATGATGCTGCTTATTCCCGGTCCCGTGCAGACCCGCCCCGAAACCCGCGCCGCCATGGCCCAGGATATCGCGCCCTGGGATCACGGCTTTCGCCCGACCTATGCGCGCATCCGGGAAAGGGTGCGTGATATCGCGGGTGGCATCGCCGGTGAGCATGTGACCCTGCCGCTGCAAGGTTCTGGCCATTTCATCATGGAAGCGGCCATCAGAAGCCTGGTGCCGGTTGGGGCGAAGATTTTGATTCCGATGAATGGCGCCTATGCCGATCGCATGGCGCGGCTGGCGCGCGAAGCGGGGCGCGAGGTTGTCACACTTGACCTGCCCAATACGCGCGGCGCGCGGGCCGAGGATATCGCCCCCGTGATCGCGGCTGATCCCGCCATTGGTCATGTGGCGCTGGTCTATAGCGAAACGGGCAGCGGCATTGTGAATGATGTGCCAGGGATTGGCCGCGCGGTGCGCCAGGCCGGGCGGCGCATGCTCGTTGATGCGGTTTCCGCCTTTGGCGCGCTGCCCTTCAACATGGCCGAGCATCCAGAATGCGACGCGCTGATGTTCACTTCCGGCAAGTGTTTGGAAGGGATGCCAGGGATTGCTTTTGCCGTGGCGCGCATTGATTCCATCAGGGCCGGGGCAGGGCAGGCATGGTCCTGGTGCATGGATTTGGCCGATGTGTTGGTGCATGCGGAACGCGCGGGCGCTGGGTCCTTCCGCTTCACCCCGCCGGTGCAGGTCTTGGCCGCCTTTGATGTGGCGCTTGATTTGTTCGATGCGGAAGGCGGGCAGCCCGCGCGCCATGCGCGCTACCGCGCCAATGCGGATACGCTCTATGATGGTTTCCTTGCCATGGGCATCAAGCCCTATCTGACCAAGGCGGAACAGGGGCCGATCATTGTCACGGTGCATCAGCCCGCCGATCCGCGCTTTGATTTCCCGCGCTTTGTGGAAGCGCTGAAGGCGCGCGGTGTGCTGATCAGCAATTTCTGGAATACCGAAGCGCCTACCATGCGCATTGGCGCCATTGGCGCCCTGACGCCGGAAGATATGCAGCGCGCCATTGCGGTGTTCCGGGAAACCCTGGCCGAGGTTTTGCCCGCAGCGGCTTAGGCCTGCCCTTGACAGCCTTGCCCCGCCATGGCGTTGCAAAGGCTTTGCCTGGGGGAGAAGCAAGGATGGCCACTGATCTTGATATCGCGCGCGCCGCGACGCTGAAGCCGATTGCGGAAATCGCTGCGCGGGCCGGCATTCCGGCCGACGCGCTGGAACCCTACGGCAAATACAAGGCCAAGATCGGGCTGGATTTCATCCGCGCCCAGGCGGACAAGCCCGATGGCGCCTTGGTGCTGGTGACCGGCATCAACCCCACCCCGGCCGGTGAGGGTAAAACCACCACCACCGTTGGCCTTGGCGATGCTTTGAATGCGCTTGGCACGCGGACCATGATCTGCCTGCGCGAACCATCGCTCGGCCCCTGCTTTGGTGTGAAGGGGGGTGCCACCGGCGGCGGCTATGCGCAGGTGCTGCCGATGGAAGACATCAATCTGCATTTCACCGGCGATTTCCACGCCATTACCAGCGCGAATAACCTGCTGGCGGCGATGCTGGATAATCACATCTATTGGGGCAATGAACTTGGCCTGGATGCGCGCCGCATTTCCTGGCGCCGCGCGATAGACATGAATGACCGTGCTTTGCGCGCAATCAATTCCTCATTGGGCGGTGTCGCCAATGGTTTCCCGCGTGAGGATGGCTTTGACATTACCGTTGCTTCTGAAGTGATGGCGGTGTTTTGCCTCGCCCGCGATTTGCCGGATTTGCAGCAGCGCCTGGGCCGCATGGTGGTGGGGCAGACGCGGGATGGAAAGCAGATTACGGCAGCGGATGTGAAGGCAGATGGTTCCATGGCCGCGCTGTTGCGCGATGCCTTCGCGCCCAATCTGGTGCAGACGATTGAAGGTTCCCCCGCGCTGGTGCATGGCGGGCCATTCGCCAATATTGCCCATGGCTGCAATAGCGTTATGGCGACGCGCCTTGGGCTGAAGCTTGCTGATGTTGTGGTGACGGAAGCGGGTTTCGGCGCCGATCTGGGCGCTGAGAAATTCCTTGATATCAAATGCCGATTGGCCGGGTTGAACCCTTCCGTTTGCGTGGTGGTGGCGACTGTCCGCGCGCTCAAGATGCATGGCGGGGTGGCGAAGTCTGATCTTGGGCGGGAAGATGTGGCGGCGGTGACGCGCGGCATTGCGAACCTCGCCCGCCATGTCGAGAATATGGGCAAGTTCGGCCTGCCGGTGGTGGTGGCGCTCAATCGCTTCACCTCAGATACCGATGCGGAAATCGCTGCGGTACAGGCAGCGATCCAGGCGGCGGGGGCGGAAGCCATCCTCTGCACCCATTGGGGCGATGGCGCCAAAGGCGCGGCGGATTTGGCGCGGGCTGTGCAAACACATATTGCAGCGAAATCCGCGCGCTTCGCGCCGCTTTACCCGGATGCCATGCCCTTGGCTGATAAAATCCGCACCATCGCGCAGCAGATCTACCGCGCGCGCGATATCGCGCTGCCCGCTGATGTCGCGAAGCGCCTCGCGCGGTTTGAGGAACTCGGCTTCGGCCATTTGCCGGTTTGCATCGCCAAGACGCAATATTCCTTCAGCGCGGACCCGACGAAGCTTGGCGCGCCGGTGGATCATGTGCTGCCAGTGCGCGAAGTGCGGCTTTCCGCCGGCGCTGGCTTTATCGTCGCCGTCTGCGGCGATATCATGACCATGCCCGGCCTGCCGCGCCGCCCGGCGGCGGAGGCGATTGGCCTGGATGTGGAAGGGCGGATTGAGGGGCTTTTCTGAGGGGGTTCTTCCGGCCTAGCCTTCCTGCCGGAGGGCCTGGCCATGCTGAACATCACCCCCCTGCAACCGCTTTTCGCCGCGCGCATTGAAGGCATAGACGCCGCGCGGGAAGTGCCGGAGCCCATCATGGCGGCGCTGCGAGATGCGCTGGACCTCTACGCGGTTTTGGTGCTGCCGGTCCAGCGCCTGGATGATGCGGCGCAAATCGCCTTCAGCCAGGGTTTTGGCACCTTGGAAATGACGCGCCCCGGCGCGCTTGGTGCGGGCAGCGCGGTGATTGTGCTGAGCAATCTCGGCCCCGAGGGCGAAATTCTCGCGCCGAGTGACAAGCAGGTGCTGAACAACAAGGCCAATCGGCTTTGGCATCATGATTCCTCCTTCAAGCCCATTCCGGCGCGGGCCTCGCTGCTCTCCGCACGGCAGATTCCAAGCGCGGGCGGCAATACGGAATTTGCCTTCATGCGCGGCGCCTTCGCCGCCCTTGATGCGGCGGAACAGGCCAGGCTGCGTGGCATGGTGGCGCTGCATGATTTCGGCTGGTCTCGGTCCCGCGTTGATCTGGCGCTGGTGACGGAAGCGGAAAAGACGCAACACCCACCGGTGCGCCAGGCGGTGGTGCTGGAAGAAAACCCTTATGGCCCGGCGCTATATTTGGGTGCCCATGCGCGCAGCATTGACGGCATGACTGAAGCGGAAAGCCGCGCGCTGATTGATCGCCTGATGGCCCATGCCACCGAAGACCGCTTTATCTATAGCCATCGCTGGACGCCGGGCGATTTGCTGATTTGGGACAACCGCGCCGTGCTGCACCGCGCGACACCCTTCGCCAGCACGACAGAACGGCGCCACATGGTCCGCACGACGGTTGCGGGGCAGCGGCCAACAATTGCGGCCGCTGCTTAAATTCTTCAGCCTTTACGCCGCGCGCCCACAATCACGCCATCGGCTTCCAGCGTGGCGATTTCCGCCTCGCTAAAGCCACGCGCCAGCAGCACTTCCCGCCCATGCTGGTTGAAGCGTGGCGGGCGCGAGCGTGCACCGCCCGGCGTGCGAGAAAGCTTGATCGGCGTATTCAGCGCGCGGAAATCACCGATATCCGCCACCATATCGCGGAAGGCCGTATGATCCGCGGCCATGGCTTCATCCACATGCAGCACCGGCCCGGCGGGCAGGCCAACTGCCAACATCCGCCGCGTGAGGTCATGCCCATCTTCGGTGGAAAAGCGCTTTTCCAGGATTGCCGTCAGCGCATCACGATTGATCACGCGCGCGCCATTGGTGGCGAAGCGTTCATCCTTCGCGACATCGGGAATACTCAGGAATTCACAGAATTTCCGAAAGGCCGGGTCATTGCCGGCGGCGATGAAAATCTCGCAGGTTTTCGTCTTGAATTTGGAATAGGGCACCAGATTGGGGTGAGGATTCCCAGTGGCCTTGGGGCGCTTGTCGGACAGGAAGTAATTGGCCGCATGGGGATGCAGCAGCGCCATGCCGCAATCATGCAGCGTCATGTCGCAATATTGCCCCTTGCCGGATTTTTCCCGTTCATGCAGCGCCATCAGAATGGCGATGGTGGAAAACAAGCCCGTCGCAATATCCACAATCGGCGTGCCAAGCCGCGTCGGCCCGGAAGTTTCCGTACCATTGATGGACATCAGCCCCACCATGGCCTGCAAGACCGCATCGTAACCGGGGAAGCCGCCCAAAGGCCCTTCACCGCCAAAGCCGGAAACGCGGCAATGGATCAGGCGCGGGAAGCGTTTTGACAGCACCGCCTCATACCCCAGACCCCATTTTTCCATGGAACCAGGCTTGAAGTTTTCTACCAGCACATCCGCACCTTCCAAAAGGCGCAGCAGCACTTCCTTGCCGGCGGGTTTGGACAGATCCAGCCCCACACTTCGTTTATTGCGGTTCACGCCAACGAAATAGGAAGCATCTCCCGCGCTATCGAAAGGCGGGCCCCAATCGCGCACCTCATCGCCTTGCGGGGGTTCAAGCTTGATCACCTCGGCGCCGTGATCGGACAGCACCATGGTGCAATAAGGCCCACCCAAAACGCGCGTCAGATCTACTACGCGCAGCCCCGCCAAAGCGCCGGCGGAACGCGCCAGGCCCTTGGTGGCAATGCTTGCATCATTCATGCGGCTTGTTTCCTGCCAAAGACCCGGGCGCAGAATTCCGGGTAGGTTTCCAGCATTTCATCGCAAATCGGCCCACGCAGCAGCGCGAGTTCTTCCGGCGTCGGGTCCGGCGTGAAGGGCACATCACCTGTCACATCAAAGGCAAATCCCGTGGCATCACGCACGCTTTCCACAGTTTCACCTGGATGCACACTCTCCAGCGAAAACCGCGCGCGATCGGGGTGGAAGCGAAACACGCAACGCCCCGTCACCAGCGCCTGCGCGGTACCGCGACGAAACACACCGGGTGGGGAGACACCAGGGGCGGAGATATTATCCACCTTCTCCACAAAGACGCGCGGCGTGTGTTCTTCGCGGAACAGGATGGTGCGTGGCGTCATGAAATACATGAAGGCGGAACCGAAACTGCCGGGAAAGCGCACGCCCATGCCGGGCCATTCGCCGGTGCCGACCAGGTTCAGGTTGGCGCTGCCATCAATCTGCCCACCGCCCAGAAAGAACAGATCAATGCGCCCTTGTCCGGTCAGGTCAAACAACTCGCGCGTGCCTTCCGTAAAAGGATTGCCGCTGCGCTTATGCAGCAAGGAAAGCCGCACCGGATGGCCCTGTTTTTTCACCAGCCAACAGGCCGCCGCCGGCATGGGCGATGCGGCACCCACCGCGATATGGCGGGCGGGCGGTGCGCTCGGGTCCAGGATCAGCTTCGCCAGCGCAACCGCGATGCGTTCTTCCAGTTTGATATCGCTCATTCCGCAGCCTGCGCCTTCTGTTGGAACACTTCGCGCGCACACCAGGCGGCGAAGCCTTCTTCGCTGCGCGCCATGCGCGCATAGTCGCTGACATAGGAACCATCAAAGCCATATTCATCAAGCAAGGCGACCGGATGCGCCCCGCGTTCGGCAATGGCGATGCCCCCGATATAGGTGGCGTTGATGGCACCGGAAGCCAGGCGCTCATCTTCCAGGAAATTGCCCGGCACCACGCGTTCCACCGTGACCAAGGCGCGCTTCGATGCATGGGCGATGGTGGCGCATTCACGCCGGCGCCCGACCCAGACATTGCCTTCCTCATCGGCCATCAGCGCGTGGAAAAACACGAAATCCGGGTTCAGCGCGGGCAGCAGCACAATCGGGTCTTCGCCTTCATGCGCGAAGGGATTGGGCGCCACTTTCCAATCCGGCCGATGGGCCAGGATATCGCTGCCGATCAGGCCACGCAGCGGCATGAAGGGCACACCCTTTTCGGCGGCCTGCAACATGGTGTGCATGGCGGGGCAGGTGGCATCAATCACCTTGATCGAACCCGCGCGCAACGCCGCCGAAAAACGCGGCGCGAAGCCTGCTTCGCCGAGCGATACCGCGCTGGTCTGCACACTCGCGACACATCCCGCACCGATCAGGATATCGGTCGCAAAGCCTGAAACCGGCACACCGATCAGATTGAGGTTCCGCACCCCGCGCCGGATCAGCGCCTTGGCGAGCGCGACGGAGGGCAGGGAATTATCCGGCGGCAAAGCCAGGGTCGCCCCATCGGGCACCTCGGCGGCCAGCGCTTCAACGCTTTGCAATATCATGGCGTTCTCCTTTGACCGCATGCTACCGGGCGCGGCCCCGGCAAGCTAGGGGCTGGTGCGGGCCTGCGGCTCCGCTAAGAAGCGGCCATGCAACCCGCAACACTTACGACCGCAAGGCTGATCCTGCGCCCCTGGCGGGATGAGGATTTGGCGCCGCTATTCGCCATCAATGGTGATCCGGAAAGCATGCGCTATTTCGCCGCCACCATGACAAGGGCGGATAGCGATGCCTGGGCGGCGCGGATGCGCGCGCATTTTGCCGAGCATGGCTGGGGTTTTTGGGTGGTGGCGGAAGCAGCAACCGGGGATTTTGTGGGTGTGGTAGGCCTCATGACCATTCCCTGGCAGGCGGATTTCACCCCGGCGGTGGAAATCGGCTGGCGCATCGGCCCGCGCTTTCGCCGCCAGGGCTATGCGGAAGAGGCCGCGCGCGCGGCCTTGGGCTTTGGCTTCGCGACACTTGGCCTGGAAAAGATTGTCGCCTTCACCGTGCCGGGCAATGCGGCTTCCTGGAAGCTCATGGAAAAGCTCGGCATGGCGCCGGCGGGGGAATTTGATCATCCGCGCCTGCCTGCTGGCCATGCCTATCAGCGCCATTTGCTCTATCGCCTGGACCGGGGCGCTTGGCGTGACGGCGCGGGCTTGGGGTGATACAGGGCTAGCCCTTCAAGCCCCGTTCAAGGATTGCCCGCCATGCCCGTCTCTCGCCAGGAATTTCGCGATGCCATGGCGCGGCTGGGGGCGGCGGTGAATATCATCACCACGGATGGCGAGGCCGGGCGCGGCGGCATTACCGCCACCGCCGTTTGTTCCGTGACGGATGATCCGCCGACGCTGCTGGTTTGCCTGAACCGCACCAGCCCGCGTAGCGCACTGTTCCTGACGAATGGCGTGCTGTGTGTGAATACGCTCTCGGCAGGCCAGCAGGCGGTTTCCAACGCCTTTTCCGCGCCAAGCGACAAGGCCGATATGGCAAGCCGCTTTGCCGCCGGGGAATGGGTGCGCCTTGCCACCGGCGCCCCGGTCCTGGAAGGGGCAGCGGCGAGTTTTGATTGCCGCATCACAGAAGTGATGGAACAGGGCACGCATAGTGTGGTCTTCGCGAGCGTTGAGGCAGTGCGCTTTGCCGATATGGCAGCCGGCTGCCTGATGTATTACGCGCGATCCTATCACGGCCTGCCGGTGGCGATGGGCTGAAGGGCCTTTACACCGCCAGGGCCAAAGCCTAACCCGCGCCACCCATGTCCTTCTTCGAAATCCTGCCGCCTTCGGTGCTGTTCTTCGCGCTTGGCTTCGCGGCGGCGGCACTGCGTTCTGATCTTTCCGTGCCGGATGCGCTGGCCAAGACGCTGTCGCTTTATCTGATGATGGCCATTGGCCTGAAGGGCGGCATTGCCATTGCGCAGCCAGGCGCCTCGGCGGGGCTGATCCCGGCCCTGGTGCTGGGCATCGCACTTTCGGCGCTGCTGCCCTTGCCCGCCTATGGCTTGCTCCGCGCCGCAACGCCTTTGGATAAGGCCACGGCGGCGGCGGTCTCGGCGCATTATGGGTCGGTCAGTGTGGTGACCTTTGCCGCGGCGGTCGGGCAATTGAATGCGACCAATACGCCCTATGAAGGCTTCATGCCCGCTGTGCTGGCGGCGATGGAAACGCCTGCGATTCTGACCGCGCTGCTGATTGCGCGGCGCGGCGGGGCGGCCACGTCCGGCGGCGCGCGGGACATGGCGCGAGAGGTTTTTCTGAACGGGTCGGTCGTGCTGCTGCTGGGTGCGTTTCTGATCGGCTGGCTGGGTGGCGCGGCGGCGGATCGGCAATTGGCGCCCTTCATTACAGCGTTATTTCCCGGTGCGCTTTGTCTTTTCCTGCTTGAAATGGGCATCACCGCGGCGCGGCGCTTGCGTGATCGGGGCCGGGGGTTGGATGCGCGGCTGATCGGTTTTGCCATCATCATGCCGCTGATTGGTGGCGCGGCGGGGCTCGCGGGCGGCTTGCTGGTGGGGCTTTCCACCGGGGGCGTGGGGCTTATGGCGGTGCTGGGGGCCTCGGCTTCCTATATCGCGGTGCCGGCGGCGATGCGCTTGGCGCTGCCTTCCGCCGATGCCGGGGTTTACGTGACCCTTTCCTTGGCGATCACCTTCCCCTTCAATGTGCTGGCTGGCATTCCGCTTTGGCTTTGGGCGGCGCGGCTGGCCACACAATAAACGGGAAGGGTCCGGGCGATGCATACGCGCAAAAGAATTGAGATCATTGTGGAGGCCGTGCGGGCAGAGGCGGTGACGCTGCTATTGGACCGCATGGGCGCCACCGGCTGGACCATCCTGCCCGTTCTCGCCGGGCGCGGCCATCAGGGCATTCGCCGCGCGGGTGATCCGGGCGGCGTGGATGATAATGTGCTGGTGCTTTGCATCACCTCAGCCGAGGTCGCTTCGCGCGTGCTGGCGGCGGAGGGCGAATTGCTCGGCGCGCGGCCCGCGATTGTGACGCTTTCGGATTGCCAGGTGCTGCGGGCGGATCATTTCTGA
>JBIKXA010000036.1:0-23003 GCA_044356015.1 Roseomonas sp.
GCGACCCATATCTGCGATGTGGAAGTGGACCCGGAACTCGGCACCGTGAAGGTGCTGCGCTACACATCCTTCCAGGATGTCGGGCGCGCGGTGCATCCGGCCTATGTTGAAGGCCAGATGCAGGGCGGCGCGGCGCAGGGTATCGGCTGGGCGCTGAACGAGGAATACATCTACAACGCCAAGGGCCAGGTGGATAATCCCGCCTTCCTTGATTACCGCATGCCGGTCTGCTCCGACTTGCCGATGCTGGATGCGGTGATGCTGGAAATTCCCAATCCGAAGCATCCGCAAGGCGTGCGCGGCGTGGGTGAAGTGCCGCTGGTGCCGCCGCTGGGCGCGATTTCCAACGCCATGTATCGCGCGACTGGCAAGCGTTTCTACGCGCTGCCCATGTCGCCGCCGCGCGTTTTGGAAAAGCTGGAACAGGCGGCCGAATAAGCCGCCTTTCGGAACTGGCTATCAGGCCCGGAGGCTTAGGCTTCCGGGCCTTGCTTTTTGTGAGAAGCACAACAGGAGAAAACCATGATTGACACGAAACTCGGCACCGGGGCCGAAGCCACGCCGGGGCAGCACATCACGGTGCATTACACAGGCTGGCTGTTTGATGCCGCCGCCCCCGAAAACAAGGGTCGCAAATTCGATTCTTCGCGCGACCGGGCAGAGCCCTTTTCCTTCATGCTCGGCGCCGGCCATGTGATTGGCGGCTGGGATCAGGGTTTTGCCGGCATGAAGGTGGGCGGGCAGCGCACGCTGATCATCCCGCCGGAACTCGGCTATGGCGCACGCGGCGCGGGTGGCGTCATTCCGCCCAATGCGACGCTGATTTTTGAGGTTGAATTGCTGGGCGTCGGCTGAAACGACGCCCGCCGCGCTGCCGCATGAAGGCGCCATGACCCGCTCGCCAAAACAGCGCGCCGATTTGCTACTGGTCGCAACCGGGCTTGCGGAAAGCCGCGCCCGGGCGCAGGCGCTGATTCTGGCCGGCAAGGTGTTCACTGACGGCAAGCGCGTGGAAAAGGCGGGCGATCTGCTGGCTGATGGCGCGCCGCTTGAAGTGCGCAGTCAGGATCACCCTTGGGTCTCACGCGGGGGGCTCAAGCTTGCCCATGCGCTCACGCATTTCGGGCTGAGCCCGGAAGGGCGCGTTTGCCTTGATCTGGGCGCCTCCACCGGTGGCTTTACCGATGTGCTGCTGCATCATGGTGCCACGAAAATCTATGCGGTGGATGTCGGCCATGGGCAATTGGCCTGGAGGCTTCGGCAGGACGCGCGCGTCGTGGTGCTGGAAAAGACCAATGCGCGCTATCTGGACAGTACCGCGATCGCTGAACCCATCGGCGCGCTGGTCTGCGATGCTTCCTTCATTGGGCTTCGCACCATCCTGCCGGCCCCCTTGGCGCTCTGCGCGCCGGGTGCCTTTGCGGTGGCATTGATAAAGCCGCAATTCGAAGCCGGGCCAGGCCAGGTGGGCAAGGGCGGCGTGGTGCGCGACCCTGCGCTCCATCGCAGCATCTGCGGCATGATCGCTGATTGGTGGGCCGCGTTGCCTGGCTGGCAGGTGCTTGGCATCACCGAAAGCCCGATCACGGGGCCCGAGGGCAATAAGGAATTCCTCATCGCTGCGCGGCGCGAAGGCTAGCGGTGCGATTCATCCTGACCTATCCCCTGCCCGAAAAGCCCCCGCGCACCACTAGCCGCATACTTGGTGGGCCGATTCACGCCGCTGTCGGGAACCGACAGCGGCGATCGGACCACTAGCCAGGGCTTGCGCAAGCGGCATATCCCGCCTATCCGCCCCCCATCTTTTCCAGACATTCAGGGGTTTGCCACCATGGCCATCGAACGCACCTTCAGCATCATCAAGCCGGACGCCACGCGCCGGAATCTGACCGGTAAGATCAATGCGGTGTTCGAAGATGCGGGCCTTCGCATTGTCGCGCAAAAGCGCATCCATATGTCCCAGGCGCAGGCCGAAAGCTTCTATGGCGTGCATCGTGAACGCCCCTTCTTCAAGGATCTGGTGTCCTTCATGATCTCCGGCCCCGTGGTGGTGCAGGTGCTGGAAGGTGAAAACGCCGTCGCCCGCAACCGCGAATTGATGGGTGCCACCAACCCGGCCAATGCGGCCCCCGGCACCATCCGCAAGCTTTTTGCCGAAAGCATTGAAGCGAATTCGGTGCATGGTTCGGACAGCCCGGAAAACGCCGCCATCGAAATCGCCTATTTCTTCGCCGGCAGCGAAATCGTCGGCTGATCCAGGGGCACTTCCCGTCCCGGCGGTAACCAGACCGTAAGCAGTTCTGGTGTTTACTGCGTCCTCAAGACATTGAGGGCGCGGGCATGAGCGAAGGTTTCGGCTTCGAAGGGGATCGGGCGGCGGCGGGGCTGGATATTGCCCATTCGCCGGCAGAACTCCGCCAGGGCATTGCCGAAGCGCTTGCCAATGATGGCGCGGGCCTTCGGCTGGACCTGCAACCCGTGTGCAGCGCCAATGGCCTGGAAACCGTGGGCTATGAGGCGCTGTTGCGCTGGGTTCACCCTGATCTTGGCCCGATCCTCGCCATGGAAACGGTCAATGCCGCGACCCAGGCGGGGTTGGCGGCAGCACTTGATGCCTGGGTCTTCACTGAGGCCTGCCGTATCCGGGCGCGTTGGCCGCGTTCTGCCCCCTATATCTCGGTCAATATCACGGCCGAGGCGTTTCTGCGTGGCGATGGCACCGCTTTGATGCGCCGCGCGCTTTATGACGCTGATACGGACCCGCGCGGCTTGGCAGTGGAATTGCCGGCCAATGCGGTATCCCTTTGGCATGATGCGGCGGCCAATCTGGCGGCGGGGCTGCGCGGCCTTGGGGTTGTTGCGGCACTTGATGATTACGGCGTGGCGCGCGGTGCCATATTGGCGCTGCGCGCGATTCCCTTCGGGATGGTGAAGCTGCATCCCAGCCTTTGCGCCGGGCTCGATGGGGAAAGCCTCTCGGCGCGGCGGGCGCTGGCGTTGACCACGGGGCAGGTGGAAACCGCCCATGCGCTCGGCACCATCGTGGTCGCCAAAAGCGTGGAAACGCTGGCGCAGCTTCGTGCCCTGGAAAAAGCCGGCTGTGATGCGATGCAGGGCTGGCTCTTGGGCCGGCCCGGCAAGGTGCCGAACCTCACCGAGTAGCGTCTGAAGGGCCGTGTTTCAGCCCTTCACATCCATCGCCTGCCGCAGCCCATCGCTCACCAGGTTGAAGCAGATGGAAGTGACGAAAATGCACATCCCCGGCAGCACCGCGACCCAGGGCTGCACGTAAATCGCGGTCCGCAGCGTGTTCAGCATCAGGCCCCATTCGGGTTCCGGCGGCTTGGTGCCAAGACCCAGGAAGGAAAGGCCAGAGGCCAGGATCATCGAAACGCTGATCAGCGATGTCGCATAGACGAAGATTGGCCCCAGCACATTGCCCAGCACATGCACACGCACAATGGTGAAGGCATTGGCGCCCGAGGCGCGCGCCGCATCCACGAAATCCAGATTGCGCACGCCCGTGGTGACCGTTTCCGCCACGCGGATGATGGGCGGAATGAAGACCAGCGTCAGCGCCAGGATGGCATTCATGATGCCCGCACCAAGCGCGCCCGAAATCGCCACCGCCAGCAGCACGGATGGGAAGGCGTAAAACACATCCGTCACGCGCATGATCGCCATATTGGTCTTGCCGCCGGCATAGCCCGCCAGCACGCCAAGTACTGTACCAATCACAAAGGCGAGCGCCACTGGCGTGATCCCCATGAACCAGGAGAGCCTTCCGCCGTAAAGCAGGCGCGTCAGCATATCGCGCCCAAGCTCATCCGTGCCCAAAATGTAATTCGGCGTGCCAATGGGCCGCAGGCGGCGGATCATGCTGCCCTGATAGGGATCATGCGGCGCGATCAGTGGCGCAAACACAATCGCCAGCAGCATCAGCAGCAGGATCGCGGCGCAGAAGATCGTCACCGGATCACGCCGGACACGCTTCCAGACGCCAGCCCAATAGCCCGTGGAACGCTCTGCCGCCTGGCGTGCCTGAACGGCGAGTTCGGCTTCCGCCGCGGTTGGGGTGGTGGCGCTATTGGACATGGCGTCAATTCCGCTTGATGCGCGGATCAAGCGCGGTCTGCATCAGATCCACCAGAAGATTGAGGAGCACAAAGAACATGGCCAGCACCAGAATGGTGCCCTGCAACACAGGCAAATCGCGCTGGAAGATGGCGTTGTTCAGCAAAAGCCCCGTGCCAGGCCAGGAAAAGACGGTCTCCACCAGAATGGACCCGCCCATCAGATAGCCAAGCTGCAAACCCATCACCGCCAGCGCGGTCGGCGCGGCATTCTTCACCACATGCAAAAAGACACCGCCGCGCGTGAGCCCCTTGCCGCGCAGCGCGGTGACGAATTCCTGGTTCATGATCTCGGCCACAATGCCGCGCACGGTGCGGGTCACAATGCCCATGGGAATGACGGAAAGTGTGACGGTCGGCAGGATCAGGTGCTTCATATGCTCCCAATCCCAGACCCAGTCGGAAGACCCGCCCGGCCCCGCCCCCATGGCGGGCAGCCAATTCAATTGCACGGAGAAAATCACCACCATCACCATGCCGAGCCAGTAATGCGGCACGGAAACGCCACCGACGGCAATCGTCACCGCCACGCGATCCAGCCAGGAACCGCGGAAGGTGCCGGCAAGCCCGCCCAGCACGCAGCCCAGGATAAAACCAAGGATGGAGGCCGCCGCCGCCAGCATCAGCGTATTGCCGATGGCGCTTGAAAGATCAGACCAAACCGGGCGTCCGGAAGCCAGAGACCGGCCCAAATCCCCCTGCACCACCTTCATCAGCCAAAGCCCGAATTGCACAGGCAAGGGCTTATCCAACCCGTAATCACGCCGCACCTGTTCCACCACATCACCCGGCGCATCGGGCGGTACGATGGCATTGATGGGATCACCTGGCGCGATCTGCACCAGCATGAAACAGACAAAGCCAACCGCCAGCGCGATCGGGATGCCATAGGCAATGCGACGGATCAGGTAGAAAAACATTGTCTCTCCGGCAATCGCCGGGCGGTCATTGCCGCCCGGCGATCAGGGGTTACTGAATGAACGGCAGGCGCAGATCCACAAACCAGCTTTGCGGTTGCACATAACCGCGTACGCGCGGGCTCATGGCACGCGGGGACACGTCATGCGCAATCCAGATGAACAGCGCCTCATCCACGCCGGCGGCATGCAGACGGGCGAGTGCGGCATCACGCGCGGCGGGTTCAAAGGCATTGCGCGCTTCGGCGATCATCGCGTCAAAGCGCGGATCGTTGAAGAAGCCCCAATTGTTTGAAACGGGCGGCGCCATTTTCGAATCCCAGAAGCGCACCATGGCAAAGAAGGGGTCCATGGCGGCGAAGGAGACATTGGTGGCATGCGCCCCGCGTGCCGAGGCATGGGTGCAGCCCTGACGCCAATTGGCGAACAGGGTGTTCCATTCCACCACGTCGAATTCCACATTCACACCGATTTCCTTGAGGTCCTGTTGCAGGAACTCATTCATCGGCAGCGGCTGCATCTGGCCCGAACCGGAAGCCGAGATCTGCACCTTGAGCGTCAAGGGACGCTGAGCCGTATAGCCCGCTTCTGCGAGCAAGCGGCGCGCTTCGGCCTTGTCGGTGCGGATATTGAAGCTGGGGTTGCCGAACCAGGGATGGCCGCGCGGCACGGTGCCGACAGGAATGGACATCATGCCGCCCAGCAGGGTGCGAAGCCCCTCACGGTCAATGCCAAGATTGATGGCACGACGCACGCGGACATCACGAAGCGGCGAACCCTCAGCAAAGCAGGGCTGCCAGGGCCAGACATGCGGCTGGGCATTGCTGGTAATCACCATGCCGCGCTGGCGCAGCTGCGGAATGGCATCGGGTGCCGGCGCTTCGATCCAATCCACCTGATTGGACAACAACGCCGCAGTGCGCGCATTGGCTTCCGGAATGGGCAGGATCACCACGCGATCAAGCTTCGCCTTGGTGCCCCAATAGCCATCGAAACGCGCATATTCCGCGCGCTCACGCGGCACGAAACGCGTCAGACGGAAGGGGCCCGTGCCAGAAGGGTCCCGCGCAAAGGCGTTCCAGGTCGCTTCGGCGGTTGGGTTCGCAGCGCGCAGGCGTTCCCATTGCGTCGGGCTTGCCATGAACAGATTGGTGAGGTTGATGGGCAGCAGGCTATCGGGTTCAGACGTGAACAGCGCCACCGTCAGATCATCAATCTTTTCAGCGCGGCGCAGCGTTGGCATGCGGGTCGCGGTCAGGCCCACCTGGCGCGGGTCATAATGCGGTGCTTCGCGGTCCAGGATCTTGCGGACATTCCACACGACAGCATCGGCATTGAATTCCGACCCGTCATGGAACTTCACGCCGCTGCGAAGCCGAAACACCCAGCGCGTCTTGTCATTGGCATCAACCGCCCATTCCGTTGCAAGCCCAGGGATCACCACGGAAGGCTTATCGGCCGAGGACAAATCCCACATGGTCAGGCCATCAAACAGCGGAATGCCGGTGAAGCGGTTGCCCTCAAAGCCCTGGTCGGGCTGGCCATGGGTCAGCGGAATATCCGCCGCCGTCATGCCGATGCGCAGTGTGCCCTGCGCCTGCGCGATGGACGCGCCCAGCACCGGCAATGCCGCAAGGCAGGCGGTCATCAAGAATTTTTTCAATCGCATTGCGTCACTCTCCCTTTGTCTCATTCGGGCGGTTTCGGGCGAAACTGCCATCCAACGACCCAAAACGCCGTACCTGCCCGCAGAAGCTGATGGCAGGACATCGATTTGGAAGCAGCAAAGCCCGTGCCACCGGCCCAGCCTTAGGCTGGCGGTCAGGGATATTCATCCCTGCCTATTTTATCGGCAGCACTGCCTGACCATGGGGCGGCGCGCCGGCCGGCGCAATAGGCAAATGCGCGGGCTTGCCAGCCAGCCTAAGCCAAGGCCAGAAGCGCCCATGCGCATCCTGCTTCTGAACGGCAATACCGACCCTGCCATCACCGACCTGATCGCCACACGGGCCCGGGAAGCCCTGCCCCGGCTCGGCCTGCCCGGTTGCGATCTGGTGCCGGCCACCGCCCCTTTCGGTGCGCGCTATATCGCAACCCGCGCGGCAGTCGCCATTGCCGGCCATGCGGTGCTCACGGGCCTTGCGGCGCATATCGGCCCCCAAAACCCCCAAGGTTTTGATGCCGCCATCATCGCTTGCTTCGGCGAACCCGCCATTGAAGCGGCGCGCGAATTGCTGCCCATTCCGGTGGTTGGCATGGCGGAGGCTTCAATGACGCTGGCCCTGGAACAGGCGCCGCGCATTGCGCTGCTGACCGGGGGGGCCGCCTGGGTCCCGATGCTGGAAGAATTCGCCCTGATCCGCGGCCATGGGCGGGATCGCGTTCAGGTACGCTCCGTGCCGCCCACCGGCGATATGATCGCCCGCGAACCCGAAAAGGCGCTTGGGCTGATCGCCGAAGAAGCGCGCCAGGCGGTGGCGGAAGGCGCGGGCGTGGTGGTGCTGGGCGGCGCGGGGCTGGTGGGGCTGGCGCCAAAGCTCGCGGCGCTGCTGCCAGTGCCGGTGCTGGATAGCCTTGATTGCGCGCTGATCATGGCCTGCCGGGCCGGCACGGCGCCAGGGCGCGTGGCGCAGGCCCCCCAAAGCGGTTTGGGGCCGCAGCTTGCTACCCTTATGCAAGGCGAAATGCAAAAAACTATGTAAGGACTACTTACCTTTTCTTGCGCCCCGCGCTAAGCTGCCGCAAGAAAATGCCAAATGAGGATACGCAGCCATGGCTTCCTTCCCGATCACCCGCACCACCACCCCCAAGGTGAAGCCCGCCGATGATGAGCTTTCCTTTGGCAAGGTGCTGACGGACCATATGTTTTTGATGGATTATCAGGAAGGCAAAGGCTGGCATTCGCCGCGGATCGTGCCCTATGGGCCGCTCAGCCTCGATCCCGCGACTTCCGTGCTGCATTACGGCCAGGCGATTTTCGATGGCCTCAAGGCGTTTCGCGGCGATGATGATCAAATCCGCCTATTCCGCCCGGATCGCCATGCGGAACGTTTCAATCGCTCTGGCCAGATCATGTGCATGCCGGAATTGCCGGTCGATATCATTCGCCAAAGCTTTGATGCGCTGGTTGGGCTTGAACATGAATGGGTGCCGCGCAAGCCCGGCACTGCACTTTATCTCCGCCCCACCATCATCGCGACGGATGTGATGCTGGGCGTGCATCCGGCGCATAATTACCTGTATTTCCTGATCCTCTCGCCCGTTGGCACCTATTACAAGGAAGGCGTGAAGCCGGTGAAAATCCTGGCGTCAGACACGCATGTGCGCGCCGTGAAGGGCGGCACCGGGGAAGCCAAGACCGCCGGCAATTACGCCGCAAGCCTGGCCGGCCAGCGTGACGCCGCCGCTGCGGGCTATTCGCAAGTGCTTTATCTGGATGGCGTCAATCGCAAATACCTCGATGAAGTCGGCACGATGAACATCATGCTGCGCATCGGCGATGAGGTGATCACGCCGCCGCTGACGGGCACCATCCTGGATGGCGTGACCCGCGCCAGCACCATGCAATTGATGCGCGATTGGGGGCTGAAGGTCACCGAACGCCCGATCGCCATTGAAGAAGTCATGGCAGCGGGGCGCGATGGCAGCCTCAAGGAAATGTGGGGCACGGGAACGGCGGCGGTCGTCTCGCCGGTCGGGACGCTCGGCTACAAGGGCGAGGATGTGCTGATCAATGGTGGGGAGATCGGCGATGTCACGCGCCGGCTTTATGATGCCATCACCGGCCTGCAATATGGCCGCAGCAATGATCCGCATGGCTGGACCAGCATTGTGCCGAAGGGGTGACGTTGAAGCTTCTCGTCCTGGGCGCCAGCGGGACCATAGGGCGAGAGGTCGCCGCGCAAGCTGTCGCGCGCGGGCATAGCGTCACCGCGCAAAGCCGGAGCGCCTCACCGGGCGGCCTGCCGACATCCGTCGCGGTAGTGCAGGCTGATCCGCGCGACCCGGCAGCACTTACCGCCGCCTTGGCTGGGCAGGATGCGGTGATTTATGCGCTTGGCTTTCGCGGGCGGGGCGAGGTCTCGTTTTTCTCGGCAACCACCAAGGCGCTGCTGGCGGTCATGCAGGCCAGCGGGCCGCGGCGCTTGGTTGCCATTACCGGCGTTGGCGCGGGCGACACCAAGGGGCATGGCGGCTTCATCTATGATCGCCTGATCTACCCGCTATTCACGAAGAACCTCTATGCCGATAAGGACCGGCAGGAAGCGCTGATCCGCGCGAGCACCCTTGATTGGACCATTCTGCGCCCCGCCCCTTTCAAATCCAAGCCCGGGGCCGAGCCCTTTCATATCCTCACATCAGCGGCACCCGGCACGCGCTTATCGAGCGTGACGCCGGCGGAAGTTGCGCGCCTGGCGCTTGCTTGCGCCGAACAGGGGCTGCATCGGCATGAGGCAGTGTTTTTCGGCCATGGCGTCGCCGCTTAGCCAATGCTGCAAGCAGCTATTCTTCCTTCTTTGCCCCATCTATCGCAGCGCGCAGCTTGTCTTTCTGAGACGCAAGCCGCGCGCGTTCAGCCTTGGTTTGCCCGTATTTGGCGCGGTTTTCGGCGGCCTGGGTTTCCGCTTCGGCCCGCGCTTTGGCCTTGCGGACGCGCTTCAGGTTGACGATTTCAGCCATGCCATCAGGATAAGCCCATCTTACTTGGAAGGAAAACGTTCATGCCCATGATCTCGCTCACCGCTGCCGATGGTTTTCGCCTGCAAGCCTATCGCACCGGCCCGCAGGATGCCGCGCGCGCCCTGGTGGTGACGCAGGAAATCTTTGGCGTGAACCGCCATATCCGCAAGCTATGCGATGATTTCGCCGCCGCCGGTTATGCGGTGATTGCGCCGCAGCTTTTTGACCGTGCGGAACGCAATGTGGAACTTGGCTATGACGCCGCCGATCTGGCGCGTGGGCGCGAATTGCGCGGCAAGATTGATGCGGGCAAGACCGTTTTGGATGTGCTCGCTGCCGCCGCCGCCCTGCCCCGCCAGGCCAAGCGCGGCATTGTTGGCTATTGCTGGGGCGGCACCGTCGCTTGGCATGGCGCAACCCGCACCAGCGCCTTTTCGGCCTCCGTCGGCTGGTATGGCGGCGGCATTGCCGCGGCCAAGGATGAGGTGCCGAATTGCCCGACGCAGCTCCATTTCGGCGAAACCGATGCCTCAATCCCCATGAGCGATGTGGACGCCATCCGCGCCGCGCGGAAGGAAGTGGAAATCTTCGTCTATATGGGCGCCGGCCATGGCTTTGGCTGTGATGAGCGCGGGTCTTACGTCGCGAAGGATGCCGCGCTGGCGCAGGACCGCACGCTGGCGTTTTTCGCCAAGCATCTCGGCTGAGGAATAGTGGCGCGGGGGCTGCCCCCGCGCCCGCCAAATCACGCCTTCTTGTCGGTGGAGAGGTTCTTCACCTCCTCCATCGCTTCGGCGAAGCGCTTATGCAGCACCGATAGCGCCTCGCCGCTTGATCTTTGGATCAGATCGGCCAGTTCCTGCATTTGCCCAACAGCGCGTTCATAGGCGGCCTTGGCCATTTCGGCGCGTTTGGCAGCCTGTTCCTGCATATCGCCCGGGCTTGCCATGCTGCGCATCGCATCCTGCATTTCGGCTACCGATTGCTGGACGATTTCCATATGCCGTTCGGCCACCGCGCGGGCACCTTCCAGCGCCACCTTATTGGCCGCCGAGATGGCTTCCAGATTCTTCTGCTGCGCCTTGGCGAGTTCCGTCATATCCGGCATGGCGGGCAGGCGGAACTCCGCCATGATTTTCGTGATGTCGAGATTGGGCTTGAAGCTGAAGGGATCGGTCATGGGGGGCTCCTCAGGTGATGGGCCAATATAGACGGCCTGCGCCCAAGGTCACGAAGTTTCGGCGGCCTCCGCTGCGGGCGGTGGCGGGGCCTCACCGCGGAGAAGGCCAAGCGGGCGCGCAATCCGTTCCGCCCGATCCAGCGCCGCATCCAAGGCCGCCATGGTGGCGCCCATATCGGGGCTGTCATCCTTGGCCCAGGCGCGGATCGTCGCCAGCCATACGCCGGCAAGGCCGAGCGCCATCAACCTGGCCTCACAGCTTTTTGCCTCAACCTCCGCCGCTTCCAGCATCCAGCGCATGGCAATGCCGATATGCGGCGCCAGCGCCAACGCAATGGCGGGGTCGCGGCGCATGTCTTCGAACAGGCGGAGAATGCCCGCCCGATGCGGCTGCATGGCATCCAGCCGGCGCATCAGCACATCAAAAATGCGGTCCCGCGCGGAACCACCCTGCCCAGGGATAGTGCCGGCCAAAACGGCCTGGTCCATGACCCGCCCATGCAGCAACAATAGATCAAGCCTGGTTGGGAAGCGCGCCCGCAGCGTGGCGGTATCAGTGCCGCCTTCAGCGGCCAGGCGGCGCATGGTCAGGCCGGGCCAGCCATGCGCGGCAATCACGCGCCAGAGCGCGGCGTTCAGGGTTTCGTCGGAAGTCGAGGTTTCCATGACCCAAGAATAGGCGAAACACCTATAGCAGCGCCAGTATTTACGTGGGCTCGGCGAAGCAGGTCGCGGGCGATGGTTGGGCTAAAGCGCGCCAAGGGCCTTAAAGGCCGCAAGAAAACTGGCCTCGGCCTTGGCTGGCGCATAGGAGGCGGCGGTTTCCTGGCCTGCGGCAATCATGGCCGCAATGGCAGGATCACCCGCCTGCACGCCGCGCAAAACCTTGGCCAGCGCATCAATAACGCCCTCAACCTCGTCATGGCCAAACCAGCGGCCATTGGCGCCATTGGCGTAATCCAAGCCGCCGCCGCCGTGATAGCCCACCACGGCGCAGCCTGCGGCCATGGCTTCCAACGGGGTCAAGGGCAGGGCCTCTCGATGGCATAGGCTGAGAAACAGCGCACTACCGCCCATCACGCCTGCAACCTCATGTTCCGGTAGGCGTTCGATGCGAATCCAAGGAATCTCAGCTAGATCCGGATGGAGCAGCTTAAGCCCAGCCATGATGGCATCACATTCCTGCGGGAGCTTCCGCGGCACGGTACAAATCCTGAGCGTTTTGGCCGCCGGGCGAAAGACCGCGCCATCAACCGCAACACGCACCACCTGCAGGGAAGCCAAGCCACTGGTGCGCCGCACCAGACTTGCATTGCCGACACCGACCGTCATGCCGCCATCCCAGGTAAAGGGTGTCGGGTCCCGATGGCGTGTTCTGAGGTAATGAAACGGGTTCTGGCAAAACAGGACGCGGCGTGGCGCCACACCTTCCAGCAGCTTGATGGCAGCGGAGGCCGGCACATCTTCCGGCAGAACGACCAGATCATTTTCTGTCAGCGCCGGGCGTGTGGTGCTATGCGGCGCGTCAGAACGGAACCAACCGGGTCGGCCATGGCCTTGCCAAACAATGGCATCCACCCCGCGCCGCGCCAGCATCCCAGCGGCCCAATAAATCATTTTCTGACCACCGGCGACGACATCGCTGCGAAAGGGCAGCGCAAAAACAACCCGAGCCATTGGTCAGCCGCCTTTCTTCAGCAAGCGCGCTTCAATTATAGCCTCTTTCGTAGCCCACGACAGGTCGCAAGCATCGCCGCCCGGCATATCACCCCGCCAATTCCCGCGCCCGATCCGTCGCCGCCTGAATGGCGCGCGACATGGCTTTCGGCCAGGCATCCGGTTCCATCAGCACGGCCAAAGCGCGTTCCGTGGTGCCCTTGGGGCTGGTCACGGCGCGGCGGAGATCAGCGGCATCCTGATCACTGGCGCCGAGCAACGCGCCGGACCCCGCCACCGTCGCCCGCGCCATGCGCCGCGCCAAATCGCGCGGCAAGCCCTGCTCCACGGCGGCAGCTTCCAAAACCTCGGCCAGCAGAAACACATAGGCCGGGCCACCGCCGGATACCGCCGTCACTGGATTGATCTGATCTTCCTGATCCACCCAGGCCACTTCGCCAATCGCCGCCAGCAGCGCATCGGCCAGCGCCTTTTGCGCCGCGCTCACCCCCGGCCCGGCAAAGGCCGCCGTGAAGCCTTGGCGAATGGCGGCTGGCGTATTCGGCATGGCGCGCACCACCGCCGTGCCCGCGCCAAGGGCTGTCTGCATGGAAGCAATGGACCGCCCGGCCATGATGGATAAGAACAAGGCCCCCTGCCCGGCAAAACGCGCATAGGCCGGCAGGCTGGCCGGCGCTTCCTGCGGCTTGATGGCGGCCACCACCGCGGCGGGGCGGAAATCAGCCGGGATGGAGGCAGCATCCGCCACCACACGCACGCGCCCGACAAAGGCGGCCACCGCCGGCGCATGGGGTTCCACCACTACGGCATCAGACAAACCCTGTTCCAGCCAGCCGGACAGCATCGCGCCACCCATCTTGCCGCAGCCAATCAGAAGGATCGGGGGGAGTTTTTCGCTCATGCCCCCAGATTGCCTTTGAAACCCGGCGCGGGCAATCACCGGCGCGCCTGGAAACTTACGCCTCGCCCACGCAATCCAGCATCGCGGCGGCCAGCGCATCGGCTGGGCTTTTGCCGCCCCAAAGCACGAATTGAAAGGCGGGGAAGAAGCGCTCACATTCGGTCAGCGCGATATCCACCATATCTTCCAGGCTTTCGGCGGAGGCCCCCGGCGCACCGCGCAGCAGCACGGAATGGCGAAACACCGGCACGCCTTCTTCCGATTCAATGCCGAAATGCCCGATCCAGAGGCGATCATTCGCCAAGGCCAGCAATTCATAAAGCTTTTCGCGCCGCGCTGCGGGCACCTTCAGGTCAAAGGCGCAGGTAAAGGCCATGGCGCTCATTTCGGAAGACCAGGAAAAATGCAGCCCGTAATCGCACCATTTCCCGGGCGCCTCGGCGGCCATTTCTTCATCGGACCGGCGTTCAAACACCCATTCATTGCCGGCGATGATCTGTTCCAGCACGTCCAAGGGATTGATAACGCGATCAATTTCAGTGTGTAGAGAGGCTGACATCGGAAACTCCCCCTTTCCGATCAGCCGGCCTGCACCCCAACATCTGGTGTGCGAATCGGGCCGACGACCACAAGGGGGAGATTACGCGGGTGCGGAATCCCACTGCAAGGGCGAATAGGTTACAATGCTGTCTTCAAGTGCTGGATGAGGATTTGCCGCCTGATTTCGGCGCCGGGCGGGATTCCAAAGCCGCCACGCGCGCCGCGAGGTCCTCCGCCTGTTCCCGGGCGCGGCGGGCTACATCCATGGCTGCGTCCAATTCTTCCCGCCGGACCAGATCGAGCCGACGGATGATGGCTTCCGCCTGGGCTTTCGCGATGGCCTCGATCTCGGCGCGGATGCCGGTCAGCACCGAAAAGGCGCCGCCCGCCATGCCGGCCAAATCATCCATCACCCGCGCGCGCCCGCTACCCTGATCCTTCATCGCCCCGTCCTTTCGGCCCTTGCTTGCCGGTCCATCCACCCACGGCCTATACGCTCGAGACCATTCGCTCAAGGCCGAGGTTGCAAAGACCGCCCATGCATATTGTCACTGGCGGGGCCGGTTTCATCGGCTCCAACCTGGTTGCAGCACTTTGCGCCCGCGGGGCGGAGGTGATGGTGGTGGACCGCCTGCGCCAGGGGGTGAAGTGGCGGAATCTGGCCAAGCACCCCATCGCCGGCGTGATCCCGCCTGAGGGCTTGTGGGATTTTCTGGCCGCCGGCGCGCCGGTGGAAGCCGTGTTCCATATGGGTGCCATCAGCGCCACGACGGAAACCGATGGCGATCTGGTGGCGGCGGTGAACATCACCCTGTCGCAACGGCTTTGGGATTGGTGCGCCAAGCGCGGCGTGCCCTTCATCTATGCGTCTTCCGCCGCGACCTATGGCGATGGCGCGCTTGGGTTTGATGATGACGCATCCGAAGCGGCGCTCGCCACATTGCGGCCTTTGAATCTGTATGGCTGGTCAAAGCTCGCTTTTGATCGGCGCGTGGCGCAGATGTTGACGCGCGGGCGGGCCAGGCCTCCGCAATGGGCGGGGTTGCGCTTCTTCAATGTCTATGGACCGAATGAACACCATAAGGGCCGCATGGCGAGTGTGGTGCTGCATAAATTCCAGCAGATCATGCGCGGTGAGGCCGCGACGCTTTTCGCCTCAGACCGTGAGGGAATTGCGGATGGCGCACAGCAGCGCGATTTCGTGCATGTGGATGATTGTGTGGCGGCGATGCTGTGGCTGCATGACAATCCCGGCACCTCAGGCCTGTTCAATATCGGCAGCGGTGAGGCGCGGAGTTTTCTTGACCTGACGCGCGCGATTTACGCGGCCCTGGACCGCGCGCCGGATATTCGCTTCATCCCGATGCCCGATGATCTGAAGGGCAAATACCAGTATTTCACCGAAGCGCGCATGGAACGCCTGCGCGCGGCTGGCTTTCGCAAGAACCCGGTAACGCTGGAAGCCGGCATTGCATCCTATGTGCGTGATGTGCTGCTGCGGGCCGAGGATCCCTTCGCCTGATGTTCTTCGCCCTGCCCTTTCCGATGATTGACCCGGTGCTGGTGCAAATCGGGCCGTTTGCGATTCGCTGGTATGCTTTGGCCTACATCGCCGGGATTGTGCTGGGCTGGCGGCTTGCGCGGCGGCTGGTGGTGCTGGGGCCAAAGGTTGCCACACCTGAACAGGTGGATGATTTCGTCACCTGGGTGACGCTTGGCATTATTCTGGGCGGGCGTTTTGGTTATGTGATCTTCTATCGCCCCGATATTCTGCTGACTGCACCTTGGGAAATTGCCTATCTTTGGCAGGGCGGCATGTCTTTCCATGGCGGCGCGCTTGGGGTGATTGTGGCGCTGTTTTTCTTCACGCGGCGCAATGGGCTGGATTGGGTAGCCTTTTCCGATCGCGTGGTCTGCGTGGTGCCGATTGGGCTTTTCCTTGGGAGGCTCGCGAATTTCATCAATGGCGAGTTGTGGGGCCGCGTGAGCGATGCGCCCTGGGCCATGGTATTCCCTGGCGGCGGGCCGGACCCGCGCCACCCTTCACAGCTTTACCAGGCGGGGCTTGAAGGCTTGAGCCTGTTCATTTTGCTGATGGTGCTGGTTTCCCGCCCATCGGTGCGGGCGCGTGTTGGCGTGCTTTCGGGCGTGTTTCTGGCGGGTTATGGCGTGGCGCGCTTCATTGGCGAATTCTTCCGCCAGCCTGATGCGCATTTGGGCTTCCTGTTCGCGGGGGCGACCATGGGGCAATTATTGTCACTGCCGATGATGGCGGTGGGGGCTTGGTTGGTGGTGCGGGGGGTAAGGCGGGGGTAGGGGGGCTTTTGAAGGGCTTGGCAGTGAAGTTCCGCGCGGCATTTATTTCAATGGACATCAGCCCTGCCGCGCCCGTTGCACAAAGCCATCACGCCGCCACCCCCAGGACATCAACCCCAACGGCCATCGCAGCCTCACGCAGACCCTGATCCAAGGAAGCAAGCGGCAGCCGCCGGCGCAGCGCGAGCTCAAGATAGGTAGCGTCATAGACAGAAAGCCTGAAGCGCTCGGCAAGCGGCGCTGCCTCCCCCCAAGCGCGTTCCGCCGTGTCCAGATCAAGCATGATCGGCAATTCGCGCAAGAAGGTTGCCAGCGCCGCGCGCGTGGCGGCGTTCAGGCGGCGCCGGCGCTCTGCCACCATCAGGCCATTGAGGGCCTCCAGCGGCCAGAGCAGCGGGGCGATTGCGCCGGTCTCGGTCACCCGATCGAGTAGCGCCATGACCGCAGGTGTCTGCTCATCCTCAAAGCACCAGGCGAGGGCGACAGAATTGTCGAGCACAAAGCTCACGACCGGCCTTCGCTCACCAAATCCTTGATCTTGAGGCCGCCAAGCTTCGTGCCGCGGCTTGCCTGGCGCAGCCCTTCCGCCGCGCGCCGCGCCTTTTCACGGTCGAAGGCGGGCGCAATAGGGACCAGCTTGGCCACAGCGATGCCACGCCGCGTGATGGTCACCTCTGCCCCGCGCTCGACCTCGATCACAAGGGCGCTGAGCCTGTTCTTGGCTTCGAAGATTGGCACCTGCATAGGTGGCTCCATATAGCTAGATAGCTATATGGATAGCCAAATAAGACCCGCCACGTCCATCAAAAAAATGATCGCGGGGGCGACCAGGGGGCAATCGCTGTCACTGCCGATGATGGCGGTGGGGGCTTGGTTGGTGGTGCGGGGGGACAGGCGCCCGGCGTGATGCGTGGTGCTGTTGGAGAGGATTGAACTCTCGACCTCTCCCTTACCAAGGGAGTGCTCTACCACTGAGCTACAACAGCCAAGCCCTTTCGGCGCGGCTTCCCTTAGCCCCAGCCTGGGGCGTCCCGCAACCCCTTGATGCCAGGCCAGCCTGCTGCCAATTCCCCCACCCATGGAAAAGCAAGGCAAAACTCCGCCCAAGCCCGCATTGTCCCGCGAAGAAAGGCTGGCCGCGGCACTGCGGGAGAATCTGCGCCGCCGCAAGGCGCAAGCACGGGCCAGGGATGCGGCGGATACGCTGCCCAAGCCCGATAGCGTTGAAAAGCCCCGCGAATAGCCGGGGTTAAGCGCAAGGTTTTCCCAATTGCCCCATTTGGGCTATTTCCCACCCCCCAGGGGCTTCGGCCCAAGCGTAAGGATATGCCATGAACTGGATCAGCGATTGGGCCCTGCCGAAGATCCAGGGCCTGTTCAAGCGGGAAGCGCCGGAAAACCTCTGGCATAATTGCCCTTCCTGCCAGCAGATGATTTTTCATCGGGACCTCGAAAAGGCTTTGCGCGTTTGCACCCATTGCGGGCATCACATGCGGCTCGGCGCGGCGCAGCGGCTGGAAGCGACACTCGACCCCGGTTTTTCACGCATTGAATTGCCCAAGGCGCCGGCAGACCCGCTGCGCTTTCGTGACCAGCGCCGCTATGCGGATAGGCTGCGCGAAAGCCAAACCAAGACAAGCATGGATGATGCGGTGGCCGTCGCGCATGGCACCATCAATGGCCAGCGCGCGGTGGTGGCCGCCTTTGAATTCGCCTTCATGGGCGGGTCCATGGGTGCCGGCGTGGGTGAGGCGATTGTCACCGCGGCCAAGCTTGCCGTCTTGCAGGATGCGCCGCTGATTGTGTTCACCGCGTCCGGCGGGGCGCGCATGCAGGAAGGCGCGATCAGCCTGATGCAAATGCCGCGCACCGTGATTGCAACGCGCATGGTGAAGGAAGCGGGCCTGCCCTTCATCACGGTATTGTGCGACCCAACCACGGGCGGTGTCACCGCCAGCTTCGCCATGCTGGGTGATATCCAAATCGCCGAACCAGGTGCGATGATCGGCTTTGCCGGCGCGCGCGTGATTGAACAAACCGTGCGCGAGAAATTGCCGGAAGGTTTTCAGCGCGCCGAATACCTGTTGGAACACGGCATTCTGGACATGGTGGTGAAGCGCGGCGAAATGCGCGAAACACTCGCGCGCGTGATTTCGCTGCTGCGTCAGCCTTTGCTTGAACGCAGCGATGAAGAAGCCGAAGCCGCCACCGCACCTGCCGAATAAATCCCTTGTCCCGCGCTGAAGCGATTGTGGAGCGCCTGCACGCGCTCCACCCCAAGCTTATTGACCTGAGCCTCGGGCGGATGGAGGCGCTGCTGGCCAAGCTCGGCCATCCGGAACGGCGCCTGCCGCCCGTGATCCATGTGGCGGGCACCAATGGCAAGGGTTCCACCTGCGCCTTTCTGCGCGCGATTGGCGAAGCGGCGGGGCAGCGCGTGCATGTCTATACCTCGCCCCATCTGGTGCGGTTTCATGAACGCATTCGCCTGGCCGGCGCGTATGTGACGGATGAAGCGCTGACCGCGACTTTGGAAGAAGTGGAAGCGGTGAATGCCGGCGCGCCGATCACGGTGTTTGAAGTGACCACGGCGGCGGCCTTTGTGCTGTTCAGCCGTGTGCCTGCTGATTTGCTGGTGTTGGAAGTGGGCCTGGGCGGGCGGCTGGATGCGACCAATGTGGTGCCGCGCCCGGCGGCTTCCGCCATTACCTCCATTTCCATGGATCACATGGATTTCCTGGGCGATACGCTCGGCAAAATCGCGGGTGAGAAAGCTGGCATCATGCGCGCGGGCGTGCCCTGTGTGACCGGGGCTCAGGCGCCGGAAGCGCTTGCGGTGATCAGCGCCACCGCAGCCGAACGCGGCGCACCCTTGCTGCGGCGCGGGCAGGATTGGTTTTGTGAGGGCACGGCGCAGGGCCTCGGCTTCCGCGATGCACAAGGCGCTTTGGCGCTGCCACCCCCCGGCCTGATCGGGCCGCATCAGGCGGATAATGCCGGCATCGCGATTGAGGCCTTACGCGCGGCCAAGCTGCCCTGGCTGAGCGATGCGGCGATTGCGCACGGCGTTGCGCAAGCCTCCTGGCCCGCACGCTTGCAACGGCTTGAAGGGCGGCTTGCAGCGCTATTGCCGCCAGGTTTTTCGCTTTGGCTGGATGGCGGGCATAATGCCGGCGCCGGGGTGGCGCTCGCGCAGCATTTCACGCAATGGCGCGATCAGCCCTTGCACCTCGTCATTGGCATGAAGCAGGGCAAGGCGAGTGCGGCATTCCTCCGCCCGCTGCTGCCCTTTGCCGCCACGCTGCACGCCGTGGCCGAACCCGGCCAGCATTTGGCAATGAGTGTTGCGGACATCATCGCCGCGAGTGGCGGTATCGCCGCACCAGGGCCGACGGTTGCAGAAGCGCTGGGCAACATCGCCGCGAACGCCAAGCCGGGCCGCGTATTGATTGCCGGTAGTCTCTATCTTGCGGCCGAAGTGCTTAAGGCAAACGCGTTGTAGTTCACGCCTGCTTGCGTTCAATCAGGCTCCGCCGGATTTTCCGCCCGCGCTTGATGCGGTCTTCAATGAAGCCCGCTTCCCCCCAGCGAATGGCGCGGCCAAAGGCGTGTGCGTCCTCGGCAAAGCGTGAGAGCATTTCAAGCACCGCTTCGCGATTATTCAGGAAAACATCGCGCCACATATCCACATCCGATGCCGCGATGCGCGTAAAATCCCGAAAGCCGGAGGCGGCGAATTTCAGCACCGCTTCCTTGGTTTCCTCCGCCAAATCATCCGCCGTGCCGCAAATGGTGAAGGCGATCAGATGCGGCAGATGGCTGACAATGGCGACAACCTTGTCATGCGTCACGGGGTCCATGGTTTCGATCATGGAACCGCAGCGCCGCCAAAGCTCCTTCACCTTTTCCACCGCCGCAGGGTCGCTATCCGGCAAAGGTGTTACGATGCAATAACGGCCTTCGAACAATTCCGGAAAACCTGCATCGGGGCCGGAATGCTCGGTCCCCGCCATGGGATGCGCCGGTACCAGATGCACGCCTTCGGGTGTCAGCGGCGCCAGATCCCGCACCACGCTGCCCTTGGTGGAACCCACATCGGTGAGCACCGCGCCAGGTGCCAGATGCGGCGCGATATGGCGCATGGCATCCGCATAGGCGCCAACGGGAATGCAGAAAATCACGCCATCGCAGCCTTCAACGGCGCGCGCGGCATCCGATTCTACCACATCCGCAATGCCCAGCTCGCGCACACGCTGAAGCGTCTCGGCCCGCCGCGTGGTGACAACAATGGTCTTCGCGATATCGCCGCGCTTTTTGGCGACGCGCGCGATGGAAGACCCGATCAGCCCAACGCCAACCAGGCACAGCCGATTGAAGAGCGGTTCAGCCATGTTGCGCCATGAAGGCCGAGACGGCATCCGCCACCATCTGGCATTCCTCACCCGTGCCAATGCTGATGCGAAGGCACGCCGGCAGCCCATAACCACTCATGGCGCGCATGATCAGCCCGCGCGATTTCAGCGCCGCATCGGCTGCCTTGGCCTTTTCTGGCGTGCCAAAATCCGCGAGCAGGAAATTCCCTTCACTCGGCCAAACCTTCACGCCAACTGCGGTGAGTGCCGCGCCAAGCTTGCCGCGCCATTCCGTATTGTGCGCGATGGATTTTTCAATCCAGCCCGCTTCCTGCACCGCGGCAATCCCCGCCGCCATGGCCGCCGCATTCACATTGAACGGCCCACGCACGCGCCCTAGCACCCCCACCACCGCTTCCGGCGCATAGGCCCAGCCCAGACGCATGCCGCCCAGGCCAAAAATCTTGGAAAAGGTGCGCGTCATCACCGTATTGCCGCCACCCGCATCCACCAGCGCCGCACCGGCATCATAATCAGGCCGCGTCACATATTCGGCATAGGCGGAATCAAGCACCAGCAGAATGTCATCGCGCAGCCCCGCGCGCAGCCGGACGATTTCACTTTGCGGCAGGATCGAACCGGTCGGGTTGTTCGGATTGGCAAGACACACAAGCTTGGTGCGCGGCCCAACCGCGGCCAGCATCGCATCCACATCCACGGTCAGGTTGCGTTCCGGCACCTTGATCACGCGGCAGCCGGCCCAGCGCCCGGTGATGTCATACATCAGGAAGCCATGGGCGGACATCACAAGCTCTGTCCCCTCACCGCCATAGGCAAGGATCAGCAGCGCCAGCAATTCATCCGAACCATTGCCGCAAACAATCCGCGCGGGGTCGAGGCCAAAGCGTGCGCCAATCGCCTCTCGCAGCGCCTTGGCGCCACCATCGGGGTAGCGATGCGCATCTGCGGCCATGCCAGCAATGGCGGCAATGGCGCCGGGCGGCGGGCCGAAAGCGCCTTCATTGGACGAGAGCTTCACAATCCGGTTCACGCCGGGGATTTTCGATTCGCCACCGACATAAGGCTCCACCGAAAGGATCGAAGGGCGCGGCATCACGGTCATGGCACATCTCCAGCAACTGGCACGGCATAGGCGCCCAGCAGAACGGCGTTAAGCCCGGCAAGCCGCGGATCATCCGCGGCGATGAAGGCATCAATTTCGGCAAGCGCCAGGCTGCGCCCTTCCTGGCGAATCAGGCTCAGGATACGCCCGGCAAGCCCGGCTTCGGTCAGCATGCGGGCAAAACTGTCGCGCGCGGCATCAGCACTGCCTTCCAACCGCAAGAGGCTCTGATCTTCGCCCGAGGCATCCGCCGGCACGGGGGCAATCACCAGCGCTGCATCGGCATGGGCAGCATCCGCCACGAAGGGCAGGCGCGCCACCACGGAAAGCCGGGGCGCTTCCAGGCTTTGCCACCAGGCGCCCTCACCTTCGCCTGTTGGTGCGGGCAGCACCGCGACCGATGCCTTGCCGGTACTGAGTGCCGCCAAAGCCTGCGCCGGGGAAGCGAAGGGGTTCAGGGGCGCGGCGGTGCCGAAATGCTCGCGCGCCAGCGTCAGGGTCTGCGCGGCCTCGCCCGAGGCAGCGATAGCCGCCGTGAAGACGCCCTGGATGGCCGTATGGGCCATGAAGATATGGCGCCAAATGCGGACTACGGCGCCGCGGGAAAGCGCGCCCGAATGCCGGGCAAGCAAGCGGCGCAACACGGCGGCTTCCCGCCCGGGGCGCAGCGGGGACCCAGCCCCGGTCTTGGCGCGGCTCGCTGCCATGCGCGCCACCACGGCGGCACGGCGCATCAGCAAATCATGCATCGCCTCATCCAGCGCATCTATCTCGGCGCGCAGCGCGGCAAGGGCTGGATCGGCAGAAGGGGTGTTGGATGGGCTATCGTTCATGCGGGACCAAATCTCTCGGGCAGCAATAACCCTGTCATGCCTGCCCGCCAAGCGCCCTGCCTCGCAGAAGCCAAGGTTGCGCCTGGGGGATGCGCCAGCGTAAAAGCGCGTCCATGAGCCAAGCCATCGCCCCGCTGCCCGATGTTGACCATCAGGCCGCCATCTTTCCTGATGGTCTGGCATTGGATTGCGGCGCCGTGGTCGCGCCACTGACGGTTGCTTACCGCACCTATGGGCGGCTGAATGCGGCGGCGAGCAACGCGGTGCTGATCTGCCACGCGCTGACGGGCGATCAATATGTCGCGGAAAACCACCCCATCACCGGCAAGCCTGGCTGGTGGGAGAATATCA
>JBIKXA010000178.1:0-7147 GCA_044356015.1 Roseomonas sp.
GTGAAGGTGCCCTTCGCCGTATCCGGCACGCGGCCGAAATGGCCATAGGCGCTGGTCGGCACATAGATCGGGCGGTTCAGCTTCAGATGCTCACGAATGCCGCGCGGGGAGAGATTGACCATGCCGTCAATCACCTTCGCCAACTTCGCCTCATCCACATCCTTGCCGGTGCCATGCAGGTCGAAATAAACCGACAACGGCTTGGAAACACCGATCGCATAGCTAACCTGGATGGTGCATTTATCCGCCAAACCAGACGCCACGACATTCTTCGCCACATAGCGCGCGGCATAGGCCGCCGAACGGTCCACCTTGGTGGGATCCTTGCCGGAGAAAGCGCCACCGCCATGCGGCGCGGCCCCGCCATAGGTATCCACAATGATCTTCCGCCCAGTCAGGCCGCAATCGCCATCCGGTCCACCAATGATGAAGGTGCCGGTCGGGTTCACGTAGAATTCGCTATCCGGGCACATCCAGCCCTTGGGCAGCACGGATTCCACAATCGGGCGCAGCATGCGCTTGATGTCTGCCTGTTCCAGCCCTTCTTCATGCTGGGTGGAGACAACGACCGAGGTCGCGCCCACCGGCTTGCCATCCACATAGCGCAAAGTCACCTGGCTTTTCGCATCCGGCAGCAGCCCCGCCACGGCGTTATCCTTGCCGCGACGCAGCGTGCTGATATGGCGCAGGATTTCATGCGCGTAGTAGAGCGGCGCCGGCATCAATTCCGGCGTTTCGCGGCAGGCATAGCCGAACATGATGCCCTGGTCGCCCGCGCCTTCGTCCTTATTGCCGGCGGCGTCCACACCCTGCGCGATATGCGCGGATTGGGCATGCAAATGGCAGGCGATATCGGCATGCTGCCAATGAAAGCCTTCCTGCTCATAGCCGATGTCATGGATCGCGAGACGCGCCAGATGGATCAGATATTCCGGCGTGATTTCCGCGGGGCCGCGCACTTCGCCCGCCAGCACCACGCGGTTCGTGGTGACCAGCGTTTCGCAAGCGACGCGGGCATAGGGGTCAGCGGTCAGGAAGGCATCCAGCACCGTATCGGAAATGCGGTCCGCCACCTTATCGGGATGGCCTTCGGAAACGGATTCCGAGGTGAAAAGATATTCGCCCGTATCGCGCATGGCGTGGTTCGGCCTCTTGTCGCGGGATTCGCCGGTTCAGCCCGGCGATGCTCTGCCCCGGAACACCCTGGGCGGGGGGCGTATTGCAGGGGGGTGTGGCAGGGTCAAGGCAGGGTGGGGCCGTGACCCTGATTATTTTCAATGCGGCGGCAGCACGCGGGCGGCGCGATAGCCTTCGATCTGTTCGGCAAACATGGCCCAGCTATCCCTGAAACCGGTAAAACCCGCCTGACGCGCCGCGGTCATGGAAGCCAGCACATCGTAATCCATGTTCAGCGCGAAATCGGCAAATTCCCAACTGGCAACTTGCTCAATGGGTAGGATCAGCCCGTGGCGGGCGCGGATGTTCTCCCACACCGGGGCCTTATCGGCCATCCAGCGCGCCATGGACATGGTGCGCACCCCACCCGGCGCCACGCCGAAAAGCCCGGCCAAATGGGGCCACATGTCGCACCAGCGAAAGGCATCGCCATTCGTGACATTAAAGGCACGATTGGCGGCGCGAGGTTCGCCCAGCATCCACAAAATCGCCTCGGCCAGCAGCTTGGCGTCCGAAACCTCATGCAGCGCCGTGAAGGCGCCGGGCTTGCCGGGGAAATCAAACGGTACGCCGAGTTCTCGGCAAATCGCGGCATAGGCGCCAAGGGTCGAGACCATGTTGCGCGCGCGGCCCGGTGCGACATCCAGCACGAAATTGGGCCGGCTGGCGGACCAGGACCAGGCTTTGCCGCGCTGGCGTTCGGCCACCATATCCTGCTGATCATAATAGAAATTGGGCGGCAAATGGCGCGGATCATCCTCCCGCGCCGGGGTGCGGAAGGGGCCGATATGCAGCCCATACCATTTGCCGCCATGGATCATGTGCAGATGGGTAAAGCGCGGCAGGGAGGCTTCGGCGGCATCCAGCAAATTCCGCAGCATGGTGAGGTTGCCGGGCACATCCTCAACCCCCGTTTCGCCATGCGGCGCGCGGGACGCATAGACAATATGCGTAATGTCAGGCCGTGCCGCGATGGCGCGGGCCAGCCCCGGCCCATCCCAAAGATCGGCGGTAATCCAGGGAATGCCCGCACCCGGGTCGCGCCTGGTCAGGCCAATCGGCGTGAAGGCAGGATCGCTTTGCGCGGCTTCCATCACGCGGCTGGCGGCAGCGCCGCTGGCGCCGACAATCAGGGTGACGCGGGTATTGGCCATGATGATTTCCTCCGGATCGGATGAACCCATGGGCGCGGCTCTGATGCAAGCCATCTTGCATTCTTGACCTGCGGGCGCATCACGCCTTATGACTCAATTATCGGTTGCAAAACCGATCCTCGCGATTTGTCCGGTCTGCTTGCGGCGAGGTTCCGAAAGGGCGTGGGTGGCGACACCCCCGAAAACAAACGCGCTAAAGGGCCGTGGGGCGACATGCCCCCACCCCGCAGGGGGCCGGACGCCACGCGTTTCATCAGGTGTCAGCCCATGCCGAAGAAAAAAGCTCCCTCCCGCCCCCTTCGCCCTGCGACGCAGCTTGTCCGCGGCGGGCTGATGCGGTCGAATTTCGATGAGCTGGCGGAAGCGATGTATCTGACTTCCGGCTTTGTCTATGACAGCGCAGCCCAGGCGGAAGGCACCTTCGCGGGGACGGAAGTGCATTACCAATATTCGCGCTTCGGCAACCCAACCGTCAGCATGTTGGAAGCGCGCCTGGCGGCTTTGGAAGGCGCGGAAGCCTGCCGCGCCACGGCGACCGGCATGGCGGCGGTGCATTCGGCCATGCTGTCCCATTTGAAGGCCGGCGATCGCGTGGTGGCTTCCCGCGCGCTATTCGGTTCCTGCCATTGGATCGTCTCCACCCTGCTGCCGCGCTACGGCATTGCGACCGAATTCGTGGATGGCAGCGATTTGGCGCAATGGCGCGCCGCGCTTTCGCGCCCGGCGACCATGGTGCTGTTGGAAACGCCTTCCAACCCCATGCTGGAAATCGTGGACCTGCGCGCCGTGTGCGATCTGGCGCATCAGGCAGGCGCCTTGGTGGTGGTGGATAATGTTTTCGCCACACCCCTGCTGCAAAAGCCCATGAGCTTCGGCGCGGATATCGTTGTCTATTCCGCTACCAAGCATTTTGATGGCCAGGGCCGTGTTTTGGGCGGCTGTGTCATGGGTTCGAAAAAATGGGTGGATGAGGTGCTGCAACCCTTCATCCGCAATACCGGCCCTTCCATCAGCGCCTTCAATGCCTGGGTTATTCTGAAGGGGCTTGAGACTTTGCATCTGCGCGTGCCCGCCATGTGCCGCAGCGCTTCCGCCATCGCCGATATGCTGGCGGAACGGGCTGAGGTTTCGCGCGTGCTGTATCCCTTCCGCGCCGATCATCCGCAGCAGAAGCTGGCCATGGCGCAAATGTCGGCCGGTGGCACGCTGGTAAGCTTCGACATCAAGGGCGGCAAGGAAGCCTGTTTCCGCTTCATGGATGCGCTTCGCTTGATTGATATCGCCAATAATTTGGGTGATGCGAAATCCATGGCGACCCACCCCGCCACCACCACCCATATGCGCGTCGGCGCCGAAGAACGCGCCAGGCTTGGCATTACCGATGGCACGGTGCGGCTTTCTGTGGGGCTTGAGGATGTGGCGGATCTGATTGACGATCTGGCCGAAGCGCTGGATGCTGCCGCTTCATGAGGGCCAACGCATAAAAAACTTTACAAGCCACCCGGTTCTTGTGTTGAAATGCGGGTGAGGAAAGCTGCAATGGGACAGAAGGATTCATTCGTCGCAACGACGCGTGGGATAAGGGTTGCCGTGCGCGCCTTTTATCTCGCGGAGCAATCCATGCCTGAAAGCGCCCAATTCGTTTGGGCCTATCAGGTGGAAATCGCCAATCTGGGGCGGGAGACGGTGCAGCTGATCCGCCGTACCTGGCAGATCACGGATGGCACCGGGCGCACGCAACAGGTGCAGGGTGCCGGCGTGGTGGGTGAACAGCCCATCCTGGAACCGGGTGGGCGGTTTGAATATACCTCTGGCACGCCGCTTGGCACGCCATCAGGCTTCATGCGCGGCGCCTATCATATGGTGGTGCGCGACACTGGTGAGGCCTTTGATGTCGCCATCCCGGATTTCAGCCTGGATAGCCCGCATCTTCCTTCAGCGCGCTTGCATTAGCACCGGTCTGATGCGCCTGCGCGCATCAGCCTATTCGCTTTTTCCAATCCGAACCGCAGAGACAACACATGAGCGACGCTGATGATCGCTTTGTCATTCGGGCACGCAATGCATCCGATGCCGAGAGGTTGGCGCAACTGGTCAACCTTCCCGGCTATCGCTACGGGACGATGCGTGTGCCATTTCATTCTGTAGACGAAGTCACGGGCTGGATTCAGAACACCCCATCCTCGAATTTGGAGCTTGTCGCGGCGGCTGGTGATCAGATTATCGGGCAGGCGGGTCTTCGCAGGCTAAGCGGCCGACAAGACCATTCTGCCTATTTGGGCATGGGCGTGCATGATGGTTGGGTAAGGCGCGGCGTGGGCACAGCACTCATGGCGGCGGTGCTAGATGCTGCCGATAACTGGCTCGGCATCCGGCGCATACAGTTGACGGTCTATGTGGATAACGCGCCCGCCATCCATCTCTATAAACGCTTCGGCTTTGTCATTGAGGGCACGCATCAGGCCTTTGCTTTGCGGGATGGTCGTTATGTGGACGCCCATTTCATGGCGAGGATCTTTACCCCGCCTTGAAGGCCGCCGCTTGGCTCAATTCTCCTTGTAGCGATAGCCGATGCCGTAAAGGGTTTCGATCTGGTCGAAATCCTCATCCGTTTGGCGGAATTTGCGGCGGATGCGCTTCACGTGGCTGTCAATCGTGCGGTCATCCACATAGATGTTTTCGCCATAGGCGGCATCAATCAGCTGGTCGCGGTTCTTCACCATGCCGGGGCGTAGCGCGAGCGCCTTCACCAGCAAAAATTCCGTGACGGTCAATTGCACCTGTTTGCCCTTCCAAAGGCAGGTGTGCTTCGTCTCATCCAACATCAAATCACCACGCGCCAGCACACCGCCGGGGGGCGCGCCGGAACCTTCTGCCCGCGCACCCTCATTCCGCCGCAGCAACGCACGAATGCGTTCCAATAACAGCCGCTGGGAAAAGGGCTTGGTGATGTAGTCATCGGCGCCGAGGCGCAGCCCCATCAGCTCATCCACTTCCTCATCCTTGGAAGTCAGAAACACCACCGGCATATTGCTGCGCTGGCGCAGCCGCTGGAGCAATTCCATGCCATCCATGCGCGGCATCTTGATATCCAGCACCGCCAGATCGGCGGGCTTGGCGAGCAGGCCCTGCAGCGCGCTTTCCCCATCCGTATAGGTGCGCACCTGATAGCCTTCCTGTTCCAAAGTCATTGAAACGGAGGTGAGGATATTGCGGTCATCATCCACAAGGGCGATGGTTTGCGGCATTGCTGTGATACTCCGACGCGGCAGAGACATTCTTTTGCCGCGACGGTGAACATAATGCGAGACAATTGTGGCAGGAGGCAGGCCGGAGAAGGGCGATGGAACATTACGATGCCATATTGGAAGCCAGGCGGCTGATCCGCGCGGGGCGGGCGGCGACGCTCGCCACCGCCCAGGCCGGGCAGCCCTTCGCCAGCCTGGTGACGCCGGCAACCGCGCCTGATCTTTCGCTGCTCATGTTGCTGTCATCGCTTTCGGAACATACGCGGCATTTGCAGGCCGATCCGCGCTGCGCGCTGATGGTGGCGGGCGCGCCGACCGGCCTCAACCCGCAAACCGCCCCGCGCGTGACGGTGACCGGGATGGCGGAACAAGTGCCGGCGGAGGAGGTGGCGGCGCTGAAGGCGCGCTGGCTCGCGGTGCATCCCTATGCCGCGCTTTACGCGGATTTCGGGGATTTCGCGCTGTGGCGCGTGCGGATTGGCGGCGCCTTGCTGGTGGGGGGCTTTGCCCGGGCGGTACGGCTCAAGGCCAGCGCGCTGGCCCCTGACCCAGCCGCGGTGGCCGCCGTGGCGGCGGCGGAGGCCGAGATCATCGGCCATGTGAACCAGGACCACCCGGATGCCGTGGCGGCGATAGCGACCGGGCTTTTGGGTGGCGCCCCCGGCCCCTGGCGACTGGTGACGGTGGACCCCGATGGCTGCGATATTTCGAATGGGGAGGCATCGCGCCGCCTTGCCTTCCCGGCGCCGGTGGGCGATGCGGATGCGGTGCGTTCGGCGCTGATCAGCGCAGCGCGGGAGGGGCGGGCGGCCCAAGGCGGGCAGGCCCCACCTACCCCCTGACCCTGCCGTAATTCTGCCGCGACCAGCACCGATACGGCGCCAGATCGCGTCGTCCGCGATACGATTGATGGTTGGTTGGAGGGGTGTCCATATAAATGTCTCATGCTGAAAAAGCCTTGGCCGGCACCGGTGTGACCGGGGCTGAAATCATTCATGCCAATCTGCTGCCGCCTGCGCTTATTGCCCATGCGCTGCGCCGCAATGAGGGCCGGCTTTCCGCCGATGGCGCCTTCATTGCCGAAACCGGCGCTCATACGGGCCGTTCGGTGCAGGACAAATTCGTGGTGGAAGACCCGGAAGTGCGCGCCGATATCTGGTGGGGGAAGGTCAATCAGCCGATGGCGCCGGAACGCTTCCAGGGCCTTTCTGCCCGCGTGCGCGGCTGGCTCGGCGCCCGCCCGGAAGTCTTCACGCAGGACCTTTATGCCGGGGCCGATCCGGCGCATCGGGTGCGGGTACGCCTGGTCACCACCAATGCCTGGCATGCGCTGTTTGCGCGCAATATGTTTATCCGCCCGGCGGCAGAGGAATTGGCGAATTTCCAGCCGGATTTCACCATTCTGCATGCGCCGGAATTCCAGGCCGATCCCGCCCAGGATGGCTGCCGGTCCGAGACCGTGATCGCGCTTTCCTTCGCGGCGAAGACCATTGTGATCGCCGGCACATCCTATGCTGGCGAGATCAAGAAAAGCATTTTCACCGTCATGAATTGGCTGCTGCCGGCGAA
>JBIKXA010000179.1:0-7138 GCA_044356015.1 Roseomonas sp.
GGCGGATGAAATCAGGCTGCGCCGCGGCAGCCGCGATTTCGCGTTGGAGGCGCGCCATGATGGGCGCTGGTGTACGCGCCGGGGCGAAGAAGCCATTCCAGCCTTCCAATTCCAGCGATGCAAAACCTTGTTCACGCACGGTTGGCACATCTGGCAAAATCTTCGCGCGCTTCGATGCGGTGGTGGCAAGCCCCTTCAAGGCGCCGGCGCGGACATGGCCAAAGCAGGTGGAAATCTGATCCCCACCAAACTGCACCCGCCCCGCGATCAATTCCTGGATCATCGGCGCCGCGCCACGGAAGGGCACGTGCTCCATCGCAATGCCGGCATCGCGCTTCAGCACTTCGCCCACCATATTCATGAAGGAACCAGGCCCGGTTGAGCCATAAAAGGGCGGGGAGCCTTGCGCCTTGGCCCAGGCAACAAAACTTCTGAGATCCGTGACCGGCACTGAAGGATTGGCGAGGATCACCAGCGGCACATTGGCGCCGAGCGATAGCGGCGCGAAATCACGTTCAATGTCATGCGGCGGGCGCCCTGCCAGCGTCATCGCCGCCGTTGTCGTCGGGAAGGTGATGTTGTGCATCAACAGCGTATAGCCATCGGGTGCAGCCTTCGCGACAACATCAGCACCGATCGAACCCCCACCACCGCCGCGATTTTCCACCACAACGGATTGACCCATGGTTTCGGTCATGCGCTGCGCGAAAAGCCGCGCGAGCAAATCCGTGGTGCCGCCGGCGGGGAAGGGCACCACAATGCGAATGGGCCGCGTTGGAAAATCCTGCGCGCGGAGCGTGGCCGGCGCCGCCAGCACGGCTCCCGCAATCAACACATGACGACGATTGAGTTTCATCCGCGGTTCCTTCACTTGTCCAACTTGAAGTAACCGTAACCCGAACCGTTGTTCCCCTCAATGCCTCGCAAGATCGTGACAAACATATCGCGGCTGGCAAACGCATCATCGCGGGCTTCAGGGCCGGTTGCTTGACCTTTGCCTTGAGAATCATCCCGGTGAGAAACGAATGGGAAAGCGCGTCGGAAATGGTGTCCCCCCACCATCTGGCGCCGTTTCTGCCACCAGCCCCTGACGCTTGAAGACAGGCTTCAGCATGTGCGGTATCACCGCTTGGTTGATGTGCTGGCCAAAACAAGTATGCATCCCATAGCCCCATAGCATATAAGTATGCCACGGACGCCCGGCGATGAAGCTTTCCGCATCCGGCACGGCGAACAGATCGAACATCGCGGATAGATTTGAGGCCAAGACCATGGTGCCCGCGGGAATGTGCTGACGCCTCCCTGTCCCGCGCGCAATCTCAACATCGCGTATTGCGCGCCGATAGATCACCGGGTTCATGGGCGAAAAACGAAAAGCCTCAAACACCAGCTCCGCCAGGCGATGATCCTGATCTGAGCGTGCCGCCGCCTCTGCCGCTGCCGATATTTCGGGACGAGACAGCATCTCCTGGAAACTGAGGATGGTTGATTTTGACAGGGTCGGGACCAGGCCGATCAATATCCCAATCATCATGTTGCGGATACCAAGATCATCCATGCCGCCGACCCCCGCGGCCTGCAAAGCAAGACAACGATTGAGAATATCGTCTTGCGTCGTGGGTTTTGCCTTACGTTCGGCGATCCAGGCATCAAGCCAGGCGCGGCATTCCGCCGCCGCCGCCAGCGCCTTATCAGTAATTTCTTTCTCCCCCTTCAGGTCCACGAACAGATACCAGAACATGAGGGTGGTCCATGCGATGAGCTTGTCCTCATCCTCCTTTGGCGTACCGAAATAGGCGGCGACCAGGCGGGCCGGGACGCGCCGTGACAAATCCGCCGCCAGATCAAGCCGCCCTTCTGCCGCTGCAACAATGCGCTCGCTTTCCGACGCAACAAAGGGGACCACAATGGTCGCGATATCCTCGCGCCTCACCACCAAACGGGCCAGGGAAACATCACGCGTGTAAGCGGCGCTATCCTGCATACCAAGAAAGAAATTTTCCCCTGCCGTGATATGGCGCATCTTGGGTTCGTAGACGACCGCGAAATCCGCCTCGCGTTCCAGAACCTCTGTCACATCCTGGTATCGGGTGACGATGGCCGTGCCATTATTTTCATAGGCGGAGATGAATTGCCTGCGCAGCAGCAGATTCGGCTTGAAGGCCCGCAGAACCGTGAAAACAAGGCGTTGGGTTGGTGTCTCGGCAAGCCAGGTTGCGATGGTACCCGCCCGCCATTGCGGCAGCCCAGCCCGCAGGAGCGCGAATAACGCGCCCAGCCCCCCACCCCATATCCGCAATCTAAGACCCATTGCCTGTATCATGTTGGATCCACCAAACCTTGGGCGATCATGCGCAGTGCCGTCATGGAAGGCACAAAGAAATACTCCCCGCCACGCGGTTCGACGAATTGCGGCATGCCGGCTGCAAAAAAGGGTGGTCTGCCAGATGCGGGATCAGCAGGGATGACGAATTTATTATCTGGGAAGTGCAAACCGACGATCGGGCATGTGTCATTTCCGGCGTTGAAATCAAGCCCGTACTGCATCCATTGTTGCTGGACGAATTCGAATTGGCGAAAGAGATTGGCACAAAGCGCCATCATCACAATGCCATGTTCGTCCTGATCGCTGCCACCTTCGGTGGCTTCACCATAAGGCAGCCCACGACGCAGTATGCGCCGACGATTATTCAGTACTGATCCGTTAAGGCGCTTGGGATCATTTGTTGACAGGAGGGGGTCCAGCATATCGCGCGTATTGGCGCGACGGATATGCGCGCCGAAGGGGCAAGATGCGCCAAAAGCGTCGGCCCGATAGGTGAAGTCAACCCATGATCTGCGCAAGGCTTCCTCGGTTGCCTTGTCGCCTGAACGCCTGGCTTCGCCAAGCTTGGCCTCCATGCCTTGTGCCTCTGCCCAGCTTGGCGCAGCGACAAGTGGAACACCATTCCGCCAACGGCCAGCGAATTTCGCCGCAAGCGTTTGCTCCGCCTCATCCAGCGGCATGTTCCATAGCTGTGCCAGGGCCTCGGATTGCTCAGCCATGTATTTTCGCCAGGCGAAAACATTCTGGTGCAACTTGCGATAAGCCATGAAGGTACCATTGCGGCTGAAATCAAGCGGCATGGCAGCACCTGGAATTTCCTGGCTTTCATCTGGCCAGCCCAGCAGAAACTCGCCAGTGGCAAGTGGCGCCCAGCTTTGATCGGGGAGTAGCTTGCCCTGCCCGATACTGCGTTTTTGCAGGTCTGCCTCAGCCATTTGCCCATCGAATACCGGGTCGGAAATCCCGTCCACGAAACCGAAATGTTCAAGTGGAAGGGCAGAATAGGTGCCATCTGGCCTTCGCCCCAATCGTGCGGAAAGTTCTTGCCATTTCGGTGTCGCGCCGCGATGACCGGAAAGCACGATCAGCTCGGCCCGCTCAGCCATTGCCACGACGAAGCGCGTCTTTTCTTCAAGGGCTGGGACCGGCTGCCCCGTCTGTTCATCCATCTGTGCATTGAGCGTGACCAGGATATGAACGCGCTGCCCCTCACAGGCCTCGGGCAGCCAGACCGGGTCATAGGCTTCGTCAATGGTGGCAAGCGACCCGTCGGGCTTTGGAAATCGATCGCAAAGTATATCGGCGCGCGCTGCCATGCCGTCAATGAATTCATCGGGCATGCCCCGCAAGGTGCGTATGGGCACGCCAAGCGCGAGCAGACCCGTAAAGGTGAAGGCGAAATTCAGCGTCGCCTCAGGCCGCGGCGCCATGACCTGCCCCGGAATGGGCTGCCGGTGCTTCGCTTCCCAGGGCAGTGCGGAGGTGACGTGGCGGCGCAGCGTTTCAAGAAACAGCCGCCCGGCCGGGCCTTTGCCGTTGGGAATATGCAAAAGCAGCGCGCGGCCCTTGGGAAAACCTTGCTTGCCATAGGCAGCGAGGACATTGCCCTGAATATCGCTGAAATCCAGTTGGACAGCCATGGTACGATCCTCAGCTTTTCACGGTGCCACGCGGTTGCGTGGGGGCGGCCGGTTCGTCGGGACGATGCTCTGTCAGGAAGGCGCCGAATGCCTCATGCAAGGTTTTCGGGTCTTTGCCTTGCTGTCCGACCGCGAAGCGAATGAAGTTTTGTTGCAGATAAAGCGCCTTCATGACGCTGACCAAATCGGTCCGACGCCCTGTGGGCAATGGCGCCTGGGCCGCCGAGACAATGCGGCGATAGGCGTAGAAAATACCCGCGGGAGCGCCGATGATGCCAAGAAGAAACAACCATCCCCAAAGCGCATCACCCTGTACCAGACGCATGACAAAGCCAACCAGGAGCAGAACAAGCGCGATCAAGGCTGGTGCCGCAATCGGCAGAAGCGAAAGCCCCTTCAAGGCTGGAAATGGCACGTAGTAATCATTGAAGGGCATCGTGGTTTCAACCTGGCATGCGCCGATCAACGCAGCAAAGCCCGCCGCATCCTTGACGCGATCATACCCGTGACAATGTTGCAGGATATCACGCCATTCGGGCTCCATGACCGTGAACAGGCCCTCAAGATAGGCGTCGCGTTCTTTCGCACTGCCATCCTGTGCGTCGAATTCGCACACGAAGATAAGATAGGGAGCCGGCAGATGATCAACCGGGCCAGGTTGGGTCGGATCGGCGCCCGGAAGACGCTTGCCGATAATACCCCCGATCGCACCTTGCAATGCGGCGCCTATTGCATCGCGATGTACGCGGCCATTGAAGGCAACGTCATCCACCACAAACAGCCGCGCAAAATGCGTCCGTGCATCACGCGCAAAGGGACTGTTCAGGCCGATGTTTTCAGTGGCCCAGCTTTGCAAGGCGGTTGGCAAGGCCGTCAGCGTCTCACGCAAATTATGGATATGGGAGGCAACCCATTCGCTGGATCGCGGATCTGCCATAAGGTCCGTGCGAATGGGGATAAGGGCTGTCAGAAAGTAATGCCCGCCATCAAAATTCGGCATTTGTCTTATCCCCTTCAGGTAGGCGCGCGCCGCATCAAGGCGCGGCGGTTCATGTCTGCATTATGGGTATCATTGCTCGCGACCGGGGCATGCCCTGCCGAGGGAAGATCGTTTTGGATACGAATAAGTGCCGCCTTATAGGCCTCGGCGAAGGCCGCGGGATCCATGGTTCGATGCGCCTTGGCAAGCGTATCCAATTCCTGCCATAGGCGGAGCGCGGCCTTGATGTCACGCTGCGCGCTTCCCGGCGTTGCGTTATAGTAATAATCATTGTCAATCTGGTTGGCCCTGATGTAGTTCTTGAAGGGTGTGATCGGGATCGAGCCGGGATATTTGGTGCTTGAATACCAGAATAAATCCAGGCCGTTTGGAATGCCGTCGCTGAAGGCATCGATATATTGGTCCCAGGTGCCGTTGAAATTGCTGACGAACAGCATGTAGTCGTTGTGCAATCTCGGTTTTCCCTGCCCCAAATCAGGCCAGGCATCACGCTGGATGATCACCCAGCGCGCGAAATGGATGATTGAAAGGCCGAGCAGCCCCCCCAGCTGGGCCGGGTTTACGCGAGCGACCATAAACAGCAATCGGTTGACCCAGGTCTTCCATGGCCGCATGGGCGTGATGACATTCATGCCATAGGCCTTGCCAGCGACATTCGACATGAAATCCTCCATCCAATCGAAACAATTGATCGGAGAAAAAGGCTAGCACCAATCACAACGGAAATGGAATAAGATTCGATGGCCAGAAAAGGGGGCGACCCAAGCTTTGATGGCCCTATGTCCGCAGGGCGCCTGCGGGAGAACCCCCTTGGCGCGCCCGGTCTGGCCCATCGGCAAGGCCCCACTTCATGACGCGCGGCATGCAGCCGCGATATCAATAAATTCAGAGAATAAATTCAACGCTCTATGCGCCTTGCCGCAGCGCAACCCGTCCAATCTCGATTAGGCTTGCCCGCTCAATGCCCCGCATTGGCGCCGGAAAAATCCGGCACCGCCAAGCCACTTGCCGTGATCTGGTGCGCCAGATCCGCTTTCAGGCGTTCAAGCCCGGCCGCGCTTGAAGCCTCCACCCGCGCGACAAGCACGGCTTGGGTATTGGAAGCGCGCAGCAGCCACCAGCCATCATCGGTCAACACGCGCACGCCATCCACATCCTGCACCTTGGCGCCGGCAGCGGCCAGGCGTTCCTTCACTTCGCGCACCACTTCAAACTTGCGCGCCTCGGTGCAATCAAAACGAAGTTCCGGCGTATTGATCACTTGCGGCAAAGCGGCACGCAATTCGGAAAGCGGGCCGGAAAGACGCGCCACAATGCCAAGCAACCGCACCGCGGAATAAGGCGCATCGTCAAAGCCGTACCATTTATCGGCAAAGAAGATATGGCCGGACATTTCTCCCGCCAGCGGGCTGCCGGTTTCGGCCATTTTCGCCTTGATCAGCGAATGGCCGGTCTTCCACATCAGCGGCTTGCCCCCCGCCTTGGCGATTTCATCGAACAGCACCTGCGATGCCTTCACATCGGCGATGATGGTCGCCCCAGGCTTCGCTTTCAGCACATCACGCGCGAGGACGATCATCAATTGATCGCCGAACAGCACATGGCCTTCATTATCCACAATGCCGATGCGGTCCCCATCACCATCAAAGGCAATGCCAAGATCAGCGCCTTCACGCGCCACGGCTGCAATCAATTGCTCAAGGTTTTTCGGCACCGTGGGATCGGGGTGATGGTTCGGGAAGCGCCCATCCACATCGGCATTGATCACCATGTGATGCCCCGGCAGCCGCGCCGCCAAGGCCTTTACGATTGGCCCGGCCGAGCCATTGCCGGGATCCCACACCACTTTCAGCGCGCGGTCGCCGCCATCCCAATCCTGCAGCACACGATCCGCATAGCGTGTGGCGATATCAACGGCGCGGTCGCTGCCCGCGGCTTCCGGCACCACATCACCTTCGGCGGCCATGCGACCAATTTGTTGAATCTGCGCGCCATAGAAAGGCTTCTTGCCGATCATCATCTTGAAGCCGTTATAGTCGGGCGGGTTATGGCTGCCGGTCACCATTGCCGCGCCATCGGCTTCCAAGGCATAGGCAGCGTAGTAGAGCATCGGTGTGGCGCAAAGCCCAATGCGCACCACTTCCAGCCCGCAAGCGCGCAAGCCCGCGACAA
>JBIKXA010000037.1:0-22906 GCA_044356015.1 Roseomonas sp.
CACCTTGCAGCACAATCGCCATGACGCCGGATTTGCGGATCAGCCCGCCCGAGGCATCGCGCCCGAGCATGGCCGCCATCAACCCCGCTTGGAAATGATCAAGCTGCGCGCAAGGATTGCGCAGCCCCGTGATTTCCACAATCGCCTCTTTCCCCAGGCAAAGCCTTGTGCCGGTGCCAAGCCCCAGCAGATCAAGCCCGCGCGTGGTCACATTTTCCCCGATATCGCCGGGCTTGAGCGTGAAGCCATGTGGCGCGAGTTCTTCGAAGATTTCGGCATGCAACAAATGAAGCTGGCGCAGATTGGGCTGCGAAGGATCACGCGCGACGCGGGAGCGATGCTTCACCGTAACGCCCGCATGCGCATCACCTTCAACACCAAGCCCTGCGATCGGGGTCAGGCTTTGCACTGGCTGTTTGCTGAAGCGATGCGTGCCATCGCAGGCAAGCGCCTGGATATAGGGCGCGGTCATGCGCGGCCTTCCGGCCAAAGTGTGGCGAGCTTACCGATCAGCCCGGCAGTTGACCCATCATGCGGCTTTTGCGCCGCGCCGGCGCTGATTTCCGGCAGGATGGCGCTGGCCAATTGCTTGCCAAGCTCAACCCCCCATTGATCAAAGGGATTGATCCCCCATAGCGCGCCAAGCACCGCGACCTTGTGTTCATAAAGGGCGACCAATTGACCGAGGGTGAAGGCATCAAGCCTCGGCAGCAGCATCGTCACACTTGGCCGATCACCGGGGAAAACACGATGCGGCAATAGGCGTGTGATTTCTGCCTCTGTCACACCGGCGCTCCGCATCTCAGTGATGACCGCGGCCTCATCCTTGCCCATGAGCAACGCTTCCGCCTGCGCCAGCCCATTGGCGAGCAGTTTGCGATGGCTGTCTGCGTGGGGGTGATCGGGACGTGCCACCAGAATGAAATCCACCGGCACGGGCGTGGTGCCCTGATGGAGCAATTGCATAAAGGAATGCTGCGCATTGGTGCCCGGTTCGCCAAACACCACGGGGCCGGAAGCGCGCGGCAACGGCGCTCCGGAAAGCGCAACGCGCTTGCCAAGGCTTTCCATTTCCAATTGCTGCAAATGCGCCGGCAAGCGCACCAAGCGTTCATCATAAGGCAGCACGGCGCGGCTTGGAAAACCAAGACCGTTCACATGCCAGACCTCAACCAAGGCGAGCAGTACTGGCAGATTATCCGCAAGTGGCGCGGCCTGAAAATGCTGATCCATCACGCGCGCACCGGCGAGCAGCCGCGCGAAAGCATCCCAGCCAAGCGCAAGCGCGAGTGAAAGCCCTATCGCACTCCAGAGCGAAAAACGCCCACCCACCCAATCACGAAAACCAAAGACGCGCTCAGGCGAAATCCCGAAAGCGGCGGTCGCGCTCAGATTCGTCGAAAGTGCGGCCATATGCTGCGACGCACCGGCCTCACCCAGCGCAGCGCGCAGCCAATCACGGGCAAGCACGGCATTCGCCATGGTTTCCTGCGTGGTGAAGGTTTTGGAGGCAATCAGCACCAGCGTGCGCGCCGGATCAAGCCGCGCGGTGATTTCATCAAAGGCATGGCCATCCACATTGGCGAGATAATGCCCGCGTAGCGGTGACCCATTGGTCCCAAGCGCGCGCGCGACCATGGCCGGGCCAAGATCGGAACCACCAATGCCGATATTGAGCACATCGGTGAAGCGCTGACCCTTTGCGGTAAGAATGCGCCCTTCATGGATCGCGCGGGTGAAGCTTTCCATGCGCGCGCGCACTGAAAGCACTTCGGGCATGATGTCTTCGCTGCCGGCGCGAAACGCATCGCCCGCTTCGGCACGCAGCGCCATATGCAAGGCGGCGCGGCCTTCGGTGGCATTCACCGCCGCGCCCGCGAAAAGCCGCGCGCGAAAGCCCGCCACGTCGCGCGCTTCGGCAAGCCTGAGCAACGCATCCATCACCGCATCCGAAATCGCGGTTTTGGAAAAATCGAGCAGCACATCACCCGCCTGGCGGGAAAACCGTGCGAAGCGATCGGGATCAGCGGCGAAAAGCGGGCGAATTTCCGCCGCACCCGGCCTTGCCGCCAAAGCCATCAGCGCCGCCCAGGCGGCCTCAGATTGATCCTCTGCCATGAAGGGGTGTTCGCATGCCTCCGCGGCGGGACTATGGCAGAAGCAGGCGGGCTTTAGCCATGGCGCGCCACACGCAGGGGCGCCAGAATGGCCGCGCCGAGTGCGAGGAAAAGGATCACGGTCGCGATGCCCCAGGCCTGGCTGCCCGAGAGCTGTGTTGCGAGTGCGACTGCCGCCGGCCCCAGAAAGCCGGTGATGCGACCGGAAAGTGCGAAAAGGCCGAAATGCGCCGCCACTTCCTCGGGCGGGGCCATATGCGCCATCAGCGTGCGCGATGCCGCCTGGGCGGGCCCCATGAATAGCCCAAGCGCCAGCGCCAGGGCCCAGAACAGAATTTTGTCATTGCTCAGCAGCAGGAAACTGCCGAGCACAATCATGGCGCCGAGTGCGACCAGGATTGTGGTTTTGGCGCCGAGCCGATCCTCAATCAGCCCGAAGCCCGCCGCCCCCAGCCCCGCCGTGACATTCATGGCAATGCCAAAGATCAGAATTTCCTCAAACCCCATGCCATGCACGCCGGCGGCATAAATCGCACCGAAGGCGAAAAGCGTATTTAGGCCATCGGTATAGAATAGCCGCGCGATCAGAAACCGCGCCATGGCCGGGCGCTGCGGCAGGCCGCGCAGGATGCTGCGTGTCTCGGCCAGCCCCGCGCGCATGGCAGCACGGAGCCCAGGGCGCGGCCCGGCAGGATCGGGCAAGGCAAGCAAAACGGGCCAGCCAAAAACCACAATCCAGGCCGCCACCAGCAGGGCGGTCGCGCGCACATGCTCCGCCGCGCCGCGATCAAGCCCAAAGGGGGATGGGTTCGGTTGAATGAACAGCACCAGCGCCAGCGCCAGACAGGCAAGCCCGCCGGCATAGCCAAGCCCCCAAGCGAGGCCCGAAAGCCGCCCCATGCGTTCTTCCGGAACCAGGCCGGGCAGCATGGCGTTGTAGAATACGGTTCCCAATTCAAAGGCGATGGTGGCCAAGCCAATGCACACCAGCGCATAAAGCGCATCCGCCGGATCGGGCCGCGCGAACCAGATCAGCGCGGTGAAGATGGCGGTCAGCAGCGTGCAAACGGCGAGCATTGCACGTCGGCGCCGACCTTGATCGGCAATCGCGCCCAGAACAGGCGACAGCACGGCGATGGCAAAGGCGGCGAGGGTTTGCATCCAGCCCCATTGCGCCTGACCCGTCACCGGATCGGGCGCGATGCCTTGCGTGAAATAGGCAGCGATGACGAAGGTCGAAACCACCGTCGGAAAGCCGCTATTGGCCCAATCATAGAGCGCCCAGGCGAAAGCCTTGGTCCTGCCTGGGCTTTGGGCCACTTGGGCTATTCCATGATCCCCTTCGGCCCGCGCGCAATGGCAACGGCGCCGGTGCGTGAAACCTCGGCCAGGCCAATCGGGCGCATGAGTGCCACAAAGGCATCAATCTTGTCGGCATTGCCGGTCATCTCAAGCACGAAGCTTTCCGTGGTGGCATCAACAACACGCGCGCGGAAGGCATCGGCAAGCCGCAGTACTTCCATGCGGTCATCACCGCGCCCGACAACCTTGATCAGCGCCAATTCGCGCGTCAGATGCGGGCCTTCGATGGTGAGGTCAGACACCTTATGCACCGGCACCAGCCGATCCAACTGTGCCTTGATCTGCTCGATCACCATATCCGTGCCGCTGGTGACAATGGTGATGCGCGAAATGCGCCCCGTTTCATCCACCGGTGCGACCGTCAGGCTATCAATATTGTAGCCGCGGCCGGAAAACAGGCCGATCACGCGCGCCAGCACGCCGGCTTCGTTTTCGACCAGGACAGCAATGGTCGCGGCGCGCGGCGCGTTCTTCATCTCAGACATTGCCCGCTTCCTCAGACCAGAACCTTGCCTTCATCGGTGACGCCGGCAACGCCACCTTCCTGGCCCGGCGCCAGAATCATTTCATTATGCGCGGCACCTGATGGGATCATGGGGAAGCAGTTTTCATCCTTGGCGACACAGATATCCGCGATCACGGGCTTGTCTATCGCGATCATCTCCCGGATCACGCGATCAAGATCATCAATCCCTTCCGCGCGCATGCCAACGGCATGGAAGCTTTCCGCAAGCTTCACAAAATCCGGCAGGGATGCCGAATAGCTTTCGGAATAGCGCCCGCCATGCAGCAATTCCTGCCATTGCCGCACCATGCCCATATATTCATTGTTCAGAATGAATACCTTCACCGGCAGGCGATACTGCGCGAGCGTGCCCATTTCCTGAATATTCATCAGGATCGAAGCCTCACCGGCGATATCAATCACCAGCGCATCGGGATGCGCGATCTGCACGCCCATCGCCGCCGGCAAGCCATAGCCCATGGTGCCAAGCCCGCCCGAGGTCATCCAGCGATTGGGCTTGTCAAAGCCGAAATACTGCGCGGCCCACATCTGGTGCTGGCCGACTTCGGTGGTGATGAAGGTCTCACGCCCCAATTCGCGGGTGATGTCATAAAGCCGCTGCACCGCATGTTGCGGCTTGATGATCTTGCCTTCCTGGCGATAGGCCAAGCATTTCTTGCCGCGCCATTCATCAATCTGGCGCCACCAGGCGGCAATGGCGGGCTTGTCCTGCGGCGCTTCATCCGCCTTCCAGGCTTCAATCATGGCGGCCAGCACGGCGCGCGCATCGCCCACAATCGGCACATCCACCGCGACATTCTTGTTGATCGAAGATGGATCAATATCGGCGTGGATCTTCTTTGATTTCGGCGAGAAGGCATTGAGGCGCCCCGTCACGCGGTCATCGAAACGCGCGCCGATATTGAACATGACGTCGCAGCCATGCATCGCAAGATTGGCTTCATAAGTCCCGTGCATCCCGAGCATACCCAGGAATTGCGGGTCTTCGGCTGGATAGGCGCCAAGCCCCATCAGCGTATTGGTACACGGCATCCCTGTCATGCGCACAAATTCACGCAGCAGGCGGGACGCTTCCGGTCCGGCATTGATCACGCCGCCGCCGGCATAGACAATCGGGCGATGCGCGCGCTTCAGCAGCCGCACCGCTTCGCGGATGGCCTTGGCATCGGGTTCCGTGCGCGGGCGATAGGAACGATGGCTTTGCGTGGTCGCTTCCCGATACGGCGCTTTGTTGATCAGAATATCCTTGGGCAGATCAATCACCACCGGGCCGGGGCGACCTGACTTCGCGACGTAAAACGCCTCATGCATCACGCGGGCGAGGTCTTCGGATTTCTTCACCAGGTAATTATGCTTGGTCGCCGGGCGCGTGATGCCGGTGGTATCGGCTTCCTGGAAGGCATCATTGCCGATCAGATGGGTCGGCACCTGGCCCGTGAGGCAGATCACCGGGATGGAATCCATCAGCGCATCCACCAGCCCCGTCACCGCATTGGTGGCACCGGGGCCAGAGGTCACCAGCACCACGCCCACCTTCCCGGTGGACCGCGCATAGCCTTCCGCGGCATGGACCGCCGCCTGTTCATGGCGCACCAGAATATGGCGAATGGCGTTTTGCTGGAAAATCGCGTCATAGATCGGCAGCACCGCGCCGCCGGGGTAGCCGAAAATCACCTCAACGCCGTTATCCTTGAGCGCGCGCAATACCACCTCGGCACCCGAAAGGCTTTGGGTTGCTGTGGCGGGCGGGGCTAGGGTCGCGGCGGACATGGTGTTTTCCTTCGTCAAAAAGCTGCGGCCCCGAAACAGCGGGGCCGAGGAAGGGGCTTCTAGACCCCGGCTGAGGGGCGCGTCAACGGATAAAATCAAGAAATGCGAAAAATTTGACCGAGTCACTTTCCGAAAATTGCGTCAAATCTTCAAATCGCGCATTTATAATATAGGTATGCTCGGGCGAGGCCAGTTCATGGTGGCGGAACCAGGTCGCCTGGCGCTTGGTATATTGGCCAGTGGCCAGGATGGCGTGGGCGGAGGCTTCGTCTTCCGTCATCCGCCCGGCCAGCATGGCCGAGAGTTCCGGCACGCCATGGGCGCGCATGGCGGGCAAGGCGGGATCGAGCCCTTGGGCCAGCAGGGCGCGCACTTCCTCCACCGCGCCGGCCTGGATCATCGCCGCCCAACGCTTGGCGATGGCAGCGCGCAGCCTGTCGCGCGGCGGGTCAAGCAGAATGGCCGCAAAGCGCCAGGGCGCGGGGGCGGCGCTGGCTTCCGCCTGCCACGCTGCGATGCCCCGCCCGGTGCCGCGCCAAACTTCGAAGGCGCGGGCGATGCGTTGGCTGTCGCTGGGGCGAAGCCGCGCCGCCGAGGCCGGGTCCTCCGCCGCCAGCCTTGCATGGAGCGCCGCCGGGCCTTCCTCGGCCAAAAGGCGCCGGGCTTCTTCGCGGGCTGGCGCGGGGATGGGCGGGATGGCAGCGAGCCCCTGGGTGAGCGCGGCGCAATACATGCCAGTGCCACCGCAAATGATGGGCAGTCGCCCCGCCGCGCGGGCTTGGTCCATGGCCTTGAGGGCGGCATCGCCCCACCAGGCGACAGAGGCGGCCTCAGCCGCCGGGCGCAGACCGTAAAGCAGATGCGGCGCACGGGCTTCATCCGCTGCGCTGGGGCGCGCGGTGATGATGTGAAGCTCTCGGTAAAGCTGCATGCTATCGGCGTTGATGATGGTGCCGCCGAGGCGCTCCGCAATTTCCAACGCGAGCGCGGATTTGCCGGAAGCGGTGGGGCCAACCACAAACAAAGCCTTTGGCTTTGGAGCGGCCGATTCACTGCTCCGGTCATTCGACCTCCGCAGATCGGACGCTCGAGGTTGATCCTTATTCATGGCGCGGGCATAGGCCGGATATGGAAAAGGTTTTGACCCTGATCGCCCCGCGCGGCGCGCTTTCCCTGGATCATTTGGCCAAGGCTGCTGCGGCGTTGCGCGCCGCGGGTGGGGAGGCTGGTGCCGTGCAACCCCTCGCCGAGGCCGAAGCCGCCGATCTGCCCTTTGGTGGCCTGCCCTTGGAAGTCGCGGATCGCACGGTGCGGGATGCCTTGGCGGGCCAGCCGGTGGATGCCATCGCGCAGGATGTGGCGGGGCGGCGGAAGCGCCTGCTGATCGCCGATATGGACAGCACCATGGTCACCAGTGAGACCTTGGATGAATTGGCCGGCGAGGCGGGCCTCAAGGAAGAAATCTCGGCCATCACGCGCCGCGCCATGAATGGCGAATTGGATTTCGAAGGGGCACTGCGAGAGCGCGTTGGCATGCTGAAGGGCCTGGCGCTGGAAGCGCTGGAACGCACCTGGTCGACAACGGAATTGATGCCGGGCGCCGAGGAGCTGGTCGCGACCATGCGCGCCCATGGCGCACGCTGCGCCCTGGTGTCTGGCGGCTTCACCTTTTTCACCGGGCGCGTGGCGGAAAAGCTCGGCTTTCATGAACATCATTCCAATACCCTGCTGCATGAAGCCGGCAGGCTGACCGGCCAGGTGGGAGACCCCATCCTGGGCCGTAACGCCAAGCTGGTTACGCTGAAGCGGCTGGCGGGGGAAGAAGGGCTCGATCTGGCCGAGACCTTGGCCGTGGGTGATGGCGCCAATGACCTTGATATGCTGGGCGCGGCGGGGCTTGGCGTAGCTTTCAAAGCCAAGCCCGTGGTTTCGGCAGCAGCGCGCACGCGGGTGGATCACGCGGATTTGCGCGCGCTGCTGTTTGCGCAGGGGTATCCGTCGGCAGCGTTTCGGCGGGGGGTGTGAGGCTACGGGGCTTCGGGCGGGGCTGGAAAAGCCTTGACGCTGGTGCTACCTGGTATTACCAATACATGTCATGACAGTGAAATCCTCCATCTCCCTCGCCGATGAACAGCATGCTTTTGCCAAGACGCTGGTTGATGCCGGGCGCTTCCCGAGCATGAGTGCCGTGTTGCAGCAAGGGGTCGAACTTCTGCGCCAGCAAATGGAAACCGAGGCGATGGAACGCGCGGCGCTGGCAGAAGTGCTGAAACAACGGCGCGCTGGCAAATTCGTCTCGGCCAATGTGATGGATGAGCGCATCGCGGCGATGCTGGCGCGAAAGCGTCAGGGCCATGCCATACAGGATTGAATTCGCCGAAGTTTCTGAGCGTGATCTTGAACTGATTTTCGATCATTTATTCGAAAGCTATCTGGGCTTTGGCGAAAGCACTGTCCATGCCCTGGAACATGCGTCAGTGCGCATCAGGGATATCCGCGCCGCCGCCGACCGCCTGACGCTGTTTCCCGAACGTGGCACAGAGCGTGGCGATATCCTGCCCGGCCTTCGCTTCATGGTGATGGAGCGCGCGATTTATTGGTATGATGTTGATGATCAAGCGCAGGCGGTGCGGGTGCTCGGGATATTTTTCGGCGGGCAGGATCATATTCGCCGCATGCTGATCAGGCTTTTGGGGACAGACCCTCCGGCCTCACGTAAAGATTGACCAGAACATCCGCGCGCTCGTGATCGCCAGAAACACCGCGAAGGCGCGCTTCAGCAGCAAGGGCGGGATGCTATGCGCGAGCTTCACGCCCCAAGGGGTCGCGATGATGGAAGTGGGCGCAATCAGCGCAAAGCCGATCAGGCTGACATAGCCTAGTGAGAAGGGCGGCACGCGCGGATCGCCCCACCCGCCCCAAATCAGGCCGATGGTGGCAGGGATGGCGATGATCACGCCAAAGGCCGAAGCTGTCGCGACCGCGGCGCGGATGGGGTAGCCCAGCAGGGACAGCAAAGGCACCCCAAGCGTGCCGCCGCCAATCCCCATCATGGCGCTGACCGAACCAATGCCAAGCCCAAGTGCCGCGCGTGGCGCGCCTTCCGGCACGCGATCCGTCAATTTGAAGTCCAATCCGGTGAAGCCCATGTTGAAGGCGACCAGCAGCGCGACCAAAGCGAAAATCGCCGTCTGCCCTTCGCCCCGCACATAAATCGCGAGCAGCGTGCCGATCACCACCCCGGCAAGCATAGTGGGCCAGATGGAGCGCACCAGCGCCATATCCATCGCCCCCGTCGCGCGATGCTTGCGCGCGGATTGGATGGAGGTTGGGATAATGGTCGCGAGCGATGTCGCCACCGCCACCTTCATCTGCACCGCTTCCGGAATGCCGAATAGCGGAAAAACATTGAAGAGCAGAGGCACAATCACAATCCCGCCCCCCACGCCAAGCAAACCCGCGAGTGTGCCGGAAACCAGGCCCGTTGCCGCCATGGCCAAAGCCAGGGCGCCGAGCCACAAGGAATCATTCAAATAATTCATCTCTTTTCCTGTGCGGCCTGTGCCGTCCTCAAGGGGCGTGGCATAGAGGCGGATGGGTTGCGCGTCACCCCATGGGAATGCGGCGAGGGGATGGGTTGCGATGGCGGATGCTCGAATCCTGGGCGTTTTGGGCGGCATGGGGCCGCTGGCGAGTGCATGTTTCATGCAGCGCCTCACGCTACTGACGCCGGCGGAGCGTGATCAGGACCATATCCCAACCATCCTCTGGTCCGACCCCCGCGTGCCGGACCGCACCGCGGCGCGGGTTGCCGGCGGCGAAGACCCCCTGCCCGCGCTGGTGCGCGGCCTTCGCGGGCTGGAAGCCGCCGGTTGTGGCGCCATCGCCATTCCCTGCAATACGGCGCATGGCTGGTTTGATGGCATGTGCGCCGCAACCCGCCTGCCCATTTTGCATATCGTGGATGCCGCGGGCGCCGAATTGCGTCGGCTTGGTGTGGCTGGCGGGCGTATTGGCGTGATGGGCACGGCAGGCACGCTCGCCATGCGGCTTTATCAGCAAAGGCTGGATGGGCTTGGCTATGAATGCCTGACGCCAAGCGATGACGAAATGCGAACCCGCGTGACGCCAGCGATTACGGCAGTGAAGGCGAATAAGCTTGTCGAATCCTATGAACCCCTGGCCGAGGTGGCGCGCAGCCTGATGGCGCGCGGGGCGCAGGCTGTGGTGCTGGGGTGTACGGAGATTCCGCTTGGCATCGCCGCCGGCCCGGTGCTGCCTTTCCCGGTCGCGGATACGATTGACGCGCTGGCGCGGGCGGCGATTGGCTGGGCGAAAGGGTAAAGGCAATAGGCCTTTTCAAGCTTCGCCAGAATCAGACGCCAAGACTGAAGCCCCAACCTGGTCGAAGGCCTGTGCCTTGAGCCAGATTCGGCTTGCCGCCACCTTGGGTTAGCAGATTGGGGTGTGGCAGCGCCCTGTCACGGCTACTCCATTTCAATCAACAAGCCATCGGCGCCCAATTGCAATGCGTAGCCGCTACGCGATGGATGGAGGCTGATGATGACGCCGGCCGGATTCTGCAGCCATAGGCCGCCCTTGATCTCGCTGGTGCCAGCGACCGCGCCGGCACGCGCGCCGCCATAGAGGCCGGGGAAATCGGCGACCCTGGCAAGGCGATAGACTTCTCCATGCGCCCGAACTTCAGAAATGCCGATGCCGCCAACACCAAGGCCGCGGATACGAAAACGGTGGCTGTGTCCACCAAATTTCAGCGTGCCGCTGCCCCAGGATACGCCAAAAAACAAACCAACTTGGGTCTGCGAGAGGGTAACTTCGCCAACAGGGCGTTCCGCTTCCTGGCTGCCTGTTTGCGCACCAACCTGACGGGTGAAGAATGCGGCCAAGGCAAGCCCGCTTGCGGCGCGGCGTGTAAGGCTGGAAGCGGCCATTGAGGGAATTTCCTGAAACTGCAAAATAATTCTTACAGCATGTTGGGGCAGAGCGAAATCAAATTGCTGCTGGGAAAATACGACCAAATCAGGCGTGATTGCGTTTCCTGTGAACGAGTCTGAATAGGATACGCACTATCCGCCCGCCAGCATCGCTTCCACCATCGGCCGATACGGCGTGGTGCCATCCCGCGCGCGTAGCGCCCCAGCGGCTGAGGCAAAGCGCAAGGCTGCTTCCACGCCCATCCCTTCCGCAATCGCCAGTGCATAGGCGCCGTGGAACACATCGCCCGCGCCGGTGGTATTGGTGGCCTCTACCGGGAAGGCCGGGATTTCCTGTGGCGCTGCCATGCCGGGCGTGAGCCAGAGCGTGCCTTTCTCCCCGCGCGTCACGGCGGCGAGTTGCAAAGGGCCACACGCCAAGGCGCGGCGCAGCCCTTCTTCCGGCGCGCAACCAGGCGCGAAATTCTGCAAGCCGGTGACTGAGAAAATCGCGTGATCCACGCGTGGCACCAAATAAACCAAAATGCGCGTCTCGCTCCTCTCGCCATCCAGCACGACGGGGATGCCAAGCCGCCGCGCCTCGGCAGCTGCTGCCGCGACAGCTTCCGGCCAGCGCGGGTCGCAACAAAGCGCGCCTGCGCCAGCGAGCGTTCCCAAGGGCAGCCAGGCGGGATCAGTGCCAAGATCAGCGCCGCGAAAGCCGATGATGGTGCGTTCGCCATGGCGGTCCACCAGCACGGCGGAAACGGGGCTCCGCCCACCCGCCATGCGCCGGAGGCCCGCGGTATTGACGCCATCCGCTTCCAAGGCAGCGGCGAGCAAGGGCGCGTTCAGGTCATCGCCAACGCGGCCCCAGAAATCCGCGCGGCCCCCCAGCCGCGTCACCGCAATCGCCGCATTGGCCGCCATGCCGCCGGCATTCAGCACATAGGATCGGGCGGCGATTTTCGCGGGCGGTTGGGGTATATCCTCCACCCGAAACACATGATCGGCGACGACATTGCCAAGGCAGACAACACGCGGCGGGGCGGGGGGAGGGGCCATGATGGGGGGAAGCCTGTCACGGCAGGACCGTCTTGGCCAAGTGCCTTCTGAGATCGCGTCCCGCATCCTGCTGTTGCGAGATGATGCGCTGGTGCTGAACAAGCCGGCTGGGCTTGCGACACATCGCGGCCCGCGCGGCGGGGCATCAGTGGAAGATTGGCTGCCCGCTTTGCAAATGGGCCGGCGGCATTTGCCGCAGCCGGCGCATCGGTTGGATCAGGATACGGCGGGTTGCCTGGTGCTGGGGCGCACCAAGCCGGCCCTCGCCGCTTTGGGCGGGCTTTTCGCCAAGGGGCTGGCGCAGAAGACCTATTGGGCGGTGGTGCAAGGCGGCCCGGCTGAGGAGGCGGGGGAGATTGCCCTGCCTATCCGCAAGATCAGCTCTCGCGCACAGGGCTGGCGGATGGAAGCGCATGCGGATGGGCTGGCATCGCTCACGCGCTGGCGCTGCCTGGGGCGCGGTACTGGCATGGCCTGGCTGGAATTGGCGCCTGAGACCGGGCGGACGCATCAATTGCGCGTGCATTGCGCGGCGATGGGTTGGCCGATTTTGGGCGATGCGCTTTACGGCGCTGGCGGGGCGGGCGGGTTGCATTTGCTGGCGCGGGCCATTGCGCTGCCGCTGGAACCGCCCTTGCAGGCCGAGGCGCCGCCGCCGGCGCATATGGAAGGGGCGTTGGGTGGATGTGGCTGGCACTCACAGGTGTAGTGGCTGCGTTCACTTCATGGCGAAAGATCCTCCAACCATGATGGAAAGCGGCCAGTTATGTGAAAAAAAATGGTGACATACCCAGCCTTGATCGAATGCCAAAGGTTAAAAAGAACCACAGCGAAAAAGCTGGGCAAGCCCAAAAGTAAGATATTATTCGAAGCAGGCAAAAACACCTTTAGGACCAGGAGATCATTCCTCAAAATGAAAAGAACTACCACAATCAAAACGAGCAGGAAAATGAGCAAAAATAAGACGTATCCGTTATGGACAAACTGAATAACCTTTTTTGTCCGCTGACCATCCATTAGCAAAACCATGCCGCCTTGCCGAAAAAAAATGACAAGCACTAAACCGGATACGAGCAGCGAAACAACAAGCGCTATATCCGTTGCTGCAATCAGCGAATCGCAGCGATAGGTATGCCATGGAAGGTTATGGCGACTATTTCGAAGACATAGCAAATCATCGGGAAGAATCATCATTGGGTAGATGCCAAGAACAGACGGAAAATTGGCAAAAACCAGCCAAGCCAGAAAAAAAACCAACACAGCAGCTAGGGAGGGTAGAACTTTGATGCGCAGCTCGAAGCATGTATCGGGGCCTGGGGGCTCATTCACGACCCCTTCACTTCTTTTCCCCAAGAACCACTTCCAGAAGGTATTGCGCGCCCTCAAATATTCCGCCAGCTCGGCATGCGAGAGCGGCGCATTGCCTGGAGACTCCGCAATTCCCTCTCGCCAGTGAGTACGCAAATTCTCTCGCGTCCATCCGCCGGGCGGTATGGGCGGCATGGGAGGCGACCGGCCAAGGAACTTCTCCCACAAACTCGGTTTGGATGGCTGTGACCCAGACATAACATCATCCTCGCCGAGGAGGTATGGTTAACGCAAGCTGAAACGGGGGGAAACCAACATGCTATCTCGCAGACACATCATCACTGGCGCGGCGGGCTTGGCCGCTTTCGGCAGCGCCGCACCAGCGCGCGCTTGGGAACCATCGCGGCCCATTCAATTGATTGTCGGCTTCGCGCCAGGTGGCGGCGCGGATTTGGCGGCGCGCGCGATTGCCGAGGCGTCTTCGCGCCTTTTCCCAACCCCGATTGTGGTGATGAACCGCCCCGGCGCGGGCGGGGCGATTGCCGCGCAGCAAGTGGCGGGCATGGCGCCGGATGGGCTTAATCTGCTGGTTGGTGGTGGCAGTGAGAGCATCGCCCTGCCAGCCTTCCGGGATTTGCCTTATGATCCCAAGAAATCCTTCCGCGCCATTATCCGCATCACGCGCCAGCCGCTGCTGATTGTCGCCCGCCGCGGCGGGCGTTTTGCCGATTTGCCAAGCGTGATTGAAGCCGCCAAGCGCGCCCCCGGCGCCATTCCGCATGCCTCCTCCGGCCAGGGGTCCATCTATCACGCGGTGTTTGTGTTGCTGTCGCGTGCCGCAAATGTCGAATTGCTGCATGTGCCCTTCACGGGCGGCGCGCCCAGCTTGCAGGCTTTGATGGCGAATACGGTGGAATTGGCGGTACTCGCCCCGGAAGAAATGGCGGGGCTCGCCAATGCGGGTGAAATCCGCCCGCTGGCGGTTGCGTCAGCTTCGCGCATTCCGGGCTATCCTGATGTGCCCACACTCCGCGAATTGGGCTTTGATGTGGTGATCGAAAACATGAAGGGGTTGAATGCGCCCGCCGGCCTGCCGGATAATGTTTACACCAGCCTGCATGATCGCTTCCGCCAGGGAATGCAGGCGCCGGCCTGGAAAACATTCTTGGAGCGCACCGGCGCCATGGATGGCTATCTGGATGGCCCTGCCTATCAGCGCGCCATGGATGATGTGCTGGATTCGCTCAAGGCAGCGCTAGCGCGTTAGGCCCTGCCGGGATATCGAGGCTCAGCGGCTGAACCCGCGAGGAGAGAGCACATGACATTCAATTTCACTGGCAAGAAGGTTTTGGTCGCGGGCGGCAGCCGCGGCATTGGGCGTTCCATCGCGCTGGGCTTCGCCGCCGGCGGGGCCGCGGTTTCCATCTGCGCCCGCGGCGCCGCAGGGCTTGAAGCCACGCGGCCCGAAATCGCTGCCCATGGCGTCACGGCCCATGCCATGCCGGCGGACCTCGCCAATCAGGCGCAAATCGAAGCCTGGGTGGCCGGCGCCGCCGCCGCGCTTGGGGGCGTGGATGTGCTGGTGAATAATGCCTCGGGCTTTGGCATGGCCGATACGGAAGAAGGCTGGCAGAAAAGCCTGGAGGTGGATGTGATGGCGACGGTGCGTGCCTCCCGCGCCGCGCTGCCTTTTCTGCGGGCGGCCAAGGGGTGCATTGTGAATACCACCTCCATCTCCGGCCTTGGGCCTTCGGTGCGCACGCCGGCCTATGCGGCGGTGAAGGCGCTGGTCATCAATTACACGGCATCCCAGGCGGCAAGCCTCGCCAAGGATGGTATCCGGGTGAACGCCATCGCGCCTGGCTCGATCGAATTCCCCGGCGGCATGTGGGAAGAACGCAAAACCACCGACCCCACGCTTTACGGGCGCATCCTGGCGAGCATCCCCTTTGGCCGCTACGGCACGCCGGAAGAAGTCGCCAATGCGGCGCTGTTCCTGGCATCGCCCTTGGCGGGCTGGATTACGGGGCAGACCCTGGTGGTGGATGGTGGCCAAACCCTGACCTGATGGATCATCCAGCGACTGAATTAAAAACTTCAAAATTATGAGTTGGACAGCTTGCCGGGGCTGGCCTAGTCAGTCCGGCAGAGTGCCGGAGGGGTCTGTGAAGGGCTGCCTCAGGCGCCATATCAGCGGGGCGGGCTTCGCCCCGAACCATAGCCAGTAGCGGAGAGAGAGATGGACACGAACCAAAGCATGGGCAAATGCCCGGTGATGCATGGCAAGCCAACCGCGGCGCGGTTCACCACGCGCGCCAATAATGATTGGTGGCCCAATCAGCTGAACCTGCGCATCCTGAGCCAGCAATCCGCCAAATCCAACCCGATGGATGCCGGCTTCAGCTATGCCGAGGCGTTCAAGAAGCTCGACCTGCAGGCGCTCAAGAATGACATTTTCGCGCTGATGACAGTGTCTCAGCCCTGGTGGCCGGCGGATTACGGGCATTACGGGCCGTTCTTCGTGCGTATGGCCTGGCATGCTGCCGGCACCTATCGCACCGCCGATGGCCGTGGTGGCGCTTCCAATGGCGCGCATCGCTTCGCGCCGGAAAATTCCTGGCCCGATAACGCCAATCTGGACAAGGCGCGCCGCCTGCTGTGGCCGGTGAAGCAGAAATACGGCAACAAGATTTCCTGGGCCGATTTGTTCATCCTGGCCGGCAATTGCGCCATTGAATCCATGGGCTTGAAGCCCTTCGGCTTTGGCGGTGGTCGCGTGGATATCTGGGAACCGGAACAGGATATCTACTGGGGCACCGAAGATACCTGGCTGGATGATAAGCGCTATACGGGCGACCGCATGTTGGAAAACCCGCTGGCCGCCGTGCAGATGGGCCTGATTTACGTCAACCCGGAAGGCCCGAATGGCAAGCCGGACCCAATCGCCTCTGGCCGCGATATTCGCGAAACCTTCGCGCGCATGGCGATGAATGACGAAGAAACCGTCGCGCTGACTGCCGGCGGCCATACCTTCGGCAAGTGCCATGGCGCCGGCCCCGCGAGCCATGTTGGCCCGGAACCGGAAGCCGCACCTCTCGAACAAATGGGCCTGGGCTGGATGAGCAGCTTCCATTCCGGGATGGGCGTGCATGCCATCACCAGCGGCATTGAAGGCGCTTGGACCATCAACCCGATCAAGTGGGACAACAACTATTTTGAGAACCTGCTGAACCATGATTGGGTGCTGACCAAATCCCCCGCCGGCGCGCATCAATGGATCCCCGCCAATGGTGCCTTGGCTGATGCCGTGCCGGATGCGCATGATCCCACCAAGCGCCATGCGCCGATCATGACCACCGCCGATATGGCGATGAAGCTTGACCCGATCTATGGGCCGATTTCGAAGAGCTTCCTGGAAAACCCGGACAAGTTCGCCGATGCCTTCGCCCGCGCCTGGTTCAAGCTGACGCATCGCGATATGGGGCCGAAGGTGCGCTACCTTGGCGCCGATGTGCCGAAGGAAGATTTGATCTGGCAAGACCCCGTCCCGCCGGTGACGCATAAGCTGGTGGATGCCGCTGATATCGCGGCGTTGAAGGCGCAGATTTTGGCGACTGGCTTGGCAGTTTCCGAATTGGTCGCAACCGCCTGGGCCTCCGCTTCCACCTTCCGTGGCTCGGACCGTCGCGGTGGCGCCAATGGCGCGCGCATTCGCCTCGCCCCCCAGAAGGATTGGGAAGCCAATCAGCCGGGGCAGCTTGCGAAGGTGCTGGTCGCACTGGAAGGCGTGCAGAAGGCCTTCAATGGCGTAGCGAAGGACGGCAAGCAGATCTCGCTCGCCGATCTGATCGTGCTGGGTGGTTGCGCTGCCATTGAAGCCGCCGCCAAGGCTGCCGGCCATGACGTCGCGGTGCCCTTCACGCCGGGCCGCACCGATGCGACCGCTGAGCAGACGGATGCGGAAAGCTTCTCGGTCCTGGAACCGGAAGCGGATGGTTTCCGCAATTACCGCAAGCTTGCCTATACGGTGAAGGCGGAAGAACAGTTGGTGGATAAGGCGCAGCTGCTGACGCTGACCGCGCCGGAAATGACCGTGTTGGTGGGCGGCATGCGCGCGCTGAATGCCAATGTCGGTCAGGCGCAGCATGGCGTCTTCACGAAGCGCCCCGGCCAGCTGACGAATGATTTCTTCGTCAATGTGCTGGATATGGCGACGGCCTGGAAGCCGGTCTCTGATTCCGCCGATATCTTCGAAGGCCGCGACCGCGCGACCGGCAATGTGAAATGGACCGCAACCCGCGTGGATCTGGTGTTCGGTTCCAACAGCGAATTGCGCGCCTTGTCTGAAGTTTATGCGCAGGACGACAATCAGGCGAAATTCGTGAAGGATTTCGTTGCCGCCTGGAACAAGGTGATGATGCTGGATCGCTTCGACATCGCCTGAGGTTGCTTGTCGGGGATTTTGAAGGGGCGCCGGTCACAAGCCGGCGCCCTTTTTCATGCTTGACGCCTGCGGATGGGCAGGGGACGCTTCTCGGCAACGAAACCCGTCTTGGGAGAGCCCGATGCCCGAAGCCAATCCCGAAACCGAATTCGATACCGCGCTTGCCAGCGCCGGCATTGTTGTGCCGCCGGAACGCCGCGCCGCCATGATGGAAGGCTTTCGCGCCTGGTTGGAGATGCGCACAGTGCTGCGAGAGCCCATGCCGCTGGCGACTGAGCCGGCCTTCGGTTTGACGCAGCCGGCAGGTCCCAGAGCATTTTCAAGCCAAGCGGAATCGCTTGGCCACTCGGAAAATGCGATCAAACAAAACTTTGGAGGCGGTTCGCCGCGTCATGACGCGGCGGGGCGGCTCTAAATGAGCGCGCCCGTCCCTTCGCTCGCGGAAGCTTCGGCTGGCATTGCCGCCGGAACGCTTTCGCCCGTGGCGCTGACGGAAGCGGCGCTGGCGCGGATTGCAGCACTTGATCCCAAGCTGAATGCCTTCATTACCGTCACGGCGGATCGCGCGCGCCGCGCGGCGGCGGCGGCGGAGGCCGAGATCAAGGCCGGCAAAAGGCGCGGTCCCTTGCATGGCATTCCTTATGCGCTCAAGGATATTTACGATGTCGCGGGGGTTCGCACCACGGCGCATTCCAAGCTGTTGCTTGACAATGTGCCAAGCGAAGACGCGACCACCACCGCCAAGCTGGAAGCGGCGGGGATGGTATTGCTCGGTAAGCTTTCGACGCATGAATTCGCCCGCGGTGGTCCGACCGATGCGCTGCCCTTCCCCAATGCGAAAAACCCCTGGAACACGGCGCATTTCGCCGGCGGGTCCAGCAGCGGTTCGGGTGTGGCGGTGGCCTCTGGGATGGTGGGGCTTGCCATGGGGAGTGATACGGGCGGTTCCATCCGCCTGCCGGCCACTTTCTGCGGCGTGGTTGGGATGAAGGCCACCTATGGCGTGATCAGCCGGCGCGGCGTGGTGCCGCTTTCCTTCACGCTGGATCACGCGGGGCCGCTGACGCGCACAGTGGAAGATTGCGCGTTGGCGATGCAGGCGCTGGCGGGGCATGATCCGGGTGATCCCGGTTCGGCGCGCGAAGCCGTGCCGGATTACAGCGCGGATTTACGCAAAGGTGTCGCAGGCCTCACCATTGGTCGCGCGCGCGCCTATGACGAAGAAGCGGGCGTTGATGCCGAAGTGATGGCGGCGGTGGATGCAGCCGCCGCGCAATGGCGCGCCCTTGGCGCGCGCGTGATTGATGTGGTGCTGCCCAGCAAAAAACGCATGGATGCCTGCATTCAAACCATTCTGCTCGCGGAAGGCTTCGCCATTCATGGTGAATGGCTGCGCACCCGCCCGCAGGATTATGGCCGCGTGACGCGCGAACGCCTGATGATGGGCGCTTTCGTCACCGGCGCTGAATATGTCCAGGCGCAGCGCCTGCGCCGGATCATCACGGCTGAGGTGGATGCGGTGCTGGCCGGCTGTGATGCAATTTTATGTGCCGGGAACCCAACCGCCGCACCGCGCGTGGTGGATGTGGATGAAGGACCTTTCCGCAAATCCCATCCCATCACCGGCCCCTTCAACGCCACCGGCCATCCGGCGCTGGCGTTGCCTTGCGGTTTTGGCGCTTCCGGCCTGCCGCTTGGGCTGCAATTGATCGGGCGGAATTACGGGGAAGCCATGCTGTTTCGGATCGCGCAGGCTTACGAAGAGGCAGCGGGCTGGATGGCTCGGCGTCCTGAATCGGAGGGATGAAGGCCGCGACTCTCACCGCGCTTTCCGGCACGGCGGCAACCTGTACCGGCATTGGGCTTGCGCGCTTTGCCTATGTGCCGCTGTTTCCGGCGATGGTGACGGCGGGTTGGGTGGATGGCGCGGAAGCAGGGTTGCTGGGGGCGCTTAATCTGACGGGGTATCTGATTGGTGTGGGCGGCGCGCGGGCGCTGGCGCGGCGGGTTTCCGTGCCGCGCGCCTTGGACATGGGTATGGCAATGGCGGTGCTGGCCTTTGCCGCCTGTGCCTGGCATGGCGGGCTGGCTTGGCTTGGCTTTTGGCGCTGCCTGGCGGGGATTTCGGGCGGCATGTTGATGGGCCTTGCGGGGCCTTCGGTACAGGCGGTGACACCACCGGAACGCAGGGGCCGCGCAGGTGGCTTGGTGCTGTTTGGTGTCGGCGGCGGCATCACGCTTGGCGCGGTGCTGGTGCCGGTCCTGCTGCAAGTCGGCGTGGCGCTCGCCTGGCTTGGGCTTGCGGTGGTGGTCTTGCTGCTTTGGTTAGTCATGCGCCCGCATTGGCCGCGCCCGCCCGTGACGGAAACCGCGCCGGAAGGCCATGCCCCGCCGGCTTATGGTATCATCATCGCCTATGGGCTTTCCGGCGCCGGGCTGGTGCCGCCGATGCTTTACCTTTCGGACCTTGCGGCGCGGGGCAGGGGGCTTGGCGTGGAATTGGGCGCGGGCATGTGGGTATTGTTTGGCTTGGGCTGTATCAGTGGCGCGCTTCTGGGTGGCAGGGCAGTGGATCGCTGGGGTGGGCGTTTTGCCATTTTTCTTTGGATGATCATCCAAAGCGTGGCCTTGGCGCTTGCCCTGCCTCAGGCGCTTTGGGTGCTGGTGCCGCTTGGGCTGGTTTCGGGCCTTGCCGCGCTTGGCATTACCACTGTTGCCTTGGCCGCGGCGCGGGAGAGGGCAGGCACGCTGGCCGGCGTGATCTGGGTGCGCGTGACTGCCGGTTTTGCGGTGGCGCAGGCCATTTCGGGTTTTGCGCTGGCGGCGCTGTTTCGTGTGACCGATGAAAGCCACGCCGCAGTATTCGCGGCGGGGCTAGTGCTGACCCTTGTTGGGCTGGTCGTCGCCTGGGCGGATTGGCGCTGGCGTTGGAACTGATCAGGCCCTGCCGCGCGTGACCAAGCGGCCCGGCTTTTCCCCTGTCGCGCCCTTGCCGGCGACAAAGGTGGAAACGCCATTGGCCCAGACTTCCTCGATCCCGGCGCTTTCCTGCTTCGGGTTCTCAAAAGTGGCGCGGTCAATCACCGTATCTGGATCGAACATCACCAGATCAGCATAAGCACCTTCGCGGATCACGCCGCGATCCACCATGCCAAACACCGCCGCCGGGCGCCCGGTCATTTTATGGACAGCGGTCTCCAGGCTGAACAGGCGCAATTCGCGCGCATAGAGGCCCAGCACGCGCGGAAAAGTGCCCCAAAGCCGAGGATGCGGATGCGCATCATGCGGAATGCCATCAGACCCGATCACCGACATGGGATGCGCCATGATGCGGCGCACATCAGCCTCATCCATCTGGAAGGTGATTTGCCCCGCCGGCAGCAGGCGTTCGGCGGCCATGCGGATATCCGTATTCCAGCCGCGCGCAATGTCAGACAGATATTTGCCGGCCATTTCAGGATGCGGGATGGACCAAGTGATCATCACCTTCACATCATCGCGCAGCCGATCCGGCATCAGCACGGTGGACCCCGCCGGATAGGGGTAGACATCGAAGCAGACTTCCTGGCTTTGCGCATAAGCATCAATCAACGCGAGTGTCTGATTGGACCGCCCATAGTTTTCCGGCATCGAGCATTTATGGTGGCTGATCCAAACCGGGCAGCCGACGCGATCCCCGATCTTCAGCGTTTCCTCGATGGAAGCGCAAACACGGTCAGCCTCATCGCGCATATGCGTCACGTAGATGCCGCCAAAGGCGCGCAACGGTTCGGCCACCGCAATCACTTCTTCTGTCGTGGCGTGCATATTCAGCGGATAATAAAGCCCCGTTGAAAAACCTGATGCGCCTTCCGCCAAGGATTGCTTCACGCGCAGCCGCATGCGTTCAATCTCGGCATCATTGGCAACGCGCATGACATCGCCATTCATCACCTCAACCCGCATGGTCTGGTGGCCGACCAGCGCATAGGTATTCACTTCCGAGCCCTGTTTTTTCAGCTCATGCGCGTAATCGCCGAAACTGTCGAAGCGCCACCAGCCATCCTCGCCAATCAGATCAAGCGGCGGCGGCGGGCGATTGGTGAAGCGCGCGGGGGCGAGGCTAACCCCGCAATTGCCGACAACAACCGTGGTGATCCCCTGGCTTATCTTGCAGGTCATGCAGGCGGGCCCGCACAGCACGGCGCGGTCATCATGCGTGTGGCTGTCAATGAAGCCGGGTGCGACTGCCTTGCCGCCCGCCATCACTTCCCGGTCCGCACTCGCTGCACCCAGATCACCCACCGCCACAATGCGATCACCCGAAACCCCAATATCGCCGCGTCGGCTGGCGGCGCCGGTGCCATCAATGATGGTCGCATCGCGGATGATCAGATCGCAGCGGAGAGCCATGGCGCATTCCTGAGTTGAGAGTTGCAAACCGCAGGATCATGACCCAGAGCCGGGAAGGTGGAAACCCCTGCTTTGGCTCTGACGATGATGCCCTATCTGCGCGTGGAGGTCTTAGGCGGCGGTGCCGCCAAAGCCAAAGCCTTCTCGGAGCCCAGCAAGATTTCGGCCAGCCTGATGATGTCATGGCGTTGCAGGCCGCCGCCATCAAGCGCGTCCAGACAGGCTTTCAATTTATGCCCATAGGCAAGCCGCATCCTATCAAAGGCTTCAAAAGCCCCGGCGCGGCGCCCCGCATCTTCCAGACGCCGTAGCGCCCGCGCGAGGTATTCAATATTAAGCACCGCCGCCGCGCGGCGCTTGGCATTGGGGTCCTGCAGCGCCGGCAGGAATTGGCGATCATAAATCTTTTGGGCAGTTTCCGAGATCAATCTGGCGAGATTGTCCAGAAGCGGGCGGATGACCGCCGGGCGGTCCTTCATGTAGCCAGCTGGCGCGGTCTCCAATTCCTTGAAAAGCATGGCGTATTCTTCAGCGAGATGCGCAGCGCGCACCGCATCCTCGGCAGGCAGGCTCAGTAATGGTTCCCGCTGCAATTCAGCCAGCTTGTCATCGGCGATGTTGCCGGCAATGGGCGAAAGCCGCGCCGCAGCAGCCAAAACCGAACCTGGGCTTTGGGCGCGATGCAACAAGCTGGTCAATGCCAGGCTGAAGACTGCCTGACCTTCCTGGGCGGGCCCCTTGAGCGCGCCAATGACCAATTCGGGCGATGGCCCGGAAAAGGCGGCCAGCTTTGCTTCCCAGATCGGTTCCGCGTGTCGCCACAAGGCTGCCGCGATATCAAGCAACTCGCGACATTGGTTGGCGTCAAGCCCGGCGCTGGGCAGGCCATCTGGCAGGGACAAGCCTGGGGCGAGGCGGGCGGCCTTTGCCCAAAGGTTTCGTCCCGCGGCATCAACTTGCAGGACATCAAAGAAATTGCGCCCGCCAA
>JBIKXA010000180.1:0-7097 GCA_044356015.1 Roseomonas sp.
CCCGCGTCGCGCGCATTGCCTTTGATCTGGCGCGCAAGCGTCGCAACAAGGTGACCAGCGTTGAAAAGGCGAATGTGATGCAATCCGGCCGCCTATGGCGCGCGGTGGTTGGTGAAATCGGCAAGGCCGAGTTCCCCGATGTCGAACTTGAACATATGTATGCCGATAATTGCGCCATGCAGCTTTGCTCTCGCCCCAAGCAGTTTGATGTGATCCTGGGGTCCAATTTGTTCGGCGATGTGCTGTCTGATTTGGCCGCGGCGCTGACCGGTTCGCTTGGTATGTTGCCATCCGCCACTTTGGGCGCGGTGGATTCCTCTGGCCGGCGCCATGCGCTTTATGAACCCGTGCATGGTTCGGCGCCTGATATTGCCGGCAAGGGCATCGCCAATCCCTGCGCGCAGATTCTTTCCTTCGCCATGCTGCTGCGCTGGTCCTTTGGCATGGAAGAAGATGCGCGGCTGGTGGAAGCGGCGGTCGAGAAGGTGCTCGGCGGCGGCTTGCGCACGGCGGACATCATGCAAGCCGGTATGGCCCGTGTTGGCACCACGGTCATGGGCGAAGCGGTGGTGCGGGAGTTGGATAAACTCGCCGCGTGACAGATTGGTGACGGCTTCGGGGTTGCGCCTTTGGCGTGGCTCCGCTATCCGTCCCCTCATCAAGGGCGCCCGTAGCTCAGCTGGATAGAGCACCAGACTACGAATCTGGGGGTCAGAGGTTCGAATCCTTTCGGGCGCGCCATTGGCGTTTTTAAAACTTTTCTCTCGCCGCAATGAAGTCCGTCCCATAAATCGCCGTTTGCTCGGGACCAAGAATTGGTTGGTTCGAAGACGGGTGTTTGATCCGAAAAAGACCAATCAAACAGGGCCCAGTTCGCGCAATGGGTGTAATGGGGTCTTCCGCGTCCATTCCTGCTGGTTTTTGACAAGATCATTTGCCCAGAAAAGGAGAAATACTGAACCAATTGCATCCATCGCTGTCACAAAATCTTTTCTGCCAAAGGCGATTCCTGCATCAAAAAACGGTGTATGATCCTACAATTATAGGAAGAACCCCTTGGACTTGTGCAAAAGTCAATGGTGAACAGGGGTATGGCTTTGCGTATACCCGATTCGGAAGTACCGGAATGGTCGCGCCGTCTGCGTAGGGCGCGGCGCGCTAAAGGTCTGTCTCAAGTGGCACTGGGGGACCTGATTGGCGCCTCGCAGGCAACTGTTGCCGATTGGGAAACGGGAAAAACACGACCGCGGCATGAGACATTGAAGCGCCTTCTGCTGGCGCTTGATCTCTCGCTGCTGGAATTGATGCCGGATATGCCGCGCAGCGCCTCAGAGAACATCGCCCAGGCGCCGCTTTCGGCCAGTGAGGTCGCCGATCAGTTTGGCGCGCTGCTTGAAGTCGTCTCTCGTGAACTGGATGGCATTGGTCACTCCTCAAGCCTGGCGAGCAAAGGGCGCTTTGCCTTTCAGATATGGCGGAGCGCTGGCGGGACGATGAGCGAGGCCGCTGATCCAGAAGCGGCGCGTGAGCAATTGGACGCCATACGCGCCTTGCTGGCCGATATGCGCAAAATTGCTCCAGAAAGTTGAAGCTTAACAGCAGGTCTTGACTTAATAACGGAAAATCCGGTAATTCTTTTATCGGAGGTCCGGCCATGTCGCTTACGTTCAATTCAGCCAGGCAATTCAGAATATCAGCCCGTGAGCTTGGGCCCAAAAAGACCAAGCCAGGGGGGTTACATCTTCCTGGCCTGTCCATTTCGCCCGAGCAGGGCAAACAGTACCGCGCTGACCGAAGCGCCCTTCTCGCCTTGGTGGCCCTTGGAATGGGGTTTCTGGCCGCCACCAGTTTTTTTGTTGCGGCGCTGATTTCCCTTACTCTTTTCTGATCCGGCGGCTTGCCCAGCCCCCGGCGCGGTTGCACACTCCCTGCACCAAGGGGAAGGGAATGCCGCCATCATGAATACCTCCGCGCGCCGCGCGCGGTTTCGCGCCATTCTGGCCGGGGAAGCCTGCGTGCACCCGGCTTCGGTGCATGACCCGATTGCCGCACGAATCGCAACCGATCTTGGCTTTGAAACCGCGATGTTTGCGGGTTCCATCGCTTCCATCGCCGTCCTGGGCGCGCCTGATCTTATTCTGGTGACGTTGACGGAATTCGCAGAGCAAGCCAGGCGCATCTGCCGCGCCGGGGCGCCGCCGCTGATGGTGGATGCCGATCATGGTTATGGCAATGCGCTGAATGTCATGCGCACCGTGCAGGAATTGGAAACCGCTGGGGTTGCGGCACTCACTATTGAAGACACGGACTTGCCCCGCGCCCATGGGGCGGGGGAGCCCGGCTTGCTCAGCCTGGATGCTGGGCTTGGCAAGATCCATGCGGCGCTTGCCGCCCGGGAAGACCCTGGCCTGGTCATTGTGGCGCGCACCAGTGCCGTGAATTTGGTGAACCTGGATGAAGCCGTGGCGCGCACCCGCGCCTATGCGAAAACAGGCGCCGATGCGCTGTTCTATACCGGTGTGACCGATTGGGCGCAGCTTGCCGCGCTGCAAGCCGCCGCGGATGGCGTGCCCCTGATGCTGGGCGGCACGCCGCCCGCGCTTGCTGATAAGGCAAAGCTTGCGGCGCATGGTGTGCGCATCGCACTCCAGGGCCATGCGCCAAGCTTCGCGGCCATGGCGGCGGTGCATGCGACACTCAAGGCCTTGCGCGATGGCACGCCGCCCGGAAAACTGCCCGGGCTTGCCGATGCGGCGCTGATGAAGGCGGCGATGCGGGAAGATGATTACGCACGCTGGACGCGTGAATTTTTGGCTGGTTGATAAGTAGGGAAGACATGAAATGTTGAGTGAAACTGAAGGCAAATTCCTGACGATGCATGAATTCGCCAAGGCGGCGAAAAATCGGCTTGATGCCAATATCTGGGATTACCTGACCGGGGCGACAGAAACCGAAACCACCATGCGCCGCAATCGCCTGGCGCTGGACACGCTCGCCTTCCGCCCGCGCGTACTGCGTGATGTCTCGGAAATAGACACAACGGCTGAGATGTTTGGCAAGAAGCTGCGCCTACCCGTTGCCTTGGCGCCGGTAGGCGGCTTGGAAAGCTTCGGCGCCAATGGTGCGGTGACGGCGGGGCAGGGGGCTTCGGCCTTTGGCGTGCCGCTGATTGTCTCATCCGTCACCAAGCCAGGGCTTGAGGAAACCGCGGCCCATACGCCGGGCCCCAAGGTCTTCCAGCTTTATGTGCGCGGCGATGACAGCTTCATTGATGATTACGCGGATCGTTCCGTGGCGGCGGGTTATGATGCCTTCTGCTTCACCGTGGATACCGCGGTCTATAGCCGGCGTGAACGCGATATTGCGCGGCGCTTCGCCAAGCCTTGGCGCGCACGGGTGCAGGGCATTGAATTTCAGGCCGCCCTTTCCTGGAAGCAGATTGATCGCTTCAAGGCCAAATACAAAATGCCCGTGATCCTGAAGGGCATTGCGACCGCCGAAGACGCTGCGCTTGCCTGCGAACATGGCGTTGATGTTGTCTATGTCTCCAACCATGGCGGGCGCCAGCTTGATCATGGGCGCGGTGCCATGGATGTGCTGCCCGAAGTGGTGCAGGCCGTTGGTGGCCGCGCCAAGGTTTGGATTGATGGCGGGTTTTCGCGCGGGACGGATGTGGTGAAGGCGCTTTGCCTGGGTGCCGATCTGGTCGGGCTTGGGCGGCTTTACTGCTATGCGCTGGCCGCTGATGGCGCGGCGGGTGTGGAGCGCATGCTCGAAATTCTTGAGACGGAAATCTACACCACGATGGGCCTTCTGGGCGCCACGAAATTCAGCGACCTCAATCCAAGCTTTATCCATTCAGACGCCTTGGCCACCAATGCACCGCATGTCTTCAGCGCCTTCCCGCTGCTGCATTTGGGTGATTCCGGCTATTGAGACCATAAGGGCAGCGCGGCGTCATGGCTGATCCCGCGCCGCTCAGGGTTCTGCTTTCCGACCGCGCCTTTCTGAAACTTTGGGGCGCGGGCGGGCTCACCAATTCCATGCGCTGGGTGGAAATGCTGGTGAGCGGGCTTTACGCCTATGAACTGACGCGTTCCGCCTTCGCGGTTTCGCTTGTGCTCATGGCGCGCGCTTTGCCCATGTTGTTGATGGGGGCACTTTCGGGCGCGGTGGCGGAAAGCCTCAATCGCAAATATTTGCTGATGGCCGGTCAGGCTTTGACCGCGCTTGGCGCTATTGCCATCGCGATACTTTCGGCGCTGGGCTGGCTTTCGCTCTGGCATTTATGGGTCAATGGCCTGATCGGTGGGCTGGTCTGGACCAATGAACTCGCCACCCGTCGGCGCATGGTGGCGGAAACCGCGGGGCCGGAGCGTATTGTCCCCGCCGTAGCCTTTGATACGACCACCGGCAGCACAACCCGCATGATCGGCCCCATGCTGGGGGGCCTGTTCTACGAGACCATTGGCGTCACTGCGGCCTATGTCATCGCCTCCGCGCTTTACCTGATCGCGCTGATGCTGGTCTCGACGGTCGAATACAGCCAGCCACGCCGCGCCTTTGTGCCGCGCCGCCTATTTGCTGAGGTGGCTGAGGCGTTGCGGATCGCGCTTGCCCATCCCGCGCTCCGCGCTGTTTTGGGCGTGACGCTGGTGATGAATATTTTCGGCTTTTCCTACAACTCGATCCTGCCGGCTTTTGGTGACCGCGCCTTTGGCGCTGGTGCGATTGAAATCGGCCTGCTGGCGGCAGCCGAGCCCTTGGGGGCCCTGATCTCTGGCCTGGCGCTAGCGCTCAGGCGCGGACCACAGGCGGGGCGGCGGCTTTTCCTGCTTGGTTCAACTGCGTTTCTGTCGGTGCTGACGCTGGCAGCACTCGCCCCCTCACTCTGGCTTGCGGCGCTGCTGTTGATGTTGGGTGGTTTCGGCACGGCGGCCTTTGCCAGCCTGCAAACCGGCATTGTGATGATGGAAGCCCCGGTGGAGGCGCGGTCGCGCATCCTTGGGCTTACCACAACCTGCATCGGCACCGGCCCCTTGGGCGTGCTGGTGCTCGGCGCCTTGGCGGATGGTATCGGGCCGCCTTTCGCCATTGCAGGCTTCGCGCTTTTGGGATTGGTTTTTCTGGCACTGGTCGCTTTTGCCACCAGAAGATGATGCCCTGCCGCATTCCTGCCTTGTAACGGGCCGATAAGGTCTTGCGGGGTTCTGCTGCAAGGTCGAAGCTTCGCGCAAGGCTCACGTTTGACCGATTGGATTCGCGATGCAGGTCTACCTGCCCATCGCTGAAATGAGTGTGGATGCCCTGCTGCTGCTTGGCATCGGCTTTGGCGTGGGCTGGCTTTCGGGGCTGTTCGGCGTGGGTGGCGGGTTTTTGTTGACACCGCTTTTGATGTTGATCGGTATTCCATCCGCCGTCGCCGTGGCTTCCGGCGCCAATCAGACGCTCGGCGCTTCCATCTCTGGCCTGATTGCACAATGGCGGCGCGGCAATGTGGATTGGCGCATGGGGCTTACGCTTTTCGCGGGCGGGCTGCTGGGGTCCGCGCTTGGGGTGCAGATTTTCGCGCTGCTGAAGCGCTGGGGCCAGGTGGATGTGGCGGTGTCACTTTTCTACGTGGTGATCCTTGGCATTGTTGGCGCGCTGATGGTGCGGGAAAGTGTCACGGCTTTGCTCAGGCGCCGGCGCGGCACGGCGCCCAGGCGAAAGCTCCATGAACATACCTGGCTGCATGGCCTGCCCTTCAAGCTGCGCTTTCGCGATTCCAGGCTCTATATTTCAGTCATTCCGCCGCTGCTGATCGGCTTTGGCATTGGCATGCTTTCCGCCATTATGGGTGTGGGCGGCGGCTTCATGCTGGTGCCGGCCATGATCTATATCCTTGGCATGCCAACCGCGATTGTGATTGGCACATCGCTGTTTCAGGTGGTGTTCGTCTCGGCCAATGTGACGCTGCTGCAGGCCTGGCAGGTGGGCAGTGTGGATATCGTGCTGACCATGTTGTTGCTGGTTGGTGGTGTGTCGGGGGCGCAATTCGGCGCCGCCATGGGCACCAGGCTGCGGGGCGAGGAAACCCGCGCGCTGCTTGGCTTGCTGGTGCTGTCGGTTGCTTTCGGTCTGGCCTGGAACCTGCTGCAAACGCCAAGCCGCGCCTTCACCCTTGGCCCGCTGCTATGATGCTGCTTGCGCGCGCGTTGTTCCTGCTTGGGCTGCTTGGCGCGCCTGCCATGGCTTCCGCGCCGCCCATCACGGCCGAGCTTTCCACTGATCGCGTTGAAATCAGCACCGGCTTCACCGGCGCTTCCGTGCTGGTCTTTGGCGCAACGCAAAACCCCTTGGGCGGCGATCCGCCCGAGGATTTGATTGTGGTCGCAACCGGCCCGACCCAGGGCGTGGTGGTGCGCCGCAAAATCAATGTGCTCGGCATTTGGTTGAATGGCCCTTCCACGCGCTTTCCCGATGTGCCGGGGTTTTATGCGCTGACCGCGACGCGCCGTGTTTGGGAAATCCTGCCCGAGGAGGAAAGGCGGCAATATCGCCTGGGCTTTGACAATCTGCGTCTGCGCAGTGACGGCAATCGCAATCCTGCCTTTCGCGCCGCGCTGTTGGAATTGAAGCAATCCGATGGCCGGTGGCAGGAATATGCCGCACCTGTTGCGCGGGCCGGAGAGCGCCTGTTCAGTGCGCGCATCGCCTTCCCCGCCACCGTGCAGACAGGCGATTATCAGATTGAGGTCTTGCTCGCGCGCGAAAATCGGGTGATCGCGCGGCAGGAATTATCGCTCAGGGTTGAGCGTGTGGGAACGGCGGCGGATATCGCTTCCCTGGCCAGGGGGCAGCCGCTGCTTTATGGCGTGCTATGTATCGTCTTGGCGGCGCTGGCCGGCTGGCTTGGCAGCGTATTGTTCAGGAGGAATTGATGCCCGATACGGAAGAAGCCGCCGCCGCTGCGACGAAAGCTAAACGCGATCGCGTTTTCCTGGTGGTGGTGGATAACAGCGCCGAGCAGGCGGTGGCACTTCGTTATGCGTGTTTGCGTGCGCGCAAGGGTGGCGGGCGCGTGGCTTTGCTGCGCGTTCTGGAACCGGTGGAAT
>JBIKXA010000038.1:0-22673 GCA_044356015.1 Roseomonas sp.
CACATCGCCGAACAAATTGGACCCCAGGATCACATCAAACTGCTTGGGGCGAGAGCAAAGCTGCATGGCGCAATTATCGGCATACATATGTTCAAGTTCGACATCTGGGAATTCGGCCTTGCCGATTTCACCAACCACCGCGCGCCATAGCCGCCCGGATTGCATGACATTCGCTTTCTCGACGCTGGTCACCTTGTTGCGACGCTTGCGCGCCAGATCAAAGGCAATGCGTGCCACGCGGGCGATTTCGTCTTCGGTATAGACTTCCGTATCAATGCCGGTGCGCTTGCCATTGGCATCCGTGTGAATGCCGCGCGGTTCACCGAAATAAATGCCGCCGGTTGATTCGCGCACGATCATCACATCAAGCCCGCGCACCAGATCGGGCTTCAGTGAGGAAGCATCCACCAGCGGATCAAGCACAACGGCGGGGCGCAGATTGGCGAAAAGGCCAAGATCCTTGCGCAGCCGCAGCACGCCCAATTCCGGGCGCTTATCGAAGGGCATGGAATCCCATTTCGGCCCACCCACCGAACCGAACAGCACCGCATCGGCAGCCTTCGCGCGCGCGACGGTTTCATCCGAACATGGCGTGCCTTCCGCATCCAAAGCCGCACCGCCCACCAGGCCTTCTTCGATGTTGAAGGAGACATGGCGGCGGCGATCCATCCAATCCACCACGCGGCGCACTTCGCGCATCACCTCGGGGCCGATCCCGTCGCCGGGCAGGATGAGAAGCTTCTTGTTCGATGACATGGCGTGTTCCTCATGGCCCCGGCTTGGCGCGCCGGGGCGTTATTCAATCAGGCGTAAAGCCAGGGCTGGGCGGCGCGCTGGCGAGATTCAAAACTGTCAATCGCCGGGGCGTGCTGCATGGTCTGGCCGATATCATCCAACCCGTTCAGCATCAGATGGCGGCGCAGCGGGTCAATCTGGAAGGGAATTTCCTCGCCATTTGGGCGCACCACCACCTGGCGTTCCAGATCAACGCTGATGCGCGCATTGCCGCCCATCTTCGCGTCTTCCATCAGCTTTTCGCAAATCTCGCGCGGCAGGCGCACCGGCAGCACGCCATTCTTGAAGCAGTTATTGTGGAAGATATCGGCGAAATCCGGCGCGATCACGCAGCGAATGCCGAAATCCAGCAGCGCCCAGGGCGCGTGTTCGCGCGAAGAACCGCAGCCGAAATTTTCAAACGCGATCAGGATTTCAGCCTTGCGATAGGGTTCCTGGTTCAGCACGAAATCCGGGTTTTCCGTGCCATCTTCCTTGAAGCGGAAATTGGCAAATAGGTTCTTCCCGAAGCCGAGCCGGCTGATGGATTTCAAAAACCGCGCCGGGATGATCTGGTCCGTATCCACATTCGCCTTGGGCAAGGGTGCCGCGATACCGGTAAGCTTGGTGAAGGCTTGCATATTACAGGGCTCCCTTCGGCTGATAATCACGCACATCGGCCAGATGGCCCGCCACCGCCGCCGCCGCCGCCATGGCGGGGCTCAGCAAATGGGTCCGCCCGCCGGGGCCCTGACGCCCTTCGAAATTGCGGTTGGAGGTGCTGGCGCTGCGCTGACCCGGCGTGAGTTTATCCGGGTTCATGCCAAGGCACATGGAACAGCCCGCTTCGCGCCATTCAAAGCCCGCTTCCTTCAGGATGCGATCCAGCCCTTCCGCTTCGGCTTGCTTCTTCACCAGGCCAGAACCAGGCACCACCAGCGCGCGGACATGATCGGCCACCTTGCGGCCCTTGGCGATGGCGGCGGCGGCGCGGATGTCCTCAATACGGCTATTGGTGCAGGAACCGACGAAAACCACATCCACCTTCAGATCGGTCAGGCGTTGGCCGGGCGTCAGGCCCATATATTCCACCATGCGCTGCAATTGCGCGCGCCGCGCCTCATTCGCCTCATCCGCCGGGTTCGGCACCACACCGGTGATCGGCAGCACCGCCTCAGGGTTCGTGCCCCAGGTCACTTGCGGCGCGATTTCATGCGCTGCCAAGCGCAATTCCTTGTCGAAATGGGCACCCGCATCGGAAGGCAGCGTCTTCCACCATTCCAGCGCGCGCTTGAAGGCCTCGCCCTTCGGGCCATTCGGTGTTTTGGCGATATAATCAAAAGTGGTTTGGTCCGGCGCCACCATGCCAGCCCGCGCACCGCCTTCGATGGTCATGTTGCAGACCGTCATGCGGCCCGCCATGTCCAGCGCGCGGATCGCATCCCCGGCATATTCAATGACATGCCCGGTGCCGCCCGCCGTGCCGATCTTGCCGATGATCGCCAGCACAATATCCTTGCCGGAACAGCCAAAGGCCAGATTGCCATCCACGGAGATGCGCATGTTCTTGGCTGGCTTTTGCAGCAGCGTCTGCGTCGCCAGCACATGTTCCACTTCCGATGTGCCAATGCCGAACGCCAGCGCGCCCATGGCGCCATGGGTCGAGGTATGGCTATCGCCGCACACAATCGTCATGCCCGGCAGCGAACGGCCCAATTCGGGGCCGATCACATGCACAATGCCCTGCCGATCATCCAGCAGCGGAATGTAAGGCACGCCAAATTCAACGACGTTCTTTTCCAGCGTTTCAACCTGCAAGCGGCTTTCGGGGTCCACAATGCCGGTGCGGCGGCTGTCATCGGTCGCGATATTATGGTCCACCACGGCGAGTGTGGCATCCGGGCGGCGCACTTTGCGCCCCGCGGCGCGCAGGCCATCAAAGGCCTGTGGCGTGGTCACTTCATGGGTCAGATGCAAATCAATATAGAGCAGCGCCGTGCCATCCGGCAGGGTTTCAACAACATGCGCGTCCCAAATCTTGTCGAACAACGTGCGCGGCTTCTGCGCTGACATTTCATCTTCCCCCTTGCATCACATGAAAACGCCGCGCCTTTCAGCGCGGCGCGTTACATTCAGCCCTCGGCAGCCTTGGCGGCGCCATCAGCCTTCACGCCCAGCTTTTCCGCAATGCGCGCGGATTTGCCGGTGCGGCCACGCAAATAATAGAGCTTCGCGCGGCGCACCTTACCGCGGCGCACCACCTGAATCTCCGCGACATTCGGGCTATAGAGCGGAAACACGCGCTCCACTCCTTCGCCATAGGAAAGCTTGCGCACGGTGAAGTTGCTTTGCACGCCCTTGTTGGAACGCGCGATCACCACGCCTTCATAAGCCTGGGTGCGGATGCGTTCGCCTTCCACCACCTTCACCATGACGCGCACGGTATCGCCCGGGCCGAATTCCGGCGTGGCGCGGGCGGCGGAGAGCTTCGCCTGCTGATCCGCTTCGAATTGCTGCAAGATATTCATGTTGATACCCTTTCTTCGGTTTCTTTAGGCGGCGGCGGGATGGCCGGCAATGGCCCCCGCGCCTCCGCGCGCTGTTTCATGCCGCGCCCATAAATCGGGGCGGCGTTCCTTGGTGATGTTTTCGCTTTCGGCCCGGCGCCAGGCCGCAATGGCGGCGTGATGGCCCGAAAGCAGCACTTCCGGCACGGCGCGCCCGGCCCATTCGGCGGGGCGCGTGTAATGCGGATATTCCAAAAGCCCTTCGGTGCCGTGGCTTTCCTCGGCGGCGCTTTCCGCCGCGCCCATGACGCCCGGCAGCAGGCGCACACAGGCATCCAGCAGCGTGAGTGCGGCCAATTCCCCCCCGCTCAGCACATAATCGCCGATCGAGATTTCCAGCATGCCGCGCGCTTCAATCACGCGCTGATCCACGCCTTCATAACGCCCACAGAGCAGCACAAGCCCCGGCCCCGCCGCCAATTCCCGGACCAGCGCCTGATCCAACAACCGCCCGCGCGGGGTCAGATAGATCACCGGCCGGGCGGGCGTTTCAGCCAAGGCCGCGCCAATCGCCGCATCCACCACATCCGGGCGCAGCACCATGCCGGCGCCGCCCCCGAAGGGCGTGTCATCCACGCTGCGATGGCGGTCCTTGGCGTGATCGCGGATGTCATGCGCGGCAAGCGACCAAAGCCCTTCCCGCAAGCCACGCCCCGCCAGGGAAAGCCCCAGCGGGCCGGGGAACATTTCCGGGAACAGCGTCAGGATATCGGCGCGCCAATTCATGCCGCGGCTTCCTTCCCGTCAGGCGGGGGCACCAGCACTTCGGCGGGCGGCACCACCACCAGGCGGCCAGCGGCAATATCCACCACCGGCACCACCTGGCGCGTGAAGGGCAGCAGCATTTCGCGGCCCCCTTCAATCACCAGGAAGGCGCCACCACCATGGTCTTCCACGGCGCGCACCACGCCAAGCGCATCGCCGGCTTCCGTCACCGCCGCAAGGCCGATCAGGTCAGCGAGGTAGAATTCCTCATCCTCGGTGGGGGGCAGGGCCTCCCGCGCGACGAAAAGCCGGGTGCCGGTCAGGCGCTGCGCGGCATCACGATCATTGATGCCATCAACAGCGACCAGATCAGGGCCTTTCAACGTCAGGCGGAAATGCCGCGTGCCGGCCTCATCGGTCAAAGGACCATAGGCGGTGATGGCGGCAGGATCGGCGGTAAAGGCGCGCAGTCGCAAAAGCCCGCGCACGCCATGCGGCCTGCCGAACTCCCCCACCATAATGCGCTTGCCGACCATGTGCCGAGGTGCCTTTGGCTAGGTTCAGCCAGCCGCGGCGGCGGCGCGTTCCTGCGCCTTCTTCTTCGGCTGCGCCTGCTTGGTCTGCGCCGGGATGGCCGGCATGGCGATCAGCCCCGCGCGGCCCAGGAAGCGCGCCACGCGCTCGGTTGCCACCGCGCCATTGCCGAGCCAATGCTTCAGGCGATCTTCCTGCAGGCGAATGCGATCCGCATGTTCAGAAGGCAGCATCGGGTTATAGGAACCCACCTTTTCAATGAAGCGGCCATCGCGCGGGCTGCGGCTATCCGCAATCACGATGTGGTAATAGGGGCGCTTCTTGGCGCCAGCGCGCGCGAGGCGAATCTTGAGACCCATTCAGGTAGTCCTTTCGTTAGCAACTAAGATTTGAGGGTTGGTTGCGGCCATCATCAAAACGGCCTGCGGCCTTGGGGCAGCAGCGCGGCAAGCCCGCCACGCATCAGCCCCTTCTGGCCGATCTTGTTCATCCGCTTCATCATGGCGGACATATCATCGAATTGCTTGAGCAGGCGGTTGACATCCTGCACCGTGGTGCCGGACCCCGCCGCGATGCGCCGCTTGCGTGATGCCTTCAGCAAATCAGGCGTGCGGCGTTCCTTCGGCGTCATGCTGGAAATGATCGCGGCCTGGCGCTTCAGAATGGCGGTATCCAGATTGGCGCCTTCCAACTGCGCCTTCACCTTCTGCACGCCGGGCAACATACCCAGAATGCCTTGCAGGCTGCCCATCTTGCCGATTTGCTTCAACTGCGCGGCGTAATCATCCAGCGTGAACTGGCCCTTTTGCATCCGCGCGGCGAGTTTTTCCGCCTCCGCCTGGTCAATAGTCTCGGCGGCTTTCTCCACCAGCGAGACAATATCGCCCATGCCGAGGATACGGCCCGCGATGCGATCCGGGTGGAAATCTTCCAAAGCATCCAGCTTTTCGCCGGCACCCAAAAGCTTGATCGGCGCGCCGGTCACGGCCCGCATGGAAAGCGCGGCACCACCGCGCGCATCACCATCAACGCGGGTCATGACAATGCCGGTGACGCCGATTTTTTCCTGAAACGCCTTGGCGGTATTCACCGCATCCTGCCCGGTCATGGCATCAACCACGAGCAAGGTTTCATGCGGCTTGGTGGCGGCCTTCACCTCAGCCACCTCGGCCATCAGCGCTTCATCAATCGCAAGGCGCCCGGCGGTATCCAGCACGACAACATCGTAAAGTTCGCGCCGCGCGACATCCATGGCGCGGGCTGCGATGTCCAAAGGCTTCTGCCCCGCGATGATCGGCAGGCTGGTGACTTCCGCGCGTTCGGCCAATTGCTGCAATTGCAGCTGCGCCGCCGGGCGATGCACGTCGAGCGACGCGAGCAGCACCTTCTTCTTCTCACGCCCGCGCAGGCGGAGCGCGATCTTGCCCGAAGTGGTGGTCTTGCCCGACCCCTGAAGCCCAACCATCAGAATGGCGATGGGCGCGGGCGCATTCAGATCAATGCCGCGCGGCCCTTCTTCCCCACCGCCGAGCGCTTCCACCAGCGCATCATTGACGATTTTGATGACCTGCTGCGCGGGGGAGACAGAGCGGATCACCTCCTGCCCCACGGCGCGTTCCTTCACGCGCGCGACAAGGTCACGAACCACCGGCAGGGCGACATCAGCTTCCAGCAACGCCACGCGCACTTCGCGCAGCGCTTCCGTCACATCGGCTTCGCTCAGCGCGCCACGCCGGCGCAGCCGATCAAAAACACCGTTGAGCTTGCTGGACAGAGCCTCAAACATGGCGTCGCCCGGTAATCCTTTCGCGTTACGGTCGCCCCAAAGCAAAACGCGCCGCTGCGCGAGCCTTCGCGGAGCGACGGAGCCAACCCGCATAAGGCGGGCGGACCAAGGTTCAGGGCGAACCAGGGAATAGAAGGGCGTTTATCGCCCAAGCGCCTGAGGGTCAAGCGAAAAGCGGTAGCGGGGCTTGCAAGTGCCGGCGCCTCGACGCCGTGCGGCAGTTTTGTTAAGCAAACCGCGATCGCTTGAAAAGCTTGGATAGAGGCAAGGCATGGCTCAGGATCGCCTTCAAATCACCCGCCGTGCGGGCCTGTTTGGCGTCGCCGCCCTCGGGCTTGCGGCTTGCGCCTCCCCGCCGCGTGGCCCTGCCGTGCCCTTTGCCCGCACGCGGGATGCCAGGGTCCTCGGCCTGCCGAATGAACGCTTCTTCTTCCCCTGGGATGGCGAGGCCTTTCGGGCCGAGGGCATGGCCGCTTCTCAACGCGCCCGTCGTCATCGCGGGAACCTCCCACGCGGGGCCGAACCCACTATTGAAATGCTGGCCATATCCGGCGGCGGCGAGGATGGTGCTTTCGGCGCTGGGCTGCTCAATGGCTGGTCAGAGGCTGGCAACCGCCCGCAATTCGGCCTGGTTACGGGGGTTTCGACCGGGGCGCTGACGGCCCCCTTCGCCTTTCTCGGCCAGCGTTACGATGCGGCGCTGAAAAGCGTCTATACCGACATCACGCCAAGAGATGTCCTGGAAACCCGCTACTTGCTGAACGCTGCCTTGTTTGAAGATGCGCTGGCCGATAGCGCCCCGCTATTCCGCACCATTTCCAAACATTTGAATGAAGCGATGCTGGCTGATATCGCCGAAGCCTATCAGCAAGGCAGGTTATTGCTGATAGGCACTTCAGATATTGATGCGCAATTACCGGTGGCCTGGAATATCGGCGCCATTGCCGCCAGCGGCCACCCCCGAGCGCTTGATCTGGTGCGGCGCCTGCTATTGGCCTCCGCCTCGGTGCCGGGTGCCTTCCCGCCAGTGATGATTGACGTGACGCTGGACGGCAGAAGCTACCAGGAAATGCATGTGGATGGCGGCGCCTTCACGCAGGTGTTTCTGTATCCCCGCAGCGCTACGCGGGAGAGGCGCCAGCATCTCCGGCGCGGCGAACATGTTCAGCCGGCCCGCGCATGGGTCATCCGCAATGGGCGCATCACGCCGAACCCCGCGCCCACCGAAAGGCAGACTTTCAAGATCGCCCAACGCGCCATTTCCAGCATGATTACCTCAAATGGCTATGGCGATGTTGCGCGGATCCGTACCACGACGCGGGAAGACCAGGTGGATTTCAACCTGGCCGCCATTGGCCCCGATTTCCCCTATGAGCCTAAGGAACCCTTTGAGCAGGCCTATATGCGCAAGCTTTTTGCCCATTCCTTCGAATTGGCGCGGGGCGGGTTCCCGTGGTTGAAGGACATTCCTTATTGAGTTTTGCGCGGATCAACTGACCCCCAGCACATAGGCCGGCGGCTTCTGGGTTTCAAACGCCACACCCTTCACCCCCGGCACTTTTTCGGCGAGCACCCGCAGGCCCTGTTTCACGGCATCCGACCGGCAAAAGCCATGAAAAGTCACTTGCCCTTCCTTCACATCGGGGAAGATGAAGTAAGTATCCACCCAGGGTTCATTCCGCATCGCAATCGCCAGATCGCGGCGGATGCGTTCATCCGGCGCGTCAGCAACCACGCTGCCCGGTGCCGCGAGCAGCGCCCGGATCAGGTCTGAGCGCGACACCACACCCACCAATTTGCCATCGCGCAGCACCGGCACGCGGCGGATTTTCTTGTCTTCAATGAGCTTGGCGGCATGCTCGATCGAGGTATCTTCAGTGACCGATGCGATATCGGTGGTCATGCCATCGCGCGCGCGGCTCCCATGGGTGCGCGCGAACCGCGCCGCCTGATCGGCGGCAGAAGCGAAAAGCCCGAGCACCCAGGATTTCGGCGCATCTTCCTTGGCGGCCAGACGGCGGATCAAATCGCTTTCCGTCACCATGCCGAGGAAATTGCCATCCGCATCCACCACAGGGGCGCCTGAGATGCCGCGATCCGACAGGATCTGGGCCACTGCCTCCAAGGGGGCTTCGGGGGGGATGGTGACAAGGCTGGTGGTCATCAGGTCGCGGGCGCGCATGGGTTGGGTACTCCTTGAAGCAGCATCTAGGCGCCAAGCCGGTTGCGGTTCTTGCGATATGTCAAATACGACAAAACGAGGCGTTGCATGATGTTGGGTGCGCCTTCGCATCCATTTTTTCGTTCTGTGTGCGCAATTTCCAGAATTGGCGCAACAGTAGAATGGGGGCTGGTTCTCGATCCCCAGGGCGGGCATAATTTTGCAAGTTTTTGCATGCGCAGACACTTAAACCTTGCCATAGGAAGCATTTCGCCGCATTAGGAAACGGTATGAATTCTACCGTGCTTTTGGAGTAAAAACTTGCCTAGGCCCCGTATTTATCTTGACGGCTTTAACCTGGCCTTGGAGCAAGGCACTGGCGTTGCGACCTATGCCCGCAATCTGTCCTTCGCTTTGCGCGATCTAGGTGCCGAGGTTGGTGTTCTTTATGGCAACCCAAGATCAACAATCAGTCGCGACCCACTGCTGCGCGAAATCGCCTTTTTTGATACGCCCAGCATCAAGCCGCCCGGGCTTTTCCAGCGTATAAAGCATTTGCAACGCGCATTGATGTTGCCGTTGGGCGAAATAGCCCTTCAGGTTCCGATCACCGGTGGCGTCATCAAGCATAATTTCCGGGATCAACTGCCCTACTTCGATCATATATGGAATATACAGGCATTATTTGAAAAAGAAGCTCAATACGGACAATTTTTTTGGGGACGTATGAATGTGCATTTCCGTGAACCGCCACAGATTATGCACTGGACCTATCCCCTCGCGATACGCGTGCCAAGGGCAAAGAATATTTACACCCTGCACGATCTTGTCCCGCTGCGCCTTCCTTACACCACGCTGGACCATAAGCGGCGTTACTATCGTACCATCAAACACTTGACCAGAAACGCCGATCACATCGTGACCGTGAGTGAGGCGTCGAAGAAAGATATCATGAACCTTTTCGGCGTCCCGGAAGAGAGAATTACCAATACCTACCAAGCCGTGCATATCCCCAACCACCTTCGCAATAAGGCACTCGAAGATGTGCAAAATGATTTGAAGGGATCTTACGGGTTGGACCACAAGAAATATTTCCTTTTTTTCGGCGCTATTGAACCGAAGAAGAATGTGGGGCGCTTGATTGAGGCCTATCTTGCTTCTGGAGTCTCTGATCCATTGGTCATCGTAGGAAAAAAGGCGTGGCAATCCGAAAATGAGTTACAGCTCATCTCCAATGCGAAAGATGGACCTTATCCGCAAGCGCGGTTTGCCCGCGCAGCAGGACAATCTTGTGTTCTCCATTTTGATTACGCCAGTTTTTCTTTGCTGGTCAGTCTGATCCGCGGCGCAAAGGCCGTGCTCTTTCCATCATTATATGAAGGTTTCGGGCTGCCGGCCCTGGAAGCCATGTCGCTCGGAACCCCGGTTTTGACATCGAATACAGCTTCGACACCTGAAGTGGTTGGCGACGCTGCCTTGCAAGTTGACCCCTATGATACACGCGCCCTGGTGGAAGGAATCCGCGCGCTTGATTCCGATGCCGATCTGCGGGGACGCCTGGCAGAAGCCGGCCCGATACGCGCACAGGCATTTTCGGCGGAGCGCTATCAGGCGCGACTTGCCGAATTATATGGCCGTTTCACAAGAATGTAAAAATGATCTCAGTGACTGGTCGGCGTGACTGAGCCCGATCATCCGGTTCAAAATACCTTTATAGCATATTGCGTTCACATGGGTTCACGTAACCCGCTCTATGTTTTTTTGAGCATCTTCACGCGTTCAGACTTTTCCATCTGAACGCGATATACTTTAGCTTTCAGCAGGTCGAAGGCCAGCCTCAAGTTAATGGGCGCTCGACAGAGACCGCGATCCACTTTGCCGAGCAGGCAGAAATGAGGAAGACTGGCCTGGCAATGGGGTTCAACAAGCGTCTCGGCGCCCGTTCTTTTTCACTTGCCAAACCAGGCTCCCAAACGCCTAAACTCTGCTATAAACGACCTCTTGACGAAAATGGAGCTTGACAGCGCAATGACGCAATCAACGCGTTCAACACGATTGATGTTCGATATCACCGATCTCATTCACTACATGCGCGGCTCCACGATTCCAACAGGTATTCAGCGCGTGCAACTGCAGATTATTTACTGTGCCTTGACCGATTTCAAGACGCGGGTCAATCCGATCGTGGTGCATTTTGAACTGGCAAGCAGCAAGTGGATTCCGGTAGAAGCAGAGGTTTTTTTTGCGCTTCATCACGCGTCCCAGTCAGGTGATGATCTGTTTGAGGAAGACCTGCAGAACCTGCTGCACCGGGTGGATCATCCTACCTTGCCGCTGGATTATTTGGACGTGGAACTGCGGAAAAGTGACTTCATTCTGGTCAATCTGGGATCATCCTGGTGGATCGACGATTACTTCCTCAAGCTCCGCGAATTACGGAAGACATATGGCATACGCTACGTTCCGATGATCCATGATGTCATTCCATTGATGACACCAGAGCATTGTTCACAGCCACTTGTTGAGGAGTTTTGTCAGTGGTTCTCCACTCTTCCTTTTGAGGTTGATGGGGCCGTGACCAATTCGCATTGGTCTGCAATTGATGTTCGGCATCAGGTTGCGAAGTTCTTGCCCAAAGCTGATTTCCCGATTTATCCCATTGCCTTGAATGCAGATATGCGCAGGGAGTTTTCGGCACATAGCTTCAGCTCAAACGAAACCATCAGGCATCTCATCCCGTCCGGATCACGCTTCGTCCTTTGTGTGAGCACCTTGGAGGCCCGCAAAAACCACCTGCAAATCTTTAGGGCCTGGGAAAGGTTATTGGCCGTTCATGATACAGCCGAGGTGCCCTTTCTGGTCTGCATTGGCAGGGCTGGGTGGCTTTTCGAGGAGGCGGCTGAATTTCTGCGCGCCCGGCCGGCACTCAGCGCAAAAATCCTGCTCATTTCAAGCGTAACGGATAAGTCCTTGGCAGCACTGTATCAGGAATGTCTTTTCACTGTTTTCAATAGTTTTTATGAAGGTTGGGGATTGCCAATTACGGAGAGCCTCTCTTTCGGTGCATTGCCGCTGATTGCTTGCCACACCTCCTTGACCGAAGCAGGGGGGCGGGCGGCAGTCTATTTCCGGAGCGATGATGTTGATGATTTATATCGCAAGCTGGAAACGCTGATTTTTGATGATACGGAACGGACTCGCTTATCCGATCATGCGCGCGCCAATGCCAATTTGCGCAGTTGGAAGGAAGTCGCCCATGAATTTATCGATAGGATTTTGAGCATAGAACCTTCCGCCACCACAAGGCAGGAAGCGCTGTTGCACGTACCGATCGGGGAAATTGTACATATCGGTAAATCGAAAGCGTTGACACCGAATATTGATATTGCCTTACCCAATCTTCTACGTGACGGGCTGAATTGGTATGGCCTTGAATATTGGGCCAATTGGACAAAGCCCGGCATCGTCACCATCCGACTGCCCCTGCCAGACGAAGTCGTCGGTGATGAGTTGATGCTGTTTCTTCGCATCAACGGTGCACCGCTCGCTTCTTCCATCAAAGTCTCGTGCTGCCTCGATGAAAAGCTTCTCGGCCCCCCATTCGAGAAGATGATGCAGAATTTTGAATGCATAAGCATTGTGTTTCTGCTCAGGCCCGAATCGCGCAATCTATACGTAGAAATCGATACAGGCGCTGGAACCCCTCTCCCCCCGCCAGATCCTCGCCGTGCGGGCGTTGCTGTGAGAGACCTCATGTTGTGCAAAGTGAATGACATTGCAGCGAGAGCGAAATTTTTATGCTCTTTTCCCGAATTGGAGCAATCTATTGCAAATAGCACCCATATCAGCCCGCACGACATTCGGATGCCAGCCACCTGAAAATCCTTGCAATCACCTGAGGGAAGACCCCATCATGTTGAGTGAACCTGGCCACTACGATTACATGCCCTGGCGCAGACGCCCGCGCATCACCTGGCCGAATGGCGCACGCATTGCCTTTTGGGTTGCACCAAATATTGAGCATTATGAACTTGAACCACCGCCCAATGCACGACGCATGCCCTGGACCAGGCCGCAGCCCGATGTGCTTGGCTATTCCTGGCGCGATTATGGCAACCGCGTCGGTTTCTGGCGTATGGCCGATGTCATGGCGCGCCATGGGGTGCGGGGCAGTGTCTCGCTCAATGTGGCGGTCTGCGATCATTACCCGGAAATTATCGAACGATGCTGCGATCTCGGCTGGGAATTGTTCAGCCACGGCACCTATAATACTCGTTATTTCTACGGCATGAACGAAGAACAGCAGCGCGCGGTGATTCGCGAAAACCGCGAAACCATCAAGCGCGCCAGTGGTCAGGAATTGGATGGATGGCTGACGCCGGCCATTTCAAATGACGAAACCACTCAGCATCTTCTCGCGGAAGAAGGCATCAAATACACGCTGGACATGCTGCATGATGACCAGCCGACACCGATCAAGGTGCGCCGCGGTCATCTGATCAGCATTCCCTATTCGCTCGAAATCAATGATGTTCCGCTACTGGTCATGCGCAATACGCCGCCTGAGCGCTTCGCCGCCATCTGCAAGGCGCAATTCGATCAGCTTTACGAAGAAGGGGCTGAAAGCGGCACGGTGATGTGCATGCCACTCCATCCCTTTCTGATCGGCCAACCGCATCGCATCAGCGCCTTGGATGATGTGCTCCGGCATGTGGTGGGCCATGACAAGGTCTGGCTGGCAACCGGGCGGGAAATCGCTGCCTGGTATACGGAACATCATCTGGCGGAAGCGCAATCCTGGATCGCAGCGGGGACACCATGAAGGGCTTGCCTGAAGATTATCTGCACTACCCCGTGCGTCGGCGTGGGATGGATCATGAAATCTATCCCTTCCGCGCGCTCCCACATACGCCGCCGGTGACATGGCCAAATGGTGCGCGTGTTGCGCTTTGCATCGCTGTGCATATGGGCCATTTCCCGATGGATATGCCGCTCAAGCCCTTCATCGCACCGGGGGGCATGGAAAGGCCTTATCCTTCCTACTGGGATTATACGCTGCGCGACTACGGAAATCGCATTGGTGTTTATCGGCTGATGAAATCACTTGCTGCGCGCAGCTTGCCCGCTACCGCCTTGCTGAGTGCCGTACTTGCTCGCCGCTATTCGGCGCTGATGGATGATCTTGCACAGGCACAATGGGAAATTGCCTGTGCTGGCTTCGATATGGGGCGCCTGCATCACAGTGGTGTCTCGCTCGACCAGGAACGCGCCACGGTGCAGGAAGCCGCAGCCCTACTCCGCGCGCGCTTCGGCACTTCGGTGCGCGGTTGGCATTCGCCGGCCCATTCTGAATCAAGCCATACACTATCCCTTGTTGCGGAAGCGGGCTTCAGCTTCACAACCGGCTGGGCGAATGATGATATGCCTTATGTCATGAACACGGATGCCGGGCAGCTTATCTGCATGCCGCTGTCACAGGATTTATCGGATCAACGCATGCTGCATCAACAGCATCTGCCGACTGAGGATTTCACCAATGCTATCCTAGCGGCGCATGCAATCTTGGATCGGGAAGCAGAGTCCACCAAGGGCGGACGCATTCTGGTGGTGCCGATCACGCCCTGGCTGATGGGCGTGCCGCATCGCATCCGCGCCTTCAATGCAATGCTGGATGGCATTCTGGCGCGCGGCAATATCTGGCCCGCCACCATGGGCCAGATCGCCGATCATTGGCGCGCGCAAAGCGCAAGCTAATCCTTTAGTGCCCCCATGGCGTAGGGCTTCAGCGCCGCATTGATCATGGCATGCGTTGGTGTTGGCACACCAAGCTCCCGCCCAAGAGCGACAACCTTGCCCGAAAGCCACGGCAATTCAATGCGGTTGCCGCGGATCAAATCCACCGCCATGGAAGCGCGCATGCCGGCCGGCGCACCCATGGTGAATTTCATGCTACGGTCGAGCACATCATCAGGCAGCCAAACGCCCTTGGCCTTAGCAAGCGCAATTACCTCTTCAAATCCGGCGCGGAAAAAAGGGGCAATATCGGCATCATCGCGCAATTCACCAAGCGGGCGGCGCGTCAGCGCTGTCATGCCGGAATTCGTCGCCAGGATGATGAATTTCAGCCAAAGCTCAGTCAGGATTCGCTCGCTCAGCGTCGCATCAAAGCCGGCCTTCTGGCACCATTCCAGAAACTTCCTGCTGCGGGCCGAAACACCGCCATCAAGCTCGCCAAAGGCGAGCCGCATGAAAGTCCCAGTCTGGCGAATGACACCTGGTGCATCAATGGTTGCGCTGATTTGCGCAACACCACCCATGACCGCTTGCGCGCCCAGAATGGGGACCAGCCTTTCGCTGGCATCAATGCCATTTTGCAACGGCAACACGGCGGTAGCGGGGCCGACCAGGGGACGAATGGCCTCACCGGCGGCCTCCACATCCCATAGCTTCACGCAGAACATCACCAGATCCACTATCCCGATGCTGGCCGGATCATCAGTGGCCTTGGTCGGCACCAGATGTGTTTCGCCCCGGCCTCCCGTAATTCGCAAACCGTCACGCTGCATCGCTGCCAGATGCGCACCACGGGCGATGAAGGTCACATCCGCGCCGGCCTTGGCCAAGGCTGCACCAAAACCACCGCCAACACCACCTGTTCCCATCACCGCGATGCGCATCATCGTTCTCCTGCTTCGACAAATATTCTATCCCCATGCGCCCTACCTGTCATGCTGGCCATGTCGCTTTAAGTCTCGAATCCCGATTGGCTTCCTGTCATAATGCGTCAACGTCATTCACCACGGCAGAAGCAGCATGGCCTTCGCGCAGACCATCGGCACCACGCGTTATGTCTTCCCCGATCTGAAGACATTGCTGGCGCGCGCGACCCCCTTCCGGTCTGGCGATGCGCTGGCCGGTGTTGCCGCCGAGAGCGCTGAGGAACGCATCGCCGCGCAGCGCGCCCTGGCAGATCTGCCGGTCAGGCATTTCCTGTCGGAAACTGTCATCCCCTACGAGGCAGATGAGGTCACGCGACTGATTCAGGATAGGCACGACAAGGCAGCTTTTGCGCAGATCAGCAGCCTGACAATCGGTGGCTTGCGCGATTGGTTGCTTTCGGATGCGGCTGATGGCGCAAGACTCGCAGCACTGGCGCCGGGGCTGACGCCGGAGATGGTGGCGGCTGTCTCAAAAATCATGCGTGCGGCGGATTTGATTGCCGTTGCGGCGAAATGCGAGAATATCACGCGGTTTCGCAATACCATCGGCCTTCAGGGGCGGCTTTCAATCCGCCTGCAACCCAATCACCCAACGGATGATCCTCGTGGCATCGCTGCCGCCACTTTGGATGGGCTGCTGTTGGGTGCAGGTGATGCGGTGATTGGCGTCAATCCCGCGACCGATAATGTGGAAGCGGTGCTGCGCATTCTGGATATGCTGGACCGGCTGCGCCTGGCCTACGACATCCCAACGCAAAGCTGCGTGCTGGCGCATGTTACGACCACCATGCGCGCCATGGATATGGGGGCGCCGGTTGATCTGGTGTTTCAATCCATCGGCGGGACGGAAGGCGTGAATCGGTCTTTCGGTGTTGATTTGGCGCTACTGACTGAGGCGCATGATCAGGCGCTGTCACTCAAACGCGGCAGCCTTGGGCAGAATGTGATGTATTTCGAAACCGGTCAGGGCAGTGCGTTGAGTGCGGATCAGCATCACGGCGTGGATCAGCAAACCCTGGAAGCGCGCGCCTATGCGGTTGCGCGGCGCTTTTCGCCGCTTTTGGTCAATTCCGTCGTGGGCTTCATCGGTCCGGAGTATTTGTTTGATGGCAAGCAGATTCTCCGTGCTGGGTTGGAAGATCATTTCTGCGGCAAGCTGCTTGGCCTGCCGATGGGTGTTGATGTTTGCTATACCAACCATGCGGAAGCGGATCAGGATGATATGGATGCGCTGCTGACGTGCCTGGCTGCTGCGGGTGTCACTTACGTCATGGGCGTGCCAGGCGCTGATGATGTCATGCTCGCCTACCAATCCACATCTTTCCATGATGGGCTTTATGCGCGCGCGGCACTTGGCAAACGCCCTGCGCCGGAATTTGAGGATTGGCTTCACCGCATGGGCCTTGGCAGCACGACTGAGGCGATCCCTGCGCGCCTGTCACCCAAGCTGATTGGGCTTGGATGAGCACGCCCAGCAAATGGCGCGATCTGCGCCGCTTTACCGATGCGCGTGTGGCGCTGGGGCGCGTGGGCAATGCGCTGCCTACCACCGCGCATCTCGATTTTCAGGAAGCGCATGCGCGCGCACGCGATGCAGTTTGGTCCAGCCTGGATGTGGCGAAGCTTGCGGCGGAACTAACGCCCCTGGGTCTGCCCATTCAGCGCGTAACAAGCCAGGCAGAAGAACGCAGGCGCTATCTGCTGCGCCCCGATCTTGGCCGCAAGCTGCGGGAAGGCACCACGCTGGCAAAGGCGAAGGGCAGCATTGCGCTGGTGGTGGCGGATGGGCTTTGCGCGCGTGGCGTGCAGCAGCAGGCGCCGGCTTTGCTCGCGGCGTTGGTGCCGGCTCTCGGCACGGCAGGCTTCGCACCCGGCCCCATCATCATTGCCGAACAGGCGCGCGTCGCGCTTGGGGATGATATTGCGGAGGCGATGGAAGCGGCAGCGGTGGTTGTGCTGATTGGCGAAAGGCCCGGACTTTCCGCGACCGATAGCATGGGGCTTTACCTGACCTGGGCAGCGCGCCGCGGCAGCAATGACGCCATGCGCAATTGCATCAGCAATATCCGCCCCGGTGGGCTTGGCGCGGATGCCGCTGCCGCCAAGGCGCTTTGGCTATTGGTGGAAGCGCGCAAGCTTGGCGCGACAGGTGTCGCGCTCAAGGACGAAATGCCGAGCCATTATCGGCTGACGTAACGGATACCGGCCTCAGCTATTCCAAGGCCGTGCGCGCCAAAGTGCGCGATGCGCTGCATCAGCATCCTGCAAATAAGCAATATATTCTGCACTATCCAGAAAGCGCAGCGGCTGGAAAGTCCGCGCACTCACCGCGCGAAATTCAGGATGGCGCAGCGCGGCACCAATCGCCACAGAAAGCCGACGCACCACATCTTCGGGCAGGCCCCGTGGCGCGCCAATGCCGCGGAGCGACCCGCCGCGAATGTCGTAACCCGCTTCCTTGAAAGTCGGCACATCCCGCGCAAATTCGGACCGCGCTGAGGACATCAACCCCAATACTCGCCATGGCTGCTGCTGCGCGAAGGTCAGGCTTTCGCCCAAGCTTGCCGTCGTCACTTGAATATCGCGGCGCATCAAAGCCACGGCCGCAGGCGCGGAGCCGGAGTAGCTGACGCATTCCAAGCGAATACCAGCCGCCTGTTCCAATAATAGGGCACTGATATGCCCAGCCGAGCCGACGCCCTGCGTGCCAACCGTTACCTCACCTGGCTTTGCTTTGGCGGCAGCGATCAAATCGGCAATATTGCGTATCGGGCTTTCGGGATGCACGGCAAAGGTTGTTGGGTCTTCGACAACGCCGGCGATGAAGGTGAAGCTTGCCAAAGACCAGCGCGGCGATCTTTCAATCGGGATCGTTACAATGCCCGGCGTATTAATGATGCCGATGGTATAACCATCTGGTCGCGCATCGGCGATGGCGGAAAGGCCGATCTCTCCGCCCGCGCCGGGGCGATTTTGCACGACCACAGGCTGGCCTAATTCGCGTTCCAGGAATTGCGCCATGGTGCGCGCTGAAATGTCGGTGCCGCCGCCAGCTGCGAAAGGCACGATCAATTGCAGCGGTCTCTCGGGCCAGGCTGCGTGGGCCAAGCGCGGCGCCGCGACCATCGCGCCGAGACTGGCCAACAAACTACGGCGCTTTAGCTGCGGCCCCATCACTGCGCGCCTTCAGCTTGTCGCACGCAGCAGCTTGCCCGGCAGCGCGCCCGTATCATGCCCCGCTTCGCGAATTGGTTTGCCGGCAACCAGCGTCATGTCATAGCCATCAACGCGCTGCACCAAACGCCGCCCACCCGCTGGCAGGTCATAAATCATCTCAGGATGATACAAGCGCAGTCCATCGAAATTGATGATGTTCACATCAGCCATGGCACCCGGCGCCAATCGCCCGCGATCCGTCAGGCCAAAGAAATCCGCCGTTTCGCTGGTCTGCCGCTTCACCACGAATTCCAGGGGCAGCCCATCGCCGCGCTTCCGATCACGCGCCCAATGGGTCAGCATGAAGCTGGGGGTGGAGGCATCGCAAATCACGCCGCAATGGGCACCACCATCGGAAAGGCCAAGCACAGTCGCCTTGTCCAAATTCATTTCGCGCACGACGGAAAGATCACCCGTCACGTAATTGGTGACGGGAAAATAGAGCATCCGCCCACCATCAGCACCAATCAGGAAATCATAGCAATAGGAAGCGGGATCCTGCCCGGCCTTGGCGGCGAGGGCAGCAATGCTGCGCTCCCGCGGCGGTTCATAATCCGGCGGATCGCCCAATTCGAACATATTGTCCCAACGAGTCGCGATCTGGCGCGACAATGGCGGCAGCACATCCAACAAGCGCTTCGATGCTTCTTCGGAAAGGATTTTCCGCCGTGTTTCAGGATCCCGCAGCCGTGCCAATTGCTCAGCCGGCGGCAGCCCCGCAAGCGCCGCAAAACTCTCGCGCAACGCAAAGGGATTGAGCGATGTCGTCAGCCCCAGGATCAACCCAACCGTGCGCCCCGCGACTTGCGCGGCAAGACTAAGCCCTTCTGCGCGTGCCTGATGCACGCCCTGCATCAGGCGCTTCCAACGCTGCGGGTCATAGGCACGATCGGTCAGCAGGAACCACACCGGGCGCTTGGTGGATTTTGCAACTTCGCGCAGCCAACGGAACTCCGCAGCCTCATCCTCAAAATCGCTCAGCATACCGAAAGTGCCGCGCCCGGCCTTGCCCATGGCGCGGCCGATGGCGAGCAATTCCTCTTCCTCCGCATAACGCCCCGGCACCAGATCGCCGGCGAGGGTCTTGTGCTGATCCGTGCGCGATGTGGTGAAGCCGAAGGCGCCGGCTTCCAAGGCTTCCTGCGTCAGGCGCGCCATGGCTTCAATATCATCGCCGGTTGCATTCTCGCGCTTCAGCCCGCGTTCGCCCATGACATAAACGCGCAAGGGATGATGCGCGAGCTGCGCACCGATATTCAATGTGCGCGGCATGGCTTCCAGCGCATCAAGATATTCGGGGAAGCTTTCCCAATTCCATTTCAACCCTTCGCTCAGCGTAATGCCGGGGATGTCCTCCACGCCCTCCATCAGATCAATCAGCGCCTGATGGTGGTTCTTCTGCACCGGCGCGAAGCCAACGCCGCAATTGCCGAACAGCAGCGTTGTCACGCCATGCCAGGATGAAGGCGCCAAATTGGGGTCCCAGGTGGCTTGCCCATCATAATGCGTATGCACATCCACCCAGCCGGGGGTGACCAGCCGGCCTTCCGCCGCCACATCGCGCCGCGCCGGGCCGGCCTTGCCGCCCACCTGCGTGATGCGGTCGCCATCAATCGCGACATCACCGGTGTAACGCGGCGTGCCGAGCCCATCCACAATGGTGCCGCCGCGGATAACGATATCATGCATGGTGCTTCTCCATCCGGCTTGCTGCTGGCCCTGCCTCAACTTGGCCGATCATCCTTGGGGGTTACGCTAACCAAAGCCCCCTGCCACGGCAAGTCTGCCTTGCCCCCTGCCCTTGCGCTGTCTAGCCTTGTCCCATCTGCCGGGGCACATCGCTTGCGGCTTTCTTCAGCCAAAGGAAATCATAATGGCAACGCCCAGGAAACCGCGCTTCCCCGAATTGACGCCAGAGAGCATGAGCGCGGAGCAGCGCGCCGCGGCTGAGGGCATCATCAAGGGCCCTCGCGGCGGCTTGCGTGGTCCCTTCAATGCCTGGCTGCGCAGCCCGGTTTTCGCCGATAGAATGCAAAAGGTGGGTGAGTATCTGCGCTTCAATAGCTCCATTCCCACCGATTTGAATGAATTCGCCATCCTGATTACGGCGCGCGTCTGGACCAGCCAATATGAATGGTATGCGCATCACGCCATGGCGATGAAGGCTGGCTTGCCGCCTGCGATTGCCGCTGATCTTGCCGAGGGCCGCCGCCCCGCCGGCATGACGGAAGATCAGCGCCTGGTCTATGAATTCTGCACGGAATTGCACCGCGATCACGGCGTATCAGACGCAACTTTCGCTGCCACGGCAGCGCGTTTCGGCGAACAGGGCGTGGTGGATTTGATCGCGGTCAGCGGCTATTACGTCGCGGTTTCCATGACGCTGAATGTCGCGGAAGTGCAAATCCCGCCGGAGGCGACACCGCTGCCGCCCTTGCCCAAGGGATGATTGACCCACGGGGCGGCAGCGCGCCGCCCCGTGAGAAAATAGATCAGCTACGCACCAGCGAACAGCCGCCATCCGCCAGCGAACGGAAGGCATCCTCAGCCGGGCTGGTCTGCAACAGCTTGTAGTAATCAAACCGGCCCTTGCTTTCCGCCGGTGTCTTCACCTCATACAAAAAGGCCGGGTGAATCTTTCTGCCATCGGCACGGATTGTGCCTGCGCCGAAGGCGTCATCTTGCGTCGGCATGGCCTTCATGCGTTCCACAACGGCGCGCCCACTGGCCTTAGACGGCCCCGCCCCCAATTCGGCAACAGCCTTCAGATAGTGCAGCGTTGCGGAATAGTCGCCAGCCTGCGCCATGGTGACCGGCGTATTGACACCGGAATTCGCCAAAACGCGACGGGCGATACCGCGTGTCTTGTCATCCGTATCCCAATAATAGGACGCGGTGCATACAAGACCCTGAGCCGTTTCAAGCCCAAGGGCGTGCACATCGCTGATGAACATGAGCATGGACGCCAGCTTGATGCCGCGCCGCGTAATGCCGAATTCCGAAGCCTGCTTGATGCAGTTGGTGGTATCGGTGCCGGCATTGGCCAGACCAATCACCTTTGCGCGACTGGCCTGCGCCTGCAGGATGAAGGATGAAAAATCCGTGGTGCCCGGAAAGGGCGTGCGCACCTGGCCGACAACCCGACCACCCGCGGCGCGAACGAACGCGGAAGTATCGCGTTCCAGCGCATGTCCGAAGGCGTAATCCGCCGTGATGAAGAACCAGCTATCGCCCCCCGCGCGCACCATGGCCGCACCGGTGGATTTGGCCAGCATATAGGTATCATAAACCCAATGGATCGTATTGGCGTTGCAGGCACGGCCGGTAAGATCAGAGGTTGCTGTGGAAGTTGCAATGGCAACCTTGTTCTTCTCGCGCGCCAGTTCCGAAACGGCGAGCGCCACGGAAGATGCCGCAAGGTTCAACACCATGTCCACGCCATCGCGGTCAAACCATTGGCGCGTGATATTGATGCCAACATCAGGGCGGTTCTGATGGTCGGCCACGACCAGCTCAACATTAAGGCCGCGCGCCGCTGTCATTTCCTGCATTGCAAGGCGTGTGGCCGAAATGCTGTTCGGGCCATTCAGGTCCCGATACGGCCCGGACATATCCGAAAGCAGGCCGATCTTGATGGTATTCGCAGCCTGCGCACGCGCACTGCCCCAGGGCAATGCGCCAAAGGCAGCCGCGCCGCCACCAGCGGCCAGAATGGATCTTCTTTCAAGTGTCATGGTATTTCCTCTCTTGTCCCTGTTGACTGGAATAGGCTTCCAGAATTTCCGCCCTTTACCCTACCCGCCGGATGAAATCCATGCCTATTCGGCGGCGATCCTATTGGCTGGCGGACGGAAGGCCGGGATCACATGCTGCGCAAAAAGCGTGAGGCTGCGGAGGATTTTCTCATGCCCGTAATAGGGTGGGTAATGCAGCAGCAGGCTGGTCATGCCGGTGCGCGCTTGCAGGGCGCGGAGCTTCGCAACCACGGTGGTCGGGCTGCCATGTAACAGGGTGGTTTCCGCCAGCACCCCATAATCCAGCGCCTGCCCCTTTTCGGAAACCGATCCCAGATAGCCACTGGTGCCGGCGCTGTTGAAATTGCGGATATGATGCAGGATGTGTTCTTCCGTATCGGCGCGCGCCTGTTCATCGGTTTCCGCAACATAGACCATGCGCGCGATATCAATATGCCCCGCCGCCGGGTTATTGCG
>JBIKXA010000181.1:0-7041 GCA_044356015.1 Roseomonas sp.
GCACGCCAGTCCATGCCGCATTGGAAATGGCGCCATTGCCCCATTGATTGCCCGATGCCTGCGGTGAGAAGGCAGCGCGCCCATTGCCGCCGCATTCCATTTGCAGCTGGCGTGTCACCACTTCAAATCGCTGCTCAAGTTCGGCGATGGAAAGCTCAATCGGGGTATTCACTTCGCCATCAATGCGGATTTTCCAGGCGCGCGGATCGGCCACGGGGTCCGGCGTGGTGCCATTGTTGCGGATGAAAAATTTGTCGGCAGGGGTGATTGGATCATCCAACAAATGCTCTGGCGTTTCCGCTGTCAGCGGGCGTTCGCCCTGCATGATCAGGGGCGCCTTGCCCTCCATTTGCAGCAATTGCGGCTGAGCGCCGCCCTGCGCCAGCGCCGCCGGCACCAGCCCGCCTGGCATATTGCGCCCGAAGGGGATGGTGGCACCCAAGGCCGCGCCCATGGCGGCAAGCGCCGCACCCTTCAAGGCGCCGCGCCGGCCCCAGACCAGCGCATCGGCGCGGTCAGGGTCGTCACGATAGAGTTCCTGGAATGAACGTTCTGGCAGCTTCTTCCCGGCCATGGCGGTGCCTCCTTCATGCTTTGCTTTGGTGTCGTTCTGCCCCATCTGACAGCGACTTTGCAAGATTAAAGTGCAGCCCTTGCCCGCCCCCCTTTCCGGCGCCGCGCAAAGCCGGCAATCTTGCGTTCAAACAGGATCATCAGATGCAAAAAATCGAACTCGGCCGTTCCGGCATTTTCGTCCCACCCGTGATTTTCGGCTGCAATGTCTTTGGCTGGACCTTGGACAAGGCCCAATCCTTCCGGGTTTTGGATGAGCTGGTGGAGCTTGGCCTCAATGCGCTCGATACCGCGGATGTCTATGCCTATTGGGTGCCGGGCAATAAGGGCGGCGAGTCCGAGACCATCATGGGAGAATGGCTGAAGGCGCGTGGGCGCCGCCATGATGTGCTGATCCTGTCCAAGGCGGGCATGGAAATGCCCGGCATCGGCAAGGGGCTTTCTGCAACCTATCTTGCCAGCGCCGTTGAAGCATCGCTGAAGCGTCTTGGGACGGATGTGATTGATCTTTATCAGTCCCATCGCGATGATGAGAGTGTGCCGCAGGAAGAAACGCTCGCTGCCTTCGATAAGATGATCAAGGCGGGCAAGGTGCGCGCCATTGGCGCTTCCAATTTCTCTGCACCTCGCTTCAAGGAAGCGCTGGATATCAGCGCCAAGCATGGCCTGCCGCGCTATCAGACCATGCAGCCGCATTACAACCTCCTGGAACGTGGCATCGAGGCTGATCTGCTGCCGCTTTGCGCGGCGGAAGGGGTTGGCGTGATCCCTTATTACTCGCTCGCTTCAGGGTTTTTGTCCGGCAAGTATCGGGCCGAGGCTGACCTCGGCAAAAGCCCGCGCGGCACGCGTGGTGCGGGGAAATATCTGAATGAAAAAGGGCTGAAGGTGCTGGCGGCTTTGGATAAGGTTTCGGCACGCATGGGTGCCACGCCGGCGCAGGTAGCACTTGCGTGGTTTAAGGGTCGTCCGGGTCTGGCGGCGCCGATTGCCAGCGCCACAAGCGCCGCGCAATTGGCAGAACTTGCCAAGGCAGCAGCACTTAAACTGGATGCGGCTGCGGTTGCGGAATTGGATGCGGCCGGTGGGTAAGACTTCAGTGGAAGCAAAGTGTCTGTGTCATTGCTTCCGCCAAACGCTCCCTGGTGTAGGTCATGATTGTTAGTGAACGGCGCCTCGCCATCTTGGCGATCGTTATTGGTTTGGTAGGCGTTCTTCCCTTTCTGCCGAGGATAGCAATGCTGACTGGGCACACAAGGCTCTTTTTGGTTCTCTCGATTCTCAGCTGGCCCTCGGATAGCTTTTTTCGGGCTCTCGCCTTTCTAGCGAAAGAATCACCGTATAGTTTTGCCAATGCGCGCTTCTATTTTGACTGGTTCATCGCCCCAACGCTCTTGCTCTGGGGGCTTCTGAAAATTCAACGCAATGAACGGGCGCGCCTTTGGATTGTCTTTGGAACCTGTGTGCTATGCGCTGTCACGGTGCCCTTTGTGCTGGGCTTTATGCTCGTTCTTCCGCTTTTTCTATGCGTTTTCCTCCCCATGGCCATACGCTTCAAAAACCGCGACAAAGCGAAAGGGCTTGGTCCTGGGGACGGGCAGGCGCCGTGATACTGGCTTGAACTACTCGGTCATAGCGCACTAGCAATGCATGGCGCCGCGGAGGCGTGTTTACTGCGGCAGATAGCTACTTCGCCTCGATCAATGCCGGCAAATTCCAGCGCCCATCCAGCGCTTCTGCCTTCGGACCATAGAAGCGCCCGACGAAAAAGAACGGGCCTTTCGGTGCCGGCAGCCAGTTGGATTCCTTACCAGGCCCAGGGCTCTCCGCCTGCATGTAGATTTCGAGCGAGCCGTCAGCGCCTTTCGCAAGACCCGCAGTACGATCACCAATTGAATAGCGGTTCAGGGGGTTATCCACCAAGAATCGCTGCGGCAGATTATACATGGTGATGGACCAGAATTCCGTCACGGGCGGAAGCTGGCCTGGTTCAAAGCGCAAGACCCAGCGCCGATTGCCATCCAGAACCTTGCCATCGCTGTCGGTCTGTTGGCTGCCATAGACCGCCTCTTCCTTTGTATTGCCGTAAATGCCCAGCATGGCGCCGTAATTGCGCTTTGTGATGTAGCCATCAGCCAATTCTTCACGCGTGCCGAACATGGCCCGTGAATCCTTTTGCTGAACAGCGCCGTCGCGCAGCGTTTTGGCTGCTTCGGCGCTGCCCGCTTCTATCGCCGCCCTGATTTCCGGCGCAAGCGTATTCGCATTGAAATTCCTGCCCGCACCAATGCCGATACGCGCAAAGCGGGCGAACATTTCTTGTTCTGAAGCATGTGTCGGCATGAAGGGCAGAAGCGCGTTCAGATAGGAAATGAACTCAATCCCCTCGGCCTTCGCGGCATCCCATACCGGCCAATCAATTGCAGGCACGGCAGCGGGCGCGGCTGTGCCAGTGAATTGCGACAGCGGCGTAAGCTTATAGCCCGCCTGCACCGCCTGAAGTGCTGCGACATCCTCGGCGCCAAAGAGTTGCGTGCGTGTCAGCGTTCCCACGAATTCAGTTTCGGCCACGAAAACCTTGGTGATTCCGGCAGGTATAGTACCCTTCCAACGCGGGCCAACGAACAGATAGTTTCCAGCCTCCCGCCCCGTGGCGCGCACGCCGGTATAGGCGAAGTTATGCGTGTACAGATCAAACCACTGGTTCACATAATAGCGCGGTGCCGGTACGGCTGGCAGAGACAACACCATGGGTTCCGCGCGCAGATCCAACCACGCCCAGGAATAAGGTGTGTCGTTATTGGGCGTCACAATATCCGTATCCGCGGGTGTGGCGGAACGCGCATAATGCCGGAACTGATTGAAGCCGCCGACATAGCCACCGAACGCCCTATTCTGCGTCTGGTTATACATGGTCTGATAGCCCTGTAGCGGCGCATAGGCATAGGCCCAAGCCTCCCGCGCAATGGCCTTGGCTTCATCGGGCGTGATCGCGGTGTTGCCCCATGATGGCCTGATGGTCAGTGCAATGGATGTCGAAAGCGCCAAGGCTGACAAGCCGCGGCGGTTGATGGACATGGACATGATAGAACCTCCCTGCTGCACGCCGGCTTATCTCACCAACTCGATATCGTTCAGCTGCCAGCTTTTGTCGAAATAGGCTTCTGTTGCGGCGTAAAAGCGGAAATAAGGAAACCAGCCTTTGCCCGGGTTTGTCCTGATCCAATTCGCCGCATTGGCCGGCCGTTCCGGCCCGAAATAGACATCCACTGAACCGTCCGCATTCTTGACCAAATCAGGATTGCGCGAGGAAAGATCAGCAGCACCCTGCGCGGTCACCAAAGGGCCGCGCGTGACATTGTCATAAAGCGTAATGGACCAGAATTGCCGTACCGGCGGGTTAGGCTCAACCCGCAAGCGATAGGTCTTGCCACCATCAAGCCAATTGCCATCCCGATCCTTGGAGGTTTCAAGATAGACCTGACCAAAGCCAACGATGCGGCCCTGCATGCCAACCGACATGCCAATGGCTTCATAGAACCAGGATGAACGCTCATCGAACTGAACGCGGTTTTTGTCCGGCGATTCCTGATCCAGATCGAACAGCACCGCATATTCCCAGCGCCTGCCGGGATAAACGGTGGCACCCGCATAGCGCTTGTCATAGGCGATGGTGCGCGCCATCAAATCACCCACCTTGGCAGCTTCCGTCAGAATGCGCGTCTGCCGCGCATCCGGATTGAAGGCCGTGCCTGGCGCGATGCCAAGTGACCGCAGCATGCCGAACATCATGCGGTCGCGCGGTGCCACCGGTTCATTGGCATAAAGCTCGGTCAATAGCTTCCAGTATTCCAGCGTGTCGGGCTGCGTTGATTGCCAGGCGCGGCCACCCACTTCCAGGAATTTTGTGGGGGCAGGCCGATCCCGTTGGTTCCAGCCATAGATGTTGAACTTGCGCAACGTGGCCTCCGCCACTGCCCTGTCAGGATCAAGCCCGCGCGTGCCAAACCACACTTGGTTGCTGGGCGCGCGAAAAATGATGTAGCCCGGCGCATCAATATCAGGGCTGCCAGGTGGCAGAATCAGGTATTTGCCGCCGGCGCCCTTATCCGGCCCTGTCTGGCCCATATCGGTGATGGGCTGCTGCCAGATGTCGAGCACGCCGCCCGCTGTCAAACCTTGCGGAACCTCCACAACCATCGGCCCCTGCCTGGCCAGGTCCCAGAAGCTGAAGGCATAAAGCGTGGTGATATTGGGCGTCAGCATGCCCGCCTTATCCGCCAAGTCGCGGTAGAACATGATATCGCCATTGCTGGCGCCGAGCGTCTTGGTTTGCGCATCATAAAGCGCCTTGAAGCCCACCGCCGGCAGCGCCCAAAGATAGGCCTGGGTTGCCCGCTGGAAATCCATTTCGTCATAAAGCCGATCTGCGGTTTGGCGGCTTGGAAACCCATTCTCAAGCGTAAGTTCGCCAAGCCGCGTCGGCACAGATTGGGCATCGGCAGAAGAAAGCGGCAGCGGCGCCATGATGGCGACAATCGCTGAGGCGATCACTGCCGAGGTCAAACGCTTCAAGGGGTTGGACATGCGCTTTGGTCCTCAAAAAACACTGAAGGACCGTACTTGATGTGGTGATACTGTTACACTAGGCTCGTGATACCTTATTGGTATCGAAAGACTGGCATGCTTGATCGTCTGAAAGCGGCGCTTGCCTTGGCCGAAACCCTGAATTTTCATCGGGCGGCCCAACGTCTGGATATAAGTCAGCCGCATCTTACGCGCATCATCAAGTCGCTTGAACGGGATCTCGGCTTTGTTTTGTTTGATCGTGGCCCGCACGGCGTTTCACTTACCCCAGATGGCGCGCGCGCATTGAAGGAGGCCACAACCCTCATCAGTGCCGAGACCCTATTCCGCCAAAAGATCGAATCATTGCGCAGTAGCGGGTCGGAGACATTGCGCATTGCCGCCGGCGCCTTTGTGGCCCAATCCTGGGCAGGTACGGCCATGGCGGCGCTGAAGGCTGCCGAACCCGCACTTTCGATCAGCCTGAGAGAGCTTGATTGGTGGAAACTATCCGAAGCCGTTCAAAGCGGCGAAGTGGACCTTGCCATTGGTGAGATGAGCGAGGCCAACAAGCTTCCGGAACTTGCGAAGGAACCCTTCCCGGAACGTGAAGGCAGTATCATCGTGCGCGCCGACCATGAGCTTGCCAGCTTGAAGGAGGTGACGCTTGAAGAACTTGCGCGTTTTCCCCTGGTTGGGCCGCGTCTTCCGGGGCGTATTGCGCAGCTGCTGCCGCCGGTTTGCGGCTTCGGGGCACTGTCAGAAGATGGGCGCTTCTTTATCCCGGTGATCGAATGCGCAACGCCGCGATCCATGATTGAAATTGTGTCAGCATCAGATGCCATCTGCATGATTTGGCCAGAATACTGCGCCGATGCGCTGAAGTCCGGCGCGCTTCGCGAAATAGCATTTCATCCACCATGGCTGCGCGTTGGCCAGGGCATCATATACCGCCGAACCCAACCGCTTTCCGTCGCCGCCGCGGTATTCTGCGCCGCGGCGAGGCGCGCAGAGCTGGATTATTTTCGGCATCGGTCAGCATAAAGCTCATGACAAGACCGAAAAACTCAGCGCAAATAAGGCTCCACCGTCCCGGTCAGCTTCATGGTCAGCGGCCTGCCGCGACGGTCAGTGGCCTTGCCGAGGCTTACCCGGACCCAGCCTTCCGAAACACAATATTCCTCGACATTGGTCTTTTCTTGACCCTTGAAGCGAATGCCAACGCCGCGGCTCAGCAGCGCCTCATCATAAAACGGGCTGCTCGGGTCATTGGAAAGCCGGTCCGGCAGGGTGGGGGTGTCTTCGGTCATGCTAAAGCTCCAGGCGCGGTGTTTGCCCGAGAGCCACGGCGAAGGCAACGCCATGCGATTGACCAGCCCGCGTCAAAACCGCAATTTCGAAGCAAGACTAACCCAAGGATGGTTCCGTGCAGTATTCACTGACCGAAGCGCAAACCGAACTCCGCGCGCAAATTCTGAAGCTCTGCGCCGATTTCGGCGATGAATATTGGCTGAAGATTGACCAGGAAGCCCGCTTTCCCGAGGAGTTTTATCGGGCGGTCGCCGCCGCCGGTTGGCTTGGCATTGCGATGCCCGAGGAATTTGGCGGCGCCGGCCTCGGCATTTCGGAAGCGACCGTGATGATGCAGGCGGTGGCAGAAAGCGGCGCCTGCATGTCGGGCGCTTCGGCCATCCATATGAATATCTTCGGGCTGAACCCGGTGGTGGTGTTTGGCACCCCGGCGCAGAAGCAGCGCTTCCTGCCGCCGCTGATTGAAGGCCGCGAAAAAGCCTGTTTCGGCGTGACCGAGCCCAATACCGGCCTGAACACCACGGAATTGAAGACGCGGGCCGAAAAGCGCGGTGATCGCTATGTCATCAATGGCCAGAAAATCTGGATCTC
>JBIKXA010000182.1:0-7013 GCA_044356015.1 Roseomonas sp.
GGTCGGCCAAGGCCTGGCGCAGGCGGATACGGGCAAAGCGTGGATTGTCGTTTGAAGGGTCACGCACCGGGGCAAGCCCAGCGGCGGCCACCACCGCTTCCAGCCGGGCGGGTGCAAAAGCCAGAAGTGGGCGCAGGATCAGGCAATCGGGCGCCACACGCAGCGCCGCCATGGCTGCCAAGCCTGCCGCGCCGCTGCCGCGCAAGGCGCGAAAGGCCAGGGTTTCCGCCTGATCGCCGCGATGATGGCCCAGCAGCAGCCAGGGGCAGCCATGGCGCGCGGCGGCCTCGGTCAGCGCCGCCAGCCGCGCGGTGCGGGCACGTTCCTGCATCCGCGCGCCATTTGGCAGGCCAAGCCGCAGGCATGTCGCTGCAATCCCGGCCCGCGCCAAAAGCCCGATAACATGATCGGCCTCGGCCCCGCTTTCGGGCCTCAGCCCGTGATCCGCGACCAGGGCAAGCACCCGCCCGCCCCGCGCTGCCACCCAATCCCGCGCCAGCAAGGAAGCTGCCAGGCTATGCGGCCCGCCCGAGACCGCGACGGCAAGCGATGGCGCCGCGCCGAATGGCCCGAGCGGCGCCATGGCGGCGGCGAATTCCCCCGCGCTGACGGGCAGGCTCAGCGCAGGAAGCCGCCTATCCCCATGGGGCTATTTCACCGGCATTGCGCGCGGCGGCGGCTATCGGCGGCGCGCTGCGCCTGCGGGCCAGCAAGATTGGGGAAGTTAGAGCGCAAATTATCCAAGGTTTCGCAGGCTTCGCGCCGCGCACCAAAACCCTGGAAGGCATTGGCCAGACCGATCATCGCCTCTGGCGCGCGCGCACCCTGGCGGTTGCGGCTATAGGCTTCATCATAGGCAAGCGCGGCATTCTGGAAATCGCGCTTGCCCATCAGCGCATCGCCCAGCAGCAAATGCGCATCCTGGGCACGGGCGCCGGGGCGGGCGCGGATGGCTTCCCGCGCGGCGGCCTCTGCGGCGGCAAATTCGCGCCGGCCCAGCGCGGCGCGCCCATCCGAAATGGCCTTGTCAACCGTCCTAGGGGCGCTGGAGGGTGCCGGGGCTGGTGCTTGCGCCGCCGGCCCCGGCTGAGGAGGGCGCGCGGGGGCCGGTCGGCCAGCCCCTCTCTCAAGCGCTTGCAGGCGGAAATCCAGATCGCCGCGCAGCTTTTCCACTTCAGCGCGCAACTGCTGATTATTGTTTTCGGCCACATCAAGCTGGCCACGCTGACGGCGGTTTTCTTCTTCCAATTCCTGCACGCGACCGAGCAATTGCTGCACCAGATCGCCCGAGGCGGCGGACCCGCGCGCCGGCGCGCTTGGCGCAGGCATGGCGCCACCACCGCGTCGCAGCGCATCAATTTCCCGCCGCAAATCCAGGATCTGGTTTTGCAGCGCAATGCCCTCTCGGCTTTCCACCTGGGCGAGCGCCGGCATTGCCAGCACCAACCCAAGGCCCAGACACGCCAAACGCAAAGCGAAGGGAAATCCTGCCATGGCCTTCAAGCGGCGCGCCCGAAGCCGCGCCCCTTCCTTCAGCGAACGACGGTGACGGCGCGGCGGTTCTGCGCCCAGGAGCCTTCATCCGAACCGAGTGCCGCCGGCTGATCCTTGCCGAAGGAAATGGTCGAAATGCGCGCGCCATTAACGCCGCCCGCCACCAGGGCATCACGTGCCGCATTGGCGCGGCGCTGACCCAGGGCCAGGTTATATTCGCGCGTGCCGCGTTCATCCGTATGGCCTTCAACCTGCACCCGCACTTCCGGGAAGCGCCCCATCCATTCCGCCTGGCGTTGCAAGACCGGGCGCTGATCGGCGCGGATATTGCTGCGATCAAAATCGAAGAAGACCCGATCACCCACATTGGCGACCAAATCTTCCTGGCTGCCGGGGCGGATATTGCCTGCCCCCATACCGGATCCCGTGCTGCTGCTGGAATCGGAGTTGGAGCAGGCGGCGAGCAGCGCAATGCTGGCAATGCCGAGGAATTTCAACTTCATGACTGGCTTCCTTTCAGGAAAATCATAGCTTTGTGCGGTGCGGTAAAGGCTTGATTCGCTGTGGTCAAGCCAAAACCTTCAGGAGAGCAGGGGCGACCAGGTCGGATCGGTCGCGTCAGTCGGTGTTGGCAAGGGGCGTTCATTAAAGCCCGCAATGTCTATGGTGTGGATACGCGCCGAAAAACCGCCACCGCGTGAATCCGTCGCACGGGTTTCCCGGCCAAAGACCAGCATGCGACCATTGGGGGCGAAGCTCGGCGCTTCCATCTTCCAACCTTCGGACAGGATACGTTCGCCCGATCCATCGGGGCGCATCACACCAATGGCAAAACTACCACCACCAAAGCGGGTGAAGGCAATCAAATCGCCGCGCGGGGACCAGACCGGTGTCGCATAGCGCCCGCGGCCGAAGGAAATGCGACGGATACCGCCGCCATTCGCATCCATGACGTAAAGCTGCTGGTCTCCGCCGCGATCGGAATTAAAGACAATCTGCGTGCCATCAGGTGAATAGCAAGGGCTGACATCAAGCGCATTGCCGCTGGTAAGCTGCCTTTCGCGTCGGCTCGCCAAATCAACCGTATAGATATTCGCATCACCGCCGCGCATGGCGGAAAGCACCACGGAACGCCCATCGGGCGCAAAACGTGGCGACAGCGTCATGCCTGGAAAATTGCCGAGCACCTGCTGGCCGCGCGTATTCAGATCAAACAAGACAACGCGCGGCTGTTCGCGGCTTTGATAGGACATGAAGGCCACACGATCCGCCGAAGGATGAAAGCGCGGCGTGAGCGCGGCTTCGCGCCCATCGGTGAGGAAGGCGTTGTTTTCGCCATCCTGATCCATGATGGCGAGGCGCCTGAGGCGCCGATCACGCGGCCCGGATTCCGCGATGTAGACGATGCGCGTATCGAAATAGCCTTTTTCGCCCAGCAATCTTTCATAGATGACGTCGGAGATCAGATGCGCGATGCGCCGCCAATTGCCGGTGGGCGCGGTGAAGGCCGTGCCTACCGATTGGGTTTCAGGCAGCACATCCCACAGGCGGAATTCGACGCGCAGATTGCCGCCCTGTACTTCCGCGCGGCCTGTGGTGAGTGCCTGCGCGCCAATCACGCGCCAATCCTGAAAGCGCGGTGTTTGCGCGGCGGCTTCCGGCGTCTGGATGAAGGCTTGGCGCTGCACCGGGCGAAACAGGCCGGAATTGCGCAAATTATCCTGCACCACACGCGCAATATCGCGCCCAAAGCGCTGACCATCCCCCGCGCCCGCAAAATCCGGAATGGCGATGGGAATAGGGTTGGTTCGCGCGCGCGTGATGTCAATCACCGCCCCTTGCGCCAAGGCCGCGTCAGGCGCGCCCGCAAGGCCGGAGATCGTCACCGCGCCCGCGGCACCAAGCAGAAGGGAGCGTCTAGTTGTCATGCCCATCATCCTGAAGTCAGCGCACCAGCCCGCGCGGGCTGAAGCGAAAAGTGGAAGCCATCACGGTTTGCAGCTTGTCAGCCGGCACCTTCAACGGATTGCATGCCGGCGATAATAGCGCACGTCGCGCCGATTCGAATACCGATCTCACACGCGGATCGGTCGGCATATTGCCCGCCGGCACCACATTGCGGACATTGCCCTGGCCATCAAGCTGCACGCGCAATTCAACCGTAATTTCCTGAAGCCCAAGCATCCCCGCATCCACATTCCAGCATTCCGCCACCTGATCCGCGAGGCCACGGATTTCCCCCTGCGTCAGCGCAGCCGTGCCGGTGGGCGAACCACCCCCCTGGCGCGGCGCGCCGGAAGGGTTGGGTCGCGCGGTCGGCGCGCGGTCCTGCTGCTGCTGGGCGCGCAGCCGCTCCAGCGTATTCTGCACCGATGAGCTGTTTTCCTGCGGCCGCGCCACGGGCGGCGTCTGCCCCGTGCCGGCCTGGCGCGATGGCTCGGGCGGCGGCGGCACGGGCGGCGGCGGCAGGGGCAAAGGCGGTTCCGGGCGCGGCGGCTGCGCGGCCTGCTGGCGTGGCGGTGTGGGCTGTTGCGTTGGCGTTTGCGGTGTGACGCGCGGCGCGGGTGAAGGCTCCGGGCTCGGCGTTGGCGCCGGCGCAGGCGGGGTTGGGGGCGCTGGGCTTGGCGGTGCCGGCGCGGGCGCGGCAGCGGGCGCCGGCGGTGGGGGAGGCGGCGGCGGGGTTGGCTCGGGCGGCGCATCGCGCGGCGGTTCCGGCGCCGGGGGCTCGGGCGTCGGCGGCGTTGGCGTCGGCGTTGTTGTCGGCCCCGGTACCGGCGCCGGGTTATCGGCGCGCGCCATTTGCGCCGGGCCAGGGGCCACAAGCTCCACCGCGATGCCCTGTTCCTGAGGTTCAGGAATGGACCGTGCCAACGAGAACAAGGCCCCGATGCCGAGCACCGCCACATGCAGCGCTGCCGAGATCATCAGCCACTTGTTCAGGCGCTTATCGGGCTGGGCCCGGGGCAAGGCTCTCTCCTTCCGGCCCTCAGCCGCGGGGCGGCTGGGCCGGGCGGCCTGGCGCGGGTGCGGCCGGGCGTGCTGGCTGAGTCGCGGGCCTCCCCGCCGGCGCCGCCGTCGCGGCAGGTGGCCCGGAAGGCTGTTCCGCCAAAAGCGCCACGCGGGTGAAGCCCGCACCGGCGATGGTGCCCATCACCTCCATCACACGGCCATAGGAAATGGCCTTGTCGCCACGCACAAAAATCCGCCGCTCCGGCGCGCCTTGCGGCTGTTCGCGCATGATCGCCTGCAGGCGCGGCACCAGCCCATCCAAAGGCACTTCGGTTTCCTGCAGGAAGATCCTGCCTTCCGGATTGACCGTGATGGTGAGTGGTTCCGTTTCCTGATTGAGCGGCTGGGCAGTGGTTTTCGGCAAATCCACCGGCACGCCCACCGTCATCAACGGCGCAGCCACCATGAAAATGATCAGCAGCACCAGCATCACATCCACAAGCGGCGTGACGTTGATTTCCGCCATCGGGCGATAACGCGAACGCCCCGAAGCGCGCCCGCCGGAAAGTTGCGCCCCCATGCCCTATTCCGCCGCCTGGTTCGGGCTGCGCGGCCCGCCATCATTCGCTGCCACTTCCGTCTGCCGTGACAGGATGGCGCCAAACTCGGTCGCAAAGCCTTCAAGCCGCGCGGCGAAGCGCGCCAGATCCGTATTGATCTTGTTATAGGCCAGCACCGCCGGAATCGCCGCAATAAGGCCGATAGCGGTCGCGAAAAGCGCCTCCGCAATACCAGGTGCCACCACCGCCAGATTGGTATTCTGCATCCCCGCAATGGCCGAGAAGGAATTCATGATCCCCCAGACAGTCCCGAACAGGCCGATGAAGGGCGCCACCGAGCCAACCGAGGCCAGAAACACCATCCAGCGTTCCAGCCTTTCCATCTCCCGCCCAATGGTCACACCCATGGCGCGTTCGACACGTTCCTTGGCGCCGCCCAACACATGGCCCCCACCCAGGCTGCGGCGCCATTCGCGCATCGCCGCGCCAAACACCGCCGCCAGCGGATGGCTTGGCTGCTCACCTTCCCGTGTGAAGAGCTCATCAAGGCTGCCGCCGGACCAGAAGCGATCCTCAAACCCATCCGCCGCCTTATTGACGCGGCGCATGGTCACGACCTTCTCAAACACCACCGCCCAGACCCAAATACTGGCCAGCAGCAAGCCGATCATCACCGCCTTCACGACCCAATCCGCTTGCAGGAACAGGCCCCAAAGCGACAAATCATGGGCCGCCTGCCCAAGCGCCTGAGTGGTCACGCTACGATCCACGCCACATCTCCTTCGCCCTTTCGGGGCGATTGAAGGCGGCCAAGGCCACCTGAAATCACCAAACCCGGGAAAAGCGGCCTTTTCCCGGCAGAAATCTGCTCACCCCGGCGCGGCCTCAGCCACGGCACGCAACGCCGAACGCCAGGGTTCCGGCAGCGGCACCGGCTTCACACCCCCCTGCCCTACCGAGGCCAGGCGCACTTCCAACACCGCCAAAGCCTCATCCGCACCCTCACGCCGCACCAGCTGGGTCAGCCACACCTGCACGCCCGAGACTCGGCGGATATGCGTCTCAACCACCACCGATTCGTCGAGCAGCGCTGGCCTGAAATACTCCACTTCAAGCCGCCGCACCACGAGGAAGACACCATGCCGCGCAATCATTTCCTGATGCGGCAGGCCCATGGCGCGCAAGGCTTCCGTCCGCGCACGCTCTGCCCAATGCAAATAGCGCGCGTGATAGGCAACCCCGCCCGCATCCGTATCCTCAAAATAAACGCGGAGCGCCCAAAGATGCGGCGTGCTCACGCCTCCTGATCCCCGAGCAAATCAAGCAAGGGCTGCACCCCAGCCGGTGGGCTCAAGCCCAAATGGCGCCAGCCGCGATCCCCGAGCACCCGCCCGCGCGGCGTGCGCAACACAAGCCCTTCCTGAATAAGGAAAGGCTCCACCACTTCCTCAAGCGTATCCCGGCTTTCCGCCAAGGCCGCCGCAAGCGTTTCAATCCCAACCGGCCCGCCATTATGGTGTTCGGCAATGCGCGCCAAATAGCGCCGATCCATCGCGTCCAAGCCCAGCGCATCAACCTCCAACCGCCGGAGCGCCGCATCGGCCATGGCGCGGTCCGCGACCTTGTCTTCCATCAGCGCGAAATCCCGCACACGCCGCAACAAACGCCCCGCAATACGCGGCGTGCCGCGCGAACGGCTGGCAATCTCCCGCGCGCCATCCTCCGACAAGTCAAAGCCCAGCTTGCGCGCGCCGCGCGTGACAATGCCCAGCAATTCCTCAGGCGTATAAAGCACCAAACGCAAGGGAATACCGAAGCGATCACGCAAAGGTGTCGCCAATAACCCCGCCCGCGTCGTCGCGCCAATCAGCGTGAAAGGCGGCAAATCAATCCGCACGGTGCGCGCCGCCGGGCCTTCGCCAATGATCAGATCAAGCTGGAAATCCTCCATCGCGGGATAGAGCGTTTCCTCAATCGCCGGCTGCAAGCGATGAATCTCATCCACAAACA
>JBIKXA010000039.1:0-22576 GCA_044356015.1 Roseomonas sp.
GGCTATATGGGCATTCGTGTGCCGAAGCCGCTGATTGAGGAAATGAAAAAGGCCGATCTGATGATCTGCCTTGGCGAACGCATGTCGGATTCCATCAGCCAATCCTATAGCTTCCCAGCAGCGCCTGAACCGCAGCTGACGATGGTGCAGGTCTGGCCGGATGCGAATGAAATCGGCCGCGTCTGGCGTGTGGATTTGCCGATCGCGGCTGATCCGCTTGCGGTCATTCGTGGCCTTCTCGCGCGCAATGCCCCGGAAGCGAGTGAGGCGCGCAAGCGTTGGGTTTCTGGCCTCAATGCCATTCACCGCAAGCTGCTGGCGCCTGAATGGGACAAGATGGAAGATGGCGTGAATTTCGGCGCGGTTTGCGCGGCGGCGGCGCGGCATGTGCCGCGTGATGCGGCGATCACGTCCGATGCCGGGAATTTCTCATCCTTCCTGCATCGCTATTTCCCCTTCAGGCAAACGCAATGCTTCCTCGCTTCCGTGGTCGGCGCCATGGGCGCTGCGGTGCCGATGGCAGTTGCCGCTGCCCTGCGGCGCAAGGGCAAGCGCGCGGTCGCCTTTGTGGGTGATGGCGGCATTCTGATGACCGGGAATGAAATCGCGACCGCGGTGCGTGAAGGTGTCGCGCCGGTGATCATCCTGTCCGACAATTCCTGCTACGGCACCATCGGCATGCATCATGAAGGCCGCTATCCGGGCCGCACCTATGACGCAGCGATCCGCCTCACCAATCCGGATTTCATCGCCTGGGCCAAATCCTTCGGCGCAGCCGCGGTTTCCATCGAAACCGAGGCGGAGATCGAACCCGCTTTGACAGAGGCCTTCGCGATTACGGATCGTCCGGTGCTGGTGCATGTGAAATCCTCCGCGATGCAGGCTTCCGCCTGGCGCAAAAGGACCATGCCTTTGCCGGCAGCCTGAAGCGATATCGCCGGACCCGCGGGAGTGCTCCATGGGTCCGGCTTTTTCTATGAATTTCATGTAATTTTCTTGTCATATTCAAGGTATTTTCCAATTCACGGGCGCTAATTTTATCAATTCATCAATCGCTGCTCGCGAAATGGTCGGTTTTTGTCCCTGTGCCATTAAATGCTCGCAAAACATTCTCCCGTAAACTTCCCTTTGTTCGAAACTGAAGACGCAAACTTCCGTCATCGGTGTACTCTCGTCTCGAAGGGAAAAGATAGGATGATGAAGAAAATCGCCCTGCTGGGCCTAGCGCTTGGCTTGCTCTCAAGCCCGGCCTTGGCTCAGGTGGAATTGGGCAATGGGTTCTCGGTCACTGGCTCCGCTGTGGGACAGACCGATTATATGTTCCGCAACATCAGCCAGACGCGCAATCGCCCCGCCGTGCAGGGAAGTCTGGAGCTTTCACATGAAAGCGGCTTCTATGTTGGTGGCTTTGCCAGCAATGTGACTTTCGTCGGCACGGATGCGCGCCAGGAAGTGGATGCGCTGGCCGGCTTTCGCTTTGAATTCAACGGCCTCAAGGTTGATATCGGCGGCGTCTATTATTCCTACCCCGGCTATACCGCGCAGCCCGGCCAATATGACATCGCCTTCGCTGAAGGCGTGATGAAGCTTTCCTACGAGATGGATGCCGTGACGCTGCTTGGCACCGCGGCCTATTCGCCGGATTTTTTCGGTAGTTCCGGCGATGGGGTTTGGCTGGAAGGCGGCTTTGATTGGAAGACGCCAGTATTTGATGTGACGCTGTCAGGCCGCCTAGGCTATCAGTGGATTGAACGTAATGAACGCTTCGGTACGCCGGATTACCTGGCCTATGGTGTCTTCCTGCAGCGCGACATTGCCGCAGGCTTTTCGGTGAGCGTTGGTTATTACGGCACCGATATCAGCCAGAAGGAATGTCTGGACCTGAAAATCTGCGACAATCGCTTCATGGCGGGCCTGACCTGGAAATTCTGAAACACCCCAGTTTCGGAAACCAATACAACAGCCCGCCCCGGTCATTGGCCTGGGCGGGTTTTTCATGTCGCGAACCGCTCACTCCGCTGCGATACGGCTTGGGTCGAGCACCACTTGCGCCAGATTATAGCTGCGCAAATCGCCATAAAGCCGCGGCAGATCCGCCTCAAACAAGCCGCGCGTGATACCCGCTGCCAAGCGCGGCGCGGCCATGGTCATGGCATTGATCGAAGACCCCGCCGGGCCAAAGGACATGGTGGTGCCGATGCCGAACAGATGGATATCGCGAATCCAGGGCGTCTTCCCGGCGCGCTTTTCCACAAAGGCATAATCCGGCGCCAGATAGGGGAATTCGCCCAGGCGTTCATTCGCTTCCTCAGGCGGTGGCGTATAGCGATCCGCCCAAAGCGCGATGTTATCCGCGCAATCGCCAAGGGCTGGGATCAGCGCCGGGTCCATGCGCACGCCTGTGCCGCAGATCACGTAATCTGCGTTGAAGGCACCACGCGCGGTGGCCAGTTCAACGCGTCCATCCACCACGCGCGCGCCATGCCAGGGCCGCCCGACATGCATGGTGAAATTGGGAAAGGCATTGACCCGCGCATAGGTATCCGCCGGAAAACCTTCACGCAGGCCAAGGATGTAGGACATGAAGCGCCAGCGCCATTCATCCGGCATTTCGAACATGTGGCGCATGAAGCCGGCAAAGGTCAGCCAGCGATAGGGCTGGATGATCATGGGATCGGCGCGGCGGCAGAACAGATGCACCTCAGCCGCGCCGGCTTCCAGCGCCATGGCCGCGTTGTCGAAGGCGGAAGCGCCAGCGCCCACCACCGCAACTACCCGCCCCTTCAAGGCGGCGAAGTCAATCGCATCCGCGCTATGCGCGCGCATCTCCGCCGGCAATGCGCGCAGGAAATCCGGCATCCACCATTCGCCAACGCCTTCCTGCCCCGTTGCCAGCACCACCTTGCGCGCCAGATAGGGCCCGGCCGAGCTTTCAACCCGAAGACAGGGCAGCCCATCATCCGTGCGCGCGGGCGAAATGCGCCCCGCCTCCACACCGTTCTGCACCGGCAAGGTCAGCACGCGGCGCAGCCAGTTCAGATAATCCTGCCAGGCCTCGCGCGGGATCATGCGCATGGCCGCGAAATGCGCCGCGCCAAATTGCGCCTCATGCCAAGCCTGATAGGTCAACGAAGGGATGCCCAAATCCGGTCCGTTCTGATCCTTCCAGGACCGCAAGGTCGGCATGCGGGCATAGGTCACCCAGGGACCTTCCTTGCCCTCCGGCGCGCGATCAATCAGCAGGATATTGCTTACCTTGTCGCGCTTCAGCGCATGCGCCACCGCCAGGCCGCATTGCCCGGCACCGATGATCAGGCAATCCAAAACTGGCTTGCCGCCGCTGGTTTTGGCCTCAAGCCAGGCGGCGCGGGGATGCGCCACCAATTCCAGATCGCGGCTGATATCGGCTTCAAGCTCGGTCAGGTTGCGCGGGGCCGGCATGTGGGGAAGGCTCCTCTCGTTCTGGCTGCACCATCCAGGATTCCGGCCCGGGATGCAAAACCACGGCCAAACCCCATGACAGGGCCATGTTTTCGCCCCATCTCGGTTGTTATCACCCCTTTTTCAAACCCCCTTGAGGCTCCGCCTTTGTCCCAGGACCCGCCCGCGCTTTCCATCATTGTGCCCGCCTACAATGAGCAGGAGGTGCTGCCCCAATTCCATGCGCGGCTGGCAGCGGCCTTGGCGGGTATCGGCCTTGCTTGGGAAGTGGTTTATGTGAATGACGGGTCGAAAGATGGCACGCTTGGCGTCATGCTCGGCCTTCAGGCGCAGGATCAGCGCGCTTCGGTGCTCAATCTCAGCCGCAATTTCGGCAAGGAGATTGCACTGACCGCCGGGCTGGATCACGCCCGCGGGACTGAGGCGGTGGTGGTGATCGACGCCGATCTGCAAGACCCGCCCGAGGTGATCCCGGACCTCATCGCCGCCTGGCGCCAGGGCTTTGATGTCGCCTATGCGCAGCGCAATACGCGGGCCGGTGAAACCTGGCTGAAAAAGGCGACCGCGGCGGCGTTTTATCGGCTGATGCAGCGCATCAGCGGCAAGGTGCATCTGCCGCCCGATACCGGCGATTTCCGGCTGATGAGCCGCCGCGCCTTGGATGGGCTGCTGAAACTCCGCGAACAGCATCGCTTCATGAAGGGGCTTTTCGCCTGGATCGGCTTTCCCGCCGTTGCGGTGCGTTATGATCGCGCGCCGCGCGCTGCCGGCACCACCAAGTGGAATTACTGGAAGCTCTGGAATTTTTCGCTGGAGGGCATTACCTCCTTCACCGTCGCGCCGCTCAAGATTGCCACCTATATCGGGCTGATCACGGCGATTGGTGCGCTTCTCTATCTGGCGCAGTTGATCTTCCGGACCATTTTCTTCGGCAATCCTGTCGCCGGCTATCCAAGCCTTCTGGCCGTGACACTGTTCCTGGGCGGCGTGCAGATGATGATGCTTGGCATCATCGGCGAGTATCTCGGGCGTATCTTCAACGAAACCAAGGGCCGGCCGCTTTATTTGGTGGAACGCTATCTGCCGGGCGATAAGGCGTGACGCGAAAGCCTTGGCATGTTTGGGCCGGGGCTGCGGCTTCGATACTGATCGGCTGGGCGGTGATTGCCTATGCTTTCGGGCTGCATATCCTGCCGCCCTGGAATACCGGCTGGATGTTGAGCGGCATGATCGGCCCGGACCCGGTGCAATATTGGCTGGGCTGGAGCTTCTTTCGCCGCGCCCCCTGGTCCTGGCCACCTGGCCTCAACCCGCTTTGGGGGTTGGAGGTCAGTTCCTCCATCTACTACGCCGATGCGATTCCGCTGCTGGCGTTTTTCTTCAAGGCGATCAGCCCGGTGATCGAGGTTTCGCAATATTGGGGACTTTGGATTTATGGCTGTGCTGCACTGCAAGCTTTCATGGCTTGGCGCATCATTGGCGTGGCAACGGACGAACCCTTGGCGCGGGTCGCGGGTGCCGCCTTGTTCGTGCTGCAACCGACCATGCTTGCGCGCATGGGGGGGCATTTCGCGCTTTCGGCGCATTTCCTGCTGCTGATGGGCTTATGGCTTTGCCTGACGCAGACAGCAAAAACGCGCTGGCTGACCTGGGCGGCTTTGCTGATCGCGACCGCGCTGATCCATGCCTATCTGCTGCCGATGGTGGCGGCCCTTTGGACCGCGGATCTGCTGGCGCGCTGGCTGGATGGCGCCAGGCGCAGCGGGCTTTTTGTTGAAATCATCATCCTCTTCGCCCTGGTGGGTGCGGCGCTTTGGGCGGGCGGCATGTTCATGCTGGGCGGCGGCTTTGGCGGAAGCTGGGGCGGTTATGGTCAGATGCAAATGGATTTGCTTGCACCGCTTGACCCCTCGCCCTGGGGCGCCTTTTTGCCGGATTTGCCGGGGCCGAATCATCTGGAAGTCGGCCATTCCTATGCCGGGCTTGGCGCGCTTTTGCTGGTGCTGCTCGGGCTGATTGGCTGGGCGGTGCAGCCGACAAGACCGGCAAGGCGCTTCTGGCCGCTGATCCTGGTGCTGCTTGCCATGGCGCTATTTGCCATCTCGCCCAATGTCTCGGTCGCTGGGGTGAGCTTCACGGTTTTTGAGGTGCCGCCATGGATTTTGCGCTATGCGGATGCCCTGCGCGCCTCAGAGCGCTTCATCTGGCCGATCGGCTACGCCGCGCTGATCGCCTCGGTCTTTCTGCTGATCCGCTGGCTTGGCGGGCGGCTTGCCGGCTTCGTGCTGGCGGGGCTGGTGCTGGTCCAGGTGCTGGACATGCGCCCCGGCTTTGCCCGGTTGCATCACTTCTTCCCGCCCACCGCCGCGACCGTGCCCTTGCGTCTATCCGACCCCTTTTGGGCCGAGGCGGCGCGGCATTACACCCGCATCCGCATCATCCCATCCGGCAATCAGGCGCCCTGGTGGGAGGAGATCGCCGTCTATGCCGCCACCATGGGGCTGGAGACCGATGCGGTATACCTCGCACGACTCGACCCGAAGCGCGTGGCGGCGCTGAATGCCAAGCTGGCGCGGCAATTGGCCGAGGGCGAATTTGAGCCGCGAACCCTCTATGTTTTGGGCGATGAGGGCGCGCTTGCCCTGGCTGGCGCCAGCCATCAGCCGGGCCGTGACCTGATTGGCGGCTTCAACGGGCTTTGGGTATTGGCGCCGGGCTGGCATGTCCGCAAGTGAAATATCGCCGCACCAATAAGTTAGGCGGCTTTTTTCACTCTCACGCCGAACCTGATGCCAGGCGCTGCAAATTACGCCGCGCTTGCCACAATCTGGCCGCAACCACGGCCCAAATCCGCCCCCGTTGAAGACTTAAACCCTTCACCAACACCGGGAATCCGGTATCCCCCGTGAGAGGTCTCACCGCCTCTTTCTCTCAGGTTCGAAGGCTCAGGACACCATGTCCAGCGTACCCGTTCAGACCATCCAGCAGCCCGCGACGCAGGCCATTGGCCTGGAGCGTGACCGCAAATCCTTCTTCCCCATTGCCAAGCGCGCGCTGGATGTGATCGGCGCCGGCCTTGGGCTGGTGCTGCTTTCCCCCTTCTTTCTGATTGTGGCGCTGCTGGTGCGCGCCGATGGCGGGCCGGCCTTTTTCGCGCATCAGCGCGTGGGGCGTGGCGGCAAGCTGTTCGGCTGCCTGAAGTTCCGCTCCATGGTGGTGGATTCGCAAGCGCGGCTGGAAGCGCTGCTCGCGAACGACCCCGCAGCGCGCGCCGAATGGGAAGCCACCCGCAAGCTGAAGCATGACCCGCGCATCACGCGCATCGGGCGCTTCCTGCGTTCCACCAGCCTTGATGAATTGCCGCAGTTGATCAACGTGCTGCGCGGTGAAATGAGCCTGGTTGGCCCCCGCCCCGTGCAGGAAGCGGAGATTGATCGCTATTACGGTGCGTCCGCCGCGCATTACATGGCGGTGCGCCCTGGCATCACCGGCCTTTGGCAGGTGAGCGGGCGGAGCGAAACTTCCTACGAGTCCCGCGTGGCTTTGGATGTGTCCTATGTGTCGCGCCCTTCCATGCTGGCGGATCTTTCCATTCTGCTGCGCACGCCGGTTGCGGTATTGTCGCGCCGCGGCGCGCATTGAAGGTAAAGGCGCGCGGCCAAGCTGCCGCGCCCTTCCTGTAAATTTCAGCGCGCAGCCGGCTGAAGGATCTGCCAATGGCTGAGGCGCAAATCTCCACTTCCGCGGAACGCGCGGGCGGGCGCAGGCTGGTTTCGGGTATCTTCTGGAACGGGCTGGGGCGCGGGCTGCCCTTGTTGCTGGCCCTTGTCATCACGCCGTTTCTGGTTGCGGCCCTTGGTGTTGAACGCTGGGGGCTTTTCACCCTGGCGCTGGCGCTAATTGGCATTTTCGGCGTTTTCGATCTTGGCCTTGGCATGGCGCTGACGCGCGGTGTTTCGGAAAAGCTCGGCGCTGGTGCGGTTGATGAAGCGCGCGCCATGATTGGCGCGACATTGCTGGCACTGCTTGGCGTGTCTTCCATCATCGCAGCGGTGCTTTTTCTGACCATGCCATGGCTAGTGGGACATTTCCTGAATGTACCGTCTTCCCTGCAACGGGAAGCGATCATCGCCTTTCAACTGCTCGCCGCCGGCGCGCCCTTTGTGGTGCTGAATGCCGCGCTTTGGGGCGTGCTTTCCGCCTGGCAACGTTTTCGCCTCGCCAATCTGGTCAATATCCCTCTCAATACCTTCTATTACCTTGGTCCCTTGCTGGTACTATTGTTCTGGAACAGTCTGATCGGCGTGATCCTGGCGACTATCCTGGTCCGGATACTCAGCGGCCTTGCCTATGCGATCATTGCCCATCGTGACGTGCCAGGACTTGGCCTGCGGGCGCCGCGCTTCGGCCTGATGCGCCCATTGCTGCGCCAAGGCCTGTGGATGAGCCTTTCGGGCGTGCTCACGCTGCTGCTGCTCTACGCAGATCGTTTCATCGTCGGTGCGGTGCTGACGCTTTCGGCGGTGGCATTTTACGCAACACCGCTTGATCTGATCATCCGGCTTTGGATCATTCCCGTGGCGGTGGCGCAGACCATGCTGCCCGCCATTGCGTCATCCTTCCGCGAACTCCCCGACCATACCGCCCTGCTGATCAAGCGCGGGGCGCTGATAGTCATGCTGCTCAGCCTGCCGGCCTCGCTGATCCTGATCCCAGGCGCGGAGCTTTTTCTCAGGCTTTGGTTGGGCGATGCCTTCGCGGCGGGCGGTGGGCCAGTATTGCGCATTCTGGGTTTTGGCATTTTCTTTTCCTGCCTGGCCTTCATCCCCGGTGTCTTGCTGGAAGCGATCGGGCGGCCGGATGTGACAGCAAAATTCTCCCTGGTGCTGGCAGCGATTTTCCTGCCGTTGAGCGCGGCACTTTTGCCGTGGTTTGGCATTGAAGGGGCGGCACTCGCTTGGGCGACGCGTTGCCTGATGGATTGCCTGGGGCGCTGCTGGTTCGCAGCACGTCTTTACCCGGCAGTGCGCAAGACCATGGGCGAATTGCTGTGGCCTATCGGGATAGCCACGCTTGGTTTGGCCGTGCTGGTGCCTCTGGGGGGCTGGCTTTGGCCCGCGCTTTTGGCGGCGTTTATTTTCGGCTTGGTTTTCGCCGCCGGCTGGTCCATTGCCGCCCCGCACGACAAGGCCCACGCCTTGGGGATGATCCGCAGAATGGGGCGCCGCAGCGCATGATGCCAATCGCCATCAATGGCCGCTTCCTGACCCAGGGCATGACCGGCGTGCAGCGCTTTGCGCGCGAAATCACTGCGGCGGCGGATCGGCTGGCAGGCCATGATGTCTGGCCCGAGGCGCGGCTATTGACGCCAAGCAGCGTGGCGCAAAGCCCCTTTGCCTATTTGAAGGCAGAAGCCATTGGCAAGAAATCCGGCCAGCTCTGGGAACAATGGGAATTGCCGAAGGCGGCCAAGGGGTCCTTCCTGATCAATCTTGGCAATACCGCACCGCTGATGCTGGGCAGCGGTCAGGCGGTTGTGATCCATGATGCTGGTGTGTTTGACACGCCCGAGAGCTATTCCTTCACCTTCCGAAGCTGGTATCGCTTTTTGCATAAGATGCTCGCGCGGACAGGCGCGCAATTGCTGACGGTGTCCGAGTTTTCGCGCGGGCGTATCGCTGCGGCGCTTGGCATTGCCGTTGAGAGCATCAGCGTTTTGCCGGAAGGCGGCGATCACATGCTGCGCATCGCCGCCGATGACCGCGTTTTGACGCGCCATGGCCTGGAGGCCGGCCGCTATGCCCTCGTCGTCGGCAATCCGGCGGCACATAAAAATCTGACGGCGCTGACCAGTGCTGCTGCGCTGCTTGGGCCACGCGGCCTGACGCTGGCCGTGGCGGGTGCCGCTGATCCCGCCGTGTTCCGCGCTGGTGGAGGCCCCGCCGCCGATGCCGGGTTGATCCTGGGCCGCGTTACTGATGCCGAATTGCGGGCGCTGTATGAAAACGCGCTCTGCCTGATTTTCCCGTCACGCTATGAAGGCTTTGGCCTGCCGCCCCTGGAAGCCATGACCTGCGGCTGCCCTGTTGTGGCTGCCCATGCCGGCGCGGTGCCGGAAGTTTGCGCTGAAGCGGCACTATGGTTCGACCCGCTGCGCCCGGAAACATTGGCCGAGGCTTTGGAACGCTTGCTGGATGAAGAAGGCCTTGCCGCCGGCATGCGTGCTGCGGGGCTGAAGCGCGCGGCACTATATACTTGGGAAAAGGCCGCGCTGACCTTGTTACGACTTGTCAAGCAAGACGCGCCATGAAAATCGCGCTGGTGCATGAATGGCTGGATAGCTATGCGGGTTCGGAACGCGTGCTGGAACAGCTTCTGCTGGAATGGCCGGAAGCGGATATCTTCGCCGTCTGCGATTTCATGCCGGAAGCCGAACGCGGCTTTCTGCAAGGCAAGCCCATCACCACCAGCTTCATCCAGCGCCTGCCTTTCGCGCGGAAGCATTTCCGCAAATTCCTGGGGCTGATGCCGCTGGCGGTCGAACAGCTTGATCTTTCTGGCTATGATGTCGTGATTTCATCGTCACACGCCGTCGCCAAAGGCGTGCTGACGGGGCCGGGGCAGGTCCATATTTCCTATGTGCATAGCCCCATGCGCTATGCCTGGGATTTGCAGCACCAATATCTGCGCGAAGCGGGCCTCACGCGCGGGCTGAAGGGCGCCTATACGCGTTGGCTTTTGCATCGCATGCGGCTTTGGGATCGAACCAGCGCACTCAACCCCGATATCTTGCTCGCCAATTCAAGCTATATCGCGGAACGCATCCAAAAGACCTGGCGGCGCGATGCGCAGGTGTTGCATCCGCCAGTGGATATCGAAAGCTTCACGCCCGCGCCGGATAAGGGTGATTACTATCTGATAGCATCCCGCATCGTGCCCTATAAGCGGGTTGATCTGATCGCCGCTGCCTTTCGCGCCATGCCGAACCGCAAGCTGATTATTGTGGGCGATGGCCCAAATGAGGCACAGGCGCGCGCCGCCGCCAGCGATGCGCCCAATATCACCTTCAAGGGCCGCTTGCAGCGTGCGGAGCTGATTGCGTTGACCCAGGGCGCGTGTGCTGCGGTTTTCGCGGCGGAAGAAGATTTCGGTATCGCCACCGTGGAAGCGCAAGCCTGCGGCACGCCGGTGATTGCCTATGGCCGTGGTGGCGCGCGCGATATCGTGATTGCCCCACCTGATGCGCGCCCAACCGGGCTTTTCTTCCAAGAACAAAGCACCGAAAGCCTGATCGCTGCCGTGGAGCGCTTTGAAGCCATGCCCGATGCCATCAGGCCAGAGGATTGCCGCGCCAATGCGGAACGCTTCAGCGCCGCGCATTTCCGCCAGCACTTCCGCCGCGTGGTGGATGAAGCGCTTGGGATTGTCGCGGCATGAGGTTTTCGCTGATTGTCGCAACACTCGGTCGCAGCCGCGAAATCGGCGAGCTTCTGGAAAGCCTGCTGGCCCAAGGCCACGATGATCTTGAAGTCATCATCGTGGATCAGAATGCAGATGATAGGGTGGCGCCGGTCTTGGCGCCTTATGCGCCGCGTCTGCGCCTGACCCATCTGCGTTCCAGCATCCGCAACGCCAATCACGCGCGCAATCTTGGGCTGCGCGCCGCACAAGGCGAGATCGTCACCTTCCCCGATGATGATTGCCTTTATCCTGAGGGCGTGATTGCGCGCGTGGATGCGGCCTTTCGCGCCAACCCATCGCTTGGTGTGCTCACAGGCCCGGCGGCATCGCCGGAAGGCGGGCTTGGGTCTGGCCGTTGGCGTGACGCCTCAGGCGCGATTGACCTGACGAATGTCTGGACCAGCGTGATTGAATTCAACCTATTCCTGCCGCGCCGCCTGATGCTGGCGCTTGGCGGCTTTGATGAAAAGCTCGGCCCCGGCACGCGCTGGGGTTCGGCTGAAGGCAATGACTTGGTCTGCCGCGCCATGGCGCGCGGCGCCGTTGCGCAATATGATTCCGCGCTGCGCATTATTCACCCCGATAAGCGCCTCACGGAAGTGGCCGTCTCGCGTGCCGCGAGTTACGGGCGCGGGCTTGGCTTTGTGCTGCGCCGCCACGCTGTGCCGCTTTCCGTTTGGTTTGCCTTTCTAGTGCGACCACTCGGCGGTGCGCTGATCAGCCTGCTGCGGCTGCGCTTTCACAACGCTGCCTATTACGCCATGAGCTTTTGGGGCCGGCTGATTGGTGGCCTTGCGAGTGAAGCGCGCCAATCCCCTCTGCCCGCCCCGCTTGAAGGGGCCGCGTGATGCGTATCACCATCGGCATCGCCACACGCGGGCGCGCGGCCATTCTGGCAGGTGTCCTCCGCGATCTTGCGCGGCAATCCCGCCCGGCGGATCGCATTCTAGTCTGCCATGTCTCCGCTGATGATGTGGCGGGCTGCGAGGCGATTGCCGGCGTTGAATTCATGACAGCGCCCGCAGGGTTACCGCGCCAGCGCAACCGTATTTTGGATGAAGCTGCGGGCAGTGATGTGGTGCTGTTCCTGGATGATGATTTCCTCTGCAACAGCGCCTTTCTTGCCGTGCTGGAAAGCAGCTTCGAAAACCACCCGGAGATGGTTGTTGCGACCGGCACGGTGATTGCCGATGGCGCCAATGCGCCGGGTTATGATTTGGCGGAAGGTGCCGCGCTGCTCGCCGCCGATCCCGGCACGGCAGACACACTTCAGGTGACGGAAGCCTTCAACGGCTATGGCTGCAACATGGCCTTTCGCATGGCACCCGTGCGCGCCCATGGCATTCGCGTGGATGAACGCCTGCCGCTCTACGCCTGGTATGAGGATATTGATGTCACGCGCCGCCTTGGCGCTTACGGCAAAATCCTGCGCCTTGCCGGGGCGCGCGGCGTGCATCTTGGCGTCAAGGCGGGCCGCGTGCCGGGCCTCAGGCTTGGCTATTCGCAGGTGGTGAACCCGATTTATCTGGCGTTGAAGGGCTCCTTCCCCTGGAGTCACGCCATCCCAAGTGTTGCGCGCCATTGCCTCAAGAATCTGCTGCGCGCGCCCTTCCCGGAACCCTGGGCGGATCGCTGGGGCCGGTTTCGCGGGAATATGATCGGGCTTTGGGATGTGCTGCGCGGGCGCATCAAACCGGAACGCATTCTGGAATTGTAGCGCCGCCTCCCCGCGCATTTCCCCCCTTTTCCTTCCGGCCAAGCCATAGGAACATCCATCCTAGACCAACCAGGAGGAAGCTCTGCCATGAGCCTTGAACCAGGCCGCGCCCGGCCGGAACCCACACCCGAAACCCGCCACTTCTGGGAGGGGCTGCGCCAAGGCAAGCTTCTGCTCCAGCGCTGCGGCGATACGGGCAAGCCCTATTTCCCGCCGCGCCCCTTCAGCCCTTATACCGGCACGCGCAATGTCGAGGTTTTTGAAGCATCGGGCCGCGGCACGCTGCATTCCTATGTGATTCATCATCGCCCGGTGCCTGGCTTCAAGCCGCCTTACGCGATTGCGGTGGTTGAACTGGAAGAAGGCCCGCGCATGATGACGAATATTGTTGAATGCCCGCAAACACCGGAAGCCTTGGTGCTGGATATGAAGCTGGAATTGGCGCCAACGAAGATGGATGACGACATCACCCTGCCCCTTTTCCGCCCCGCGCAGGAGGCTTGAGCCATGATAACTCCCGGTGAAATCGCCATTGTTGGCGCGGCGGAAAGCACGCGCATCGGCACTGTCCCCGATATGGCGCAAATTATGCTCCATGCGGATGCGGCGCTGAATGCCATGGCAGATGCAGGCTTGAAGCCCGGCGATATTGATGGCGTGGCCTGTGTTGGCCCCATGATGCCGCAGCAGATTGCGCATTACCTTGGCATCACACCAAAATGGGTGGATGGCACAGGCGTTGGCGGCTGTTCCTTCATGCTGCATGTGCGCCATGCGGCCGCCGCCATTCATGCCGGTTATTGCAAGACGGTGCTGATCACGCATGGGGAAAGCGGCAAATCGCGCGTCAATGGCACGCCGCGCCCGCCAGAACCGCAAAGCCTGAATGGCCAATTCGAAGCGCCGTTTGGTCCCATGGGTCCGCCCACACTCTTCCCCATTCCCGTGCTGCGCTACATGAAAACCTATGGCGTCACGCATGAACAAATGGCGCAGGTTGCCGTGGTGCAGCGCGAATGGGCGGCGAAGAACCCGCGTGCCGCCTTCAAGGACCCGATCACGATTGACGATGTGCTGAACAGCAAAATGATCGCCTATCCCTTCCGGCTGCTGCAATGCTGCCTGGTGACGGATGGCGGCGGCGCGCTGATCCTCACCTCAGCCGATCGCGCCAAGGATTTCCCAACCAAGCCTTGCTATATCCTGGGCAGCGGCGAAAGCGTGGAAACCACCATGGTGAGCCAGATGGAGGATTTCACCTCCTCACGCGCCTTCCGCGTGGCGGGGCCAGAAGCCTTCCGCATGGCCGGCATCAAGCACGCCGATGTGGATCATTTGATGATCTATGACGCCTTCGCACATCTGCCCATGTATGGGCTGGAAGATCTTGGCTTCGTCAAGCGCGGCGAGGCGAAGGATTTCATCTGGGAACGCAATTCGGCGCCGGGTGGGAGGCTGCCGATCAATACCAATGGCGGCGGGCTTTCTTACACGCATACCGGCATGTATGGCATGTTCGCCCTGCAGGAAAGCGTGCGGCAGGTGCGCGGCACCGCGCCGGCGCAAGTGCCCAATGTGAAGATCAGCGTGGCGCATGGCGTGGGCGGCATGTTCTCTGCCTCCGGCACGGTGGTGCTCAGCAATCAGCGTCCCTGAGAAAGGTTGCACATGACGGAGGCGGTGAATTTACGCGAAAGGGTGAAGGAACCGCCTTCGCCATTGCTGGTCGAAAGCTATTATCGCGGGTCAGTCGCCCGCGCGCAGCATCATGTCTTTCAACATGAAATGTGGGTGCATCTGGCGCATGGGCTGATGCTGGAACGCCAAGGCATCATTGCGCGTCATGCCATGGCGCAAATCCTGCCGGAAATCCTCAGCATGGCCGAAGCCGGGCCGGATGGGGTGCCGGTGGATTACCGGCAGGAAGATCTCTATTCCTATGTCGAACAACGAATCATCCAAAAACTTGGCCCGGATATTGGCGGGCGGCTGCATACCGGACGCAGCCGGAATGATCTTAACGCCACCACCTGGCGCATGGCCTTGCGCACGGAATTGCTGGCGGTGCTGGGGCTGCTTGCTGATTTGCGGGAAACAATCCTGGCGCGCGCTGAGGAAAACATCGCCACCATCATGCCTGGCTATACGCATGGGCAGCATGCGCAGCCCATCACCTTTGGCTATTGGTTGGCCTCGGCGGCGGATGCGCTGGCGCGGGATCATCAAAGGCTGATGGGCGCATTGGCGCATTGCGATCTGTGCCCCTTGGGTGCGGGCGCGCTTTCCACCACCGCCTTCCCGCTTGATCGTGCCTGGGTTGCAAGCGCGCTTGGCTTCGCGGCACCGATGGAACTGGCTTATGACGCCGTGTCTTCGCGCGATGATGCGCTTGAAGCGGCTTCCGCCATGGCGGTGATGATGACGCTACTGTCACGCCTTGCGACCGATCTGCAAAACTGGGGCAGTTGGGAATATGGGTTTGTTGAATTGGCGGATCGCCATTCGGCCGTCTCCAGCATCATGCCTCAGAAGAAGAACCCTGTGGCGCTGGAACATCTGAAGGCCGCAGCAGCCATGGTGCAGGGCGCGCATCACGCGGCGATGGCCTGCACCAAGAATACTGCCTTCGCCGATGTGAATGATGCCGTCACCGCCGTCAATGAACCTGTCTTGGATGCCGCGCTGCGCAGCCGGCGCATCCTGGCCTTGTTTCAGGAAGTGATGCAGGGCCTCAGCCTGAATGAAACGCGCATGGAACAGGCAGCGCGTGAGGGGTTTGGCTCGGCCACCGAATTGGCAGATGTGATCGTGCGCGAAACCGGCCTCAGTTTTCGTATGGCGCATAACATTGTTGCGATTGTCGTGCGCGATGCACTGGCGGAAGGCCGCACGGCGGAGAGCATTTCAAGCGCTGCCCTGGATGATGCGGCGGGATTGCTGTTCGGCAAAGCCTTGCATATTCCCGCTGAGAAACTCCGCGCCGCGCTTGATCCGGCGGAGAATCTGCGCGGGCGCAGCCTGCAAGGCGGCCCCGCACCTGATGCCATGGCTGCTCTATTGGCGCGCCGCCGTGCCAAGCTGGCTGAGGACCGTGCTGCGATTTCCGCCATAAGCCAGCGCGTTACGGACACGCGCGCGGCGTGTTGGGCAGAGGCAGGTCGCTTGATCGCCTAAGCGAGGCCATGGCATTGCAGCATGAGTCTATGATAGGTTGGCACATACTTGGCGCGGACAAATCCAGCACCGCGCAGCAACTGGGAGGAAGACATGAAACTGACACGGCGCACTGCGCTCACCGCCGCCGCGGGGTTGCTCGCAACACCCGCCATTGCCCAATCGGGCTTTCCCAATCGGCCCATTCGCCTGATTGTTCCCTGGCCGCCGGGCGGTTCCACTGATGGGCAATTGCGCGCCTTGGCCGAGGCAGGTTCGCGCTATCTTGGCCAGCAGGTCATCATCGAAAATCGCGGCGGTGCCAGTGGCACGCTTGCGGCAGCCACCATGGCGCAGGAACAGCGCGGCGATGGCTATCTGGTCGGCCAATTGCCCATCACCGTCTTTCGCTTTCCGATGATGTCAAGCCGCCCCACCTGGGATCCGCTCAAGGATTTCACCTATATCATTCACCTGACCGGCTATCTGTTCGGCGTGGTGGTAAAATCCGATAGCCCCTGGAAAACCTGGGAAGAATTCCTGGCCTATGCCAAGGCCAATCCGGGCAAGGTCGCTTATGGGTCCCCAGGTGTTGGCACCACGCTGCATATCACCATGGAACGCATCGCACTCGAACGCGGCATTGAATTCCTGCATGTGCCCTTCAGGGGCGGCGCCGATAATGCGCAAGCGCTGTTGAGCGGGCAGACCCAGGCGATGGTTGATTCAACCTCCTGGGCGCCACTGGTGGATGGTGGGCAGTTCCGCTTGCTGTGTACCTGGGGTGAGACTCGCGCCAAGCGCTACCCGGATGCGCCGACGCTGGTGGAAAGCGGCATTAATATCGTCTCCACCTCGCCCTATGGCATTGCGGCGCCCAAGGGTGTGGATCCCGGCATCGTCAAGGTGCTGCATGATGGCTTCAAGCAGGCGCTCTATGATCCGGTGCACACCACCGCATTGGAACGCTTCGACATGCCGCTGATCTACAAGAACAGTGAGGATTACCGCGCTTCGGTGGCGAAGATCATCGAAGAGGAAGGCGCGGTGATCCGTCGCCTTAATCTTCGCATCAATTGATTGCTTCTGGTGAAGGCGGTGGCACCATCGCCTTCACCCCGCGCGCAATTCATCCAGCGCAAGAACGACATTGCGCTGCACCGCGCCATCCTCATCACGCAGCGCCAGCGTGGCATGCCGTTTCTGCCAATCAACCTCCACCGTGCCGAAATTCACGCGCGGGTAAAGCTCACCCAGGCGATTGGGGCCTTGTTCGCGGGCATTGACGAATTGGCGATTGATCCCGCTTGAGGTGATTTCCGTCAGCGGATAGGGCGTGCCATGGCTTTCGCGATAGAGCGCGCCGATATGCCGATCACCGGATAGAAACACCACGCCGCGCGCCCCGGTTCTGGCGATAAGATCATAAAGCCGCTGTCGCTCCCGCGGGAAATTGCCCCATCTTTCCCAGCCATGGCCTTCCGCCACGACCTGGATGGATGAAACAATCAGGCGCAGCTCCGCCGGTTCTTGCAAACAGGCAGCAAGCCACGCCCATTGCGCTTCCCCCAGCATGGTCTTGGCAGGATCATCATCGGGCAGATAGCGTTCCCGCCCCGGCGCGCCGCGTGCATCGGTGATGCGCAGCGGCGAACGGAACCAGCGCGTATCCAGCAGAATGATCTGCACACGCTGCCCCGCCGGGCCAAGGGTCAGATGATGGTAAAGCCCATCGCGCCGGCGCCGCACATCATCCGCCGGCACGCGCCAAAATGCCAGAAACGAATCCTTCGCTTCCTGCTTGAACGGGTTTTCAACACCGCCATCATTCACGCCAAAATCGTGATCATCCCAAATCGCGGCATGATGCGGTTGCGCCGCAATGAAACCCATGAATTCCTGATGCCGGCGCGCTCCTTCATAGGCTTCCTGCAATTCGGCCAGATCATGCCGCCGCACCCCGCCATAAACATTATCGCCGGCGAAGATGAAGAATTCCGGCTGCCAGGCACGCACCGCGCGCCAGATCGGCTGCGGCTGGCGCTCATCCGAACAAGACCCAAAGGCGATGCGCGTCAGCCCCGTGCCTTGGGCCAGCACTGGCACGGCAAGCGGCACCAGGGCCGCCGCCGCCAAGCGGCGCCGCGTGATCATGGGCTTCAAACCTGCGGCACTTCAACCTTGCCGGTATGCAGCTTCATCCGCGACATCTCCGGCGCCTCCTGCCCCGCATCGCGGAAGGCCTGCTTCAGCGCCGCCATATTGGGTGCGAAGATGGATTCGCGATTTTCGCTGACCCAATCGCGCGATTGCTGCGGCATCACGAGCGATCCCTGGAAGCGCGGCATCACCCAGCGCGCGAAAAGCTCAAAGGACCGCATCGTCGCTTCGCGGTCCGCCCATTCATGGGCGCGGAACAAGACGCCCCCTGCCCCGCCATTGGTGAAGCCAAGCAGCCGTTCAATCCCCGCCGCCACCGTCTCCGGTGATCCCACCAGGGTTGAGCCCATTGCCAAGCCATCGCGCAGCGGGTCTTCGGAACGCATCGGTGGCCGGCCCAGGGTTTCGCTGAAATAGGTGAGTGTCTCCAAAGCCTCACCATGGCGCACATCACGCAGCGCGCGTTCATCATCCTCGGCGCAATGCAGATTGATCACCAGGCGCCAATTGCGCCTCTCCATCTTCTGGCCATGCTTGGCGGCTTCCGCTTCCGCCATCTGCCATTGCTCAGCGAGGGATTTCGGCCCGCCCGGCAAGCCCGCGCCGAGCGAGAGCAAACCAAGCCCGTATTTCGCCGCCGCCAGCGCGCCCGAAGGCGTCGTCGATGACGCAACCGAAATCGGGAAGCGCGGTTCGGAAAAAGGTGCGAGATGCAGCCGCGCTTCCCGCAAGGTGAACCAATCGGTTTCCATCGTTACCGGTTCTTCGCAGGCCAAAAGCCGGGTGATGGCATTGAGCGATTCATCCATGCGCCGGCGCTGATGCGCGGCATCAATGCCCATCATATACGCGTCAGACACCAGCGCGCCCGGCCCGCAGCCCAGCATCACGCGCCCGCGCGTCATGTGATCCAATTGCACAAAGCGCTGCGCCACTAGAAGCGGATGGTGATAAGGCAGGCTGGTCACGCCTGACCCAAGCTTGATGTGCTTCGTGCGTTCCGCCGCCGCCGCAATCATGATTTCCGGGCTCGCGATGGTTTCCCAGCCGGCGGAATGATGCTCACCAATCCAGGCCTCATCAAAGCCCAGATGATCCAGCCATTCGATCAATTCCAGATCGCGCGTGAGGCCAAGGGTTGGATTATCGCCCACGCGATGAAACGGGGCCAGGAAGATGCCGAAGCGAAGGCGGCGAGGCAGCATGGGTGGCTTCTCCATCACATGGAAGGCGGGTCGCCCGCCAGGAAATCCTCGCCGCCATAATCGGCTGCACGAGGCAGGCGCAGGATGCGCCCTTCAGGGGTCATGGTAATCTGTTCCGGCAATACGGTGACCACGGGTGTGGCGCGCGCCGCGGCGAAGGCTTCCGCCACACTGTCATGCCGGGCGAGCTTGGTCAGGTTCATGCGTGTTGGGAACACAAGTTTCTTCGTGCCGGCAATGCCTTCCGCCAGCGCATCGGCGGGCCTGATCCAGACACTATCCACCGTTTCCTGGCCGTCATGCAGCGCGGCCTGATCTTCCGGCGCGGCGGCCAGAAAGAAATGCGTATCAAAGCGCTTGGGTACATTCACCGGCGTGATCCAATGCGCGAAATGCGCGAGTGATGATACCGCCGGCATCAGGCGGCGTTCGGCCAGCATGGCGGCGAATTCGCCCTCGGCTTCCGGCACGCTGCCTTCTTCGGCCAGCAAGACGCCGCATTCTTCCCAGGTTTCACGCACCGCCGCGACGCGAAAGGCGCCATGCGCATCGCCGCCGGCAAGCACCTTGTCAGAGGCTTCAACCCGCCCGCCCGGAAACACCAGGGCGCCCGAGGCGAAATCAATCTGACGGTGGCGCACCACCATGAAAACTTCCATGCCGTGCTTGCCGTCACGCAACAGCATGACAGTCGAAGCCGGGCGGGCGGGGGCAGCGCTGCGATCACTCATGGGCGTATTGCAGCGCGCCCGGGGCTCCGCCGCAAGGTCTTCCGCTTCAGGATTTCGCCAACCGTCGCAAATGCTGGGCGGCAGCGCGGCTCGCCGCCGATTCAATGTCCCGAAAGCCGAGCACCAGCGCCTCACCCAGGCGGGTCAATCGTGCCCCGCCGCCCCCGGCGCCGCCGGTGATGCGCTCCACCACCGGGGCCGAAAAGGTCTCATTCAACTCCGCCACCAATTCCCAGGCGCGGCGATAGGACATGCCGAGTGACCTTGCCGCGGCGCTGATGGACCCTTCCCGCTGAATGGCTTCCAACAGGGCGATCTTGCCGGGGCCAACACGACCATTGGCGAAATCAAACCGCAGCCAAAGCGAGGCGTCCTTCATGGCCGGGGCATCACATGCAGCGCATCGCGCAGCAGGGAAACGCTGCAAGCCTCATTCACTGCCAGGCCATTGCGTTGCGCGGCGTGGCGCGGCAGGGCGAAGGTCAATTGTCGGCCTTCCGTGTCGCCCACATTCAGCGTCACGCGCATTTCCTCGCCCATCGGCAGCAGCGCCGTGATGGTGCCGGAAACCGGGTTTTCCCTTTCGCCGGCCGAGGGACGGCCACGCCGATGCAAGACCACCCCGCCCGCACCAATCAACCAATCCACCGCGCTCCCCGGCGGCAGGCTTGGCATGGGGGCGGCTTCCAGGAGTTGCTCACCCCAGCGGAGCCGCGTCAGGCCGGCCTCATGCGCCAGGATTTCGCCCGTGAAGAGATTGCGCAAATCCAGAAGCCGCGCGACCTCAGCCGAGGCCGGGCGGGCCAGCATTTCAGCGGGTGGTGCGGTTTGCAGCCCCCTGCCCCGATGCATCAGCACCATGCGATCCGCGAGTGACGCGGCCTCATCCAAATCATGCGTGACCAGGATGATGGGGATGGCAAGCCCCTGGCGGAGATTGGCCAATTCCACCTGCAAGCGCCGCCGTGTGGCACGATCCACGGCGCTGAAGGGTTCATCCAGCAGCAGCACGGCAGGGTCTCGCGCCAAGGCCCGCGCGACGGCCACGCGTTGCTGCTGCCCGCCGGAAAGCTCCACCGGGCGGCGTTCTTCCAGCCCCGCCAGATGCACGCGGGCCAGAATCGCGGCGGCGCGCGGTGCACGCTCGGCGGCGGGCAGATGGCCCATGGCGGCCATCACATTGGCAAGCGCGGTCATATGCGGGAAAAGCGCGTAATCCTGAAACACCAGCCCCACGCGGCGCCGATGCGCCGGCAGGTCGCGAGCCGAAGCGCTATCGCGCCACACCTCTCCGCCACAGGCGATGCGGCCTTCAAAAGCGTGATGCAGCCCGGCAATGGCGCGCAGCGTCGTGGATTTGCCGGCACCTGAAGGCCCGACAATGGCAAGCAATTCGCCCGGTGCTGCTTCCAGGGAAAGATCAAGCGGAATGGGCGTCGTGGCTTTCAGCCGCAAGGCAAGGCCAGGTTCAACCATGGCGCCGCCGCCTGCCGACATCGCGCGTGAGCCGCTGCACCAGCAAAAGCGCCACAAGGCAAATCGCCAGCAGCATGGCAGACATGCTGGCGGCGGCGACATCATCAAAAGCCTGTACGCGATCATAAATGGCAATGGCGGCGGTGCGCGTTTCACCAGGAATCGCGCCACCCACCATCAGCACGACGCCAAATTCCCCCAAAGTATGGGCGAAGGTGAGCACAATGGCGGTGGCAATGCCGGGCCAGGCCAGCGGCATTTCAATTCGCCAGAACACCGCCCATGGCGCCATGCCCGATGTTGCGCCCGCTTCGCGCAAATTGGGCGGGATGGCGCCAAAGGCATTCTGGATCGGCTGCACGGCAAAGGGGATATTGGCAATCGCACTCGCCAGCAGCAGCCCTTCAAAGGAAAAGGCGAGGCTTTTGCCGAATACCGCCTGGAAGGCGCCGCCCAGCCAGGTGCCGGCGCCAAAGGCCGTCAGCAGATAAAAGCCAAGCACGGTGGGCGGCAGCACCAAAGGCAGCGCCACCGCCGCTTCCACCACGCCACGTCCGCGAAACCGCCGCAGCGCCAGAAAACGCCCGAGCCAAAGTGCGAAGGGAAGCAGAATCACCACCGTGCCAAAACCAAGCCAGAGCGAAAGGCGAAAGGCGGGCCAATCCATGCTTCAGGGCGCCTGAAGCCCATGGCGCGCAAAAACCGGCGCGGCGCTGGGCGAGAGGAACCATGCCTGCAACCGCAGCGCCGCTTCGCCACCGCGCTTGGTGACAGCGAGCCGATGACGCAGCGGTTCATGCAAGGCTTCCGGCACCAGGGCAAAGCGCCCGCGCGCGCGGAGTGGCGGAGACTCCGCCAAGGAAAGCGCAACCAGCCCGCCGGCGGCACCTTCCGTCATGGCAAATTGCGCGGCCTGGGCGATATTTTCACCGAATACCAGGCGCGGGCGGATGGCATCCCATAGGCCGATGCGGCGCAAGGCTTCCTCGGCAGCGCGGCCATAAGGCGCAGTTTCCGGATTGGCGATGGCAAAGCGCGTCAGGCGCCCCGAAGCCAACAAGGGGCGCAGTGCTTCAAGCCCCGCGTCGGGATCAAAGGGTGCGCCATGCGGGGCGAAAAGCGCCAAGCGGCCCAGCGCATAAACATGGCCTTCATCCAGCAAATGGCCGAATTTCGCCAGGTTGAAGATGCTGACCTCATCAGCCGCAAGCAGCAATTCAAACGGCGCGCCC
>JBIKXA010000040.1:0-22559 GCA_044356015.1 Roseomonas sp.
TGGATCGCGGACGACGAAATGGCTTGCGCTCGCCAAAGCCATTCTCCAACCACTCGATGTCATTCTCAAGGAAAACCTCAATCAATTCATCCCAGGCATCGCCCTGATAACGTTCCGCCTGTTCTTCCGCGGCAAGCGCATCAAGTTCCCGGGTTTCTAGCCACCAGGGCTCCCCATCGCGGAAGCGATCCCGCGCCTCTGCCCAAAGCTGTTCGCGGTCACGCTGCAGTGTCGTAAGGTCAATCGTGCTGCATACGACAGGCCAGAAGCGCCGCCCGCCAGTTGGGTCTTTTAGGTATCCACCCTCAGGATTGACGCTACCCGCAAAGACACATTGCCGCGGCAGATCCACCAATCGCTTTCCATATGGTGGGCGAAAACGATCCTGCGTGCGCGACATGAATGCCTTAATGGTGCTCACCTCGGCACGACTCATTGTATCCAGTTCAGCGATTTCAATAATCCAAACGCCACGTGTTTCCATGGCCGCGTCTTTGCTACTGAGATCGGAAAGGCGATCCGCGAACCAGGGCTTGGCGATCATCATCAAGGCGGAGGATTTGCGGATACCCTGCGGCCCTTCAAGGATCAGCGCGCAATCGGCCTTGCAGCCGGGAACGTAAATCCGCGCGACTGCTGAGATCATCCATCTGGGCCCAATGGCGCGGTGATAGGGCGTATCCTCCGCACCAAGATAGCGAATGAGCCATTCATCAAGGCGTGGTGTCCCATCCCAGATCAGGCCATCCAGATATTCCCGAACTGGGTGGAACATGTGATCGCGCGCGACCACTTCTACTGCCTGGCCAGCGATCGACATTGGTACCATGATATCCTGGTGCTGCAGCCAATCCGCCACCAGAGCGTCATCGCGATCCGCCCAGGGTGTCTCCGTCCATGCGTCGGTGCGGCTTAACCACGGGGGCGGCTTGCGCGCGACGGTAGTGGTTGAGAAAGCATCGTGCCACAGTACCCCTTGCCAATCAGGGGCGCCGCGCAATGCGGTGATGGCATTAGCAAGCACAGGGCGTGGCTCGCCATCCTCATTAAGCAGCAGTTCCTTTCGCCATGCATTGGAAAAGGCGGCGGCCGGTCGCGTAGCTGCAAGCAGCGATCGCACCATGTCTGCCCCATCCGATTGAAGAACATCATTGAAGTCTAATCCTGGGGGTGGCTCAGCAACGCTTACTTCGTGCCCACGGGCGCGTAGTACGGTGACCGCCTCGCGTAATTGCTGGTCGGCCTTACTGTTTGGTTCATCCCCGTCGCGGGCGATGATGACCGCGGCACCATCCGACAGAGGGGCTCGGGCGATATTGCTGATGCCCAGGCATGCCCAAGTTTCCTGACCCGTCGCCAGCCAAACTGAAAGCGCTGTCTCCACGCCTTCGCATAGGATGATAGGGGCAAGCCCGGGCATCCGCACCGCAGAGATATCCGACCAGCCATCATGGGCCTTGTTGGTACGCTTTTGGACCTTCAGCGGCGCCTTGCGCCCATCGGCGGTCAGATAGATTTGCTGTAGTCCGTGCACCTTTCCTTCGGTGTCAGTCGCCAGTGCTATAAGCGCCCCGTATTGGTTATAGGCATTTGTCAGATGGCGGATTGACGGAGGCAGCGTGGGGATGCTGATGCCACGCTGGCGAAGGTAAGTTTCGACACATGTGCCGTGTGGATCCTCGCAACTTGCAATAATCTCGGCCACCTTGGCGGCGCGTTTGGCATCCTCGGCAGTCTTTTTTGCGTGCTTCGCTTCGGCGGAAGATGCCGCGTGTACGCTGCTTTCATCGCCTGGCGCAGTATCTGCAAAAGATGATACGCCTATCTTTGGTAAGGCAGTTTGCGGCATGGTACTCGAAGATTGTTCCTGATGATCCGTGTCTTGCGCCGTTTCAACTTTAGTCGGCGCCCCCTCCAAATCATCAGGAGCGTCGGACGGTTCTTTGGGCTTGGCGGTTGCATTTGGTTTGCATCGACTTTCCACGGGTGGCCAGCCGAGCCACTGCCGTGCCCATCCAAGCGCCGCACCATTGGCGAGGCCCTGGCGGTGTTTGACTAATTCCAGGCCATCACCGCCAAGGCGCTGCGCGTGATCAAACCAGCGACCGGAATTGTCGCCGGCGATTTCGACCGCGACGCTGCCATGAGTGCCGAAACGCAATTGCTGTGGGCCGGAAAGGTCTCGGTTCGGATCTCCGCAAAGGTCACGTGCCAGATCGGCGATGCGAGCATTCAGGGCTGCTGCCACATCCTGAGCAGTAGCGTTCTTCATGTGGCATCCCCGGTAGAAACCGAATGGATGTGGCGAATCGGAACAGTCATCGGGCCTCCGCGGGAAAGTGAGGCCCGCAATTAGGCACATGGGATTGCGGAATTCAGCGTCGGAGCCGGTGAGGCCTTTGCGCAGACAAACGGTTCAACCCTTCAACCCATGATATGCGACACGACTAAAACCCGCGCTTGGCACCACCACGCTGCGAGGATGGCAGCCGGATGAGTGTTGCCATGGCATCTGCAAGGTTTTGTGATAGTTGCTCTCCTTCTATTGATTGCTGACGAAACCAATCAGCGATCAATTCTTTTTTGCACTGATCGCGCTGGGTGATCTTGAGTTCCCGGATCGCGCGATCCAACAAGTCCATATACGGGGTCTTGTACGGCTTGCCGGTTGCGGGATCGGTGGGCGCGGGGAGCTCTGGCGGCTCGATCACCGGCCATATTGCCAAAATCATGAAGCGCGGCACGCGGATGTCGATAAACTGGCCATCCACCATGGTCAGGTTGCCCCGCATCATATTTGCGCGGCCAGAAAGCCATTGCTCCGGCGAGATGGTGCTGTGGTGCCCTGAATGCAGGTCCCATCCGCCCAACTCATGGCTCCAGGGGAGAGCCTGGGTTGTGGAAAGGCGCCCCCTGGCTAGGAGATCGCCGTCGCGTAGGGCGATTTGGATCTCCTTGCCTGCTTGGCTAATGGCCGCCTCTCGGGGGTTCTGGGGCTGCTGCCAGACTGGGACCCCTGCCATCGGCTTGACGCCTGATGCCTCCTTGGCGGCCCGGTGCTGAAGCTGATTCATAATATGATCAATGGCTTGAGGGAGCTGCCATTGGGTTCTGTCCAGTGTTTCGATCAACATTCCGGCCTCTTTTGCGTGTACGAAGAAAAGAACATATAAGGAACAACGAGAGGGGTGAAGGGTTCAGCCCTTGGGCCTGTGCGTGTCTGGACCGCTTCGAAGGTAGAGAGCGGGGGCTCGCCTAGGCTGGATTGGGGGCATGCCAGTCGAATCCCTGCCTGCCGGCCCGCCGCCCAACCCCCACCTCCCACCCCACCTTCGCGAGGTCTGCGACATCCTCGCCCGCGGCCTGCTGCGGCTGCGCAGCCGCGGTATGCCGGCGGAACACTCCGAAACCGCCGACCGCAGAGACATTCCGCTACACTTCACTGCCAAGCAGCGCCGTCATGTGACCCCCAAGAGAAAGGGAACCGCATGAAACAACGACCAATCACCAAGCAAGTGCCAGCCGACCCGGCCGCACTGACAATCTCGCCAGCCCAAGTGCTGCCGCGATTGGCGGTACTGCGCACCGCGCCGATCGCCGAGCTGAAGCAGCAATGGCGCACGCTCTATGGCAAGGAGCCACCGGCCTTCAGCAGAAGCTACATCGAAAGCAGGCTTGCCTATCGCATTCAGGAGCTCGCCTATGGCGGGCTGCGGCCGGAAATACGCAAGCGCCTCGAAGCCCTCGGCGAAAGGCTGGATGGCGGCAATACCGTGCTGCGGCGCATCCGCGCCGATAATCGCCCTTTGCCGGGCACGCAGATCATTCGCGAATATGGGGGCGTGCAGCATGTGGTGACCGTGCGCGCCGATGATTTTGAATTTGAGGGGCGGCCCTATCAATCGCTCTCCGCTATCGCGCGGCACATCACCGGCACGCGCTGGAATGGCTGGGTGTTCTTTGGCCTGAAATCGGGGGCGCACGCATGACCCGCAGCAAGACAAGCGCTGAAGTTGCCATGCCTGCCTCGGTGCAAAAACGCCGCTGCGCGGTTTATACGCGCAAATCCACGGACGAGGGCCTGGAGAAGGAATTCAACACCCTCGACGCCCAGCGCGAATCTTGCGAGGCCTATATCGCGAGCCAGCGTGCCGAGGGCTGGGTGCTGGTGCCGCACCGCTATGATGATGGTGGCTTTTCCGGGGGCTCGTTGGAACGCCCCGCGCTGCAACGCCTGCTGCGTGATATTGAATCCGATCAGGTTGATGTCATCGTCGTCTACAAGATCGACCGGCTGTCACGTTCGCTGATGGATTTTGCCAAGTTGGTCGAGGTGATGGACGCGCATGGCGTGACCTTCGTTTCCGTCACTCAGTCCTTCAATACCACCACATCCATGGGCCGGCTGACGCTGAACATCCTGCTCAGCTTCGCGCAATTCGAACGCGAGGTGATTGGCGAGCGTATTCGAGACAAGGTGGCGGCCTCCAAGGCGCGCGGCATGTGGATGGGGGGCAAGGTGCCGCTCGGCTATGACGTGGCCAATCGCAAGCTGGTGGTGAATGAAGCTGAGGCGAAAAGCGTGCGGCAGGTGTTTGAATTCTTTGCCGAGACAGCCTCCGGCACCGAGACCGTGCAACGCCTGCAAGCGCAGCGCGTCACCAGCAAATCAGGGCGGCTGCTGAACAAGGGCGATGTCTACAAGATCCTGAACCTGCGTACCTATGTCGGCGAGGTCGAACACAAGGGGCGCATCTATCCCGGTGAGCATCAGGCGATCGTGCCGCGTGTGCTGTGGAACAAGGTGCATGCGCTGCTGCAAACCAGCCCGCGGGCGCGCGCAGCGCAGAATGGCCGCCACCAGCCAGCGCTCCTGAAGGGGCTGATATTCGGCCTGGATGGCAGGGCGCTATCGCCGACGCATTCCCGCAAGAAGGGGCGGATGTATCGCTACTACGTCGCGCAGCGCGTTTTGAAGGAGGAGCCCACCGGCGGCGATGACATTCTGCGCCGCATTTCTGCCGCGCAAATCGAAGGTGCCGTGATTGGCCAGGTGCGCGCCCTATTGCGCCAGCCGGAAATCGTGGCGGGCGGCTGGCTGGCAGCGCGGCAGGAAGCGCCGGACCTTTCAGAAGAAGATGCGCGTGAAGCCCTGGCACGGCTTGACCCACTTTGGGAGGAGCTTTTCCCAGCCGAGCAGCAGCGCATCATCCACGCCCTGGTGGATCGCGTGGTGGTTGGGCCGACCGGGGCGGACATCAGGCTGCGGGTGGAGGGGCTGGGCAGCCTGGCGCGCGACCTGGGGCGGGGAGGGCAGGCAGCATGACCATGCCGGTGTCTCACGTCACCGTCCGTGTGCCGCTGACCATCCGCCGACGCCCTGGGCGGACGACCATGGTATCCTTGGGGTTTGGTGCCGACGGCGGACGCATTGCGACCAAGGCCGACCCAGCGCTGGTGAAGGCGCTGGCGCGCGCGTTCCGCTATCAGAAGCTGCTGGATGAAGGCCGCTATGCCAGCATCAGCGAAATGGCCGCGGAGGAGAGGATCGAGCGGGGATACCTCGGCACCCTGCTGCGGCTGACGCTGCTGGCGCCGGAGATGGTCGAGGCGATTCTGAACGGGCGGCAGCCGGAGGGGGTGACGCTGCCAAGGCTGCTAGAGGGGGTGCCGGTGGGGTGGTGGGAGCAGAGCGACACGCTTGATGACCCAAGGTCCTGGAACCCAGAGGTAGCGCAGCAATAGCGATTGGCCCGACCGCTTCAAAGGCTTTAGGAGGGGGACTGGCCTGTTATCCTAGCCGATTTTCCCGGCGATGCTTCGTCGACCACAACTTCTGGCTCAGCAGAGGTTGGCTGCCCCCGTTGAGCGGGTTAACCGGTGTCTCACGCCCAAGCATCGTCTCGGCTGCGATGTGGTGGTTTCCGCGAAAGGAGCGACGAAGTGGACGTTAAGCCCATCAGCCTCTGGGACGTCTCGACCTATGATGAAACTCTTACAAGCATCCTGCGCGAGCACGCTGAACTTATCCAGGCCTATCACGCGACTGAGAATCGCCTATTTCTTGATTACGATTATGGTTCGAAACGTGGGCGGCTTGAGCCGCGCCCCATGAATCGGCATGCCGAAAACTATTGCGTGCTTGAGAAAGACATCGCCGAATGTCTCCGCGACCGCTCGATCCGCGCCTTCCACTACTCACGGCTTATCTGCGGTGAGGTCGGAACGCTCCGTCGCGACGGCATCCATCTATCGACCGAAGAAACCTTCTATGCGCGTTTGGCTGCCCGCGCTGCAGAGGGACTACTAACGTCTGCCGAAGTAGAGACTATTCACGCTGCGAGTCCCATTCATAACCAGCGCGAGTTGCGTGCAGGCAGATTTTGGATGACCTCACACCCAATTCCGCCCGACGATACGCTGGTATCTGAATTACTGGGCCACTGGGGCGGCGAGTTGGCGTACATGTGGCTTGATGAATCTTCGCTGATTGCAAAGTTACAGGTGATGGGTAGGCCACGCATTATCGAGATCGCTTTACCAATGGCTGCCACCCCTGACCATGACGCGCACAACGCCGCGACCAGCGCCCTGCGAGCCTTCGCTCTTCACCTGGGCTGCGTTACGAACAAAAATCCAATAGATCTGTGCGCAGTTCGGCCGCTTCCGCCTCAAGTCGTCCTCACAGTGCATACCGAAGGCGACCCTGCTTTCAAGGGAATGGGGCGCGACTACCCTGCCGGCTATGTGGATACCGACCTCGGCTGATGGAAAGCTCTCACTGGCGAGGAAAATTGACGCGGGGTGACCGTATCGGTCCGGCTACCCCTCACGCGCCGCAGCTGATTGCGGCGGAAGGCGATGGCCTGAATGGTGGACATGGCTATCTGGGCAACCTTCACGCCGTCTGGGTCACCATCCAGCAGGAAGATATTGATTGAGCGGGGTTTCATTCTGAAAGCCTATCACCCGGCCCCGATCAGGGGGAATAGCGCCCCAAATCGGCCTTCTCCGCCCGGCTTCTGGTCCGTCGCGGCACCAGCCCTGATAGCCTGGCACCTACCCGCCAACCGCCCCCAACATCCCAAAGTCACGCGCAGCGGTATAAATTATTGAAAAAAAGCCAACAATGTCGGATTTTACCACCATGGAATCACCGGGTCCCAAGAATCCCATCCCCCAACACTCCCCACGCCTACGCACCCTTAACCTGCCGCACCCAACTCCCCATTTGCCGAACGCCGGAACGGCCACGAGAGATAATACCAAATGATCGCCGACCACCTGCAAGGCCTGGAAAAATTCGAAGCAAAGCTCTGGAAGCTCGCCGATAATCTGCGGGCCAATTCCAACCTGGCCTCCAACGAGTACTTCCTCCCCGTCATGGGCCTGATCTTCCTGCGCCAGGCGACCAACCGCTTCTATCTGGCCCAGGCCGCGATCGAAGCGGACAAGAAGGCGGGCAAGATGCCTGACCGCCCCCTGGTGGACGCCGATTTCGCCCGTCGCCGCGCATTGAACCTGCCGGAAAACGCCCGCTTCGATGTCATCCTGAAGACGCCGAAGGACGGGAACCTGGGCGCGGCGCTGATAGCGGCAATGGAAGCAATTGAAGCCACCTTCCCACCACTCGCTGGCCAATTGCCCAAGGAATACGGGCGCTTTGAAGGTAGCGTGCTGGAAGAAATGATGCGCGTCTTTGATGATGAAGGGCTGCGCAGCGCTTCGGGCGACGTGTTTGGCCGCGTTTATGAATACTTCCTGGCGGAGTTTTCCAAGCAGAAAGCCCATGATGATGGGGAATTCTTCACGCCACCATCAATCGTGCAGACCATTGTGAACGTGATCGAACCCGATCACGGCACCATCCTGGACCCCGCCTGCGGTTCGGGCGGCATGTTCGTACAATCCAGCCATTTCATTGAAGATGCCGGGCAGGACACGATGAAGCGTGTCACTTTCTATGGCCACGAAAAGAACGAAACAACCGCAAGGCTGGCGCAAATAAACCTCGCCGTACACGGCTTGGAAGGCAAGATCCGCGCCGGGAACGAAGCCATCACCTATTACAAGGACCCGCACGAACTGGCAGGCGAATGCGATTTCGTCATGGCAAACCCCCCCTTCAATGTGGATGAGGTGGACGCCGAAAAGATCAAAGGTGACAAGCGCCTGCCTTTCGGCCTGCCAGGGGTGAACAAGGCCAAGAAGGTTTCAAACGCCAATTACCTTTGGATGTCCTATTTCTACAGCTATCTGAATGAAAACGGCCGCGCCGGCATTGTCATGTCTTCCCAAGCATCCAGCGCCGGCCGTGATGAGGCAGTGGTACGCCAGAAGCTGATCGAAAGCGGCGCCGTTGATGTCATGATGGATATCCGCGGCAACTTCTTCTACACGCGCACGGTGCCCTGCCAGCTTTGGTTCCTGGATCGCGCCAAGGAAAGGGATGCACAGCGCCGCGACCATGTGCTGATGCTTGATGCGCGGCAGATTTACCGCAAAGTTTCGCGTTCGGTCTATGATTTCTCGTCCGAGCAGCAGAAGAACATCGCCGCCATCATTTGGCTTTACCGTGGCCAGCAGGGGCGCTTTCTGAAGCTTGTGGAAGCCTATCTGCAAGAAGCCGTCACGCTCGGCGGAAACGCCAAGGAACCCTTGGAAGGCTACGCAAGCGCCCTTGAACATTTGGTAGGCCTGGTGGCGCCCTTTGCCACGCAAAAGCGCAAGGATGATCCTTTGGCTGAACCTTGGCGTGAACTTGCCGGCGCCCAGGGCACGGTGGGCTTGGATATCACGGCCTTCATCCAGGAAGCTGCAGCGCAGGAAAAGGCCTGGGCCGGGACGGCACGGGACAATGCTGGGCTGAACACCGCGCGACTGGCTTTGCACCCGCTGGCGGAACGCTGCCGGGACCTGACTAAGCAGATTGATTTGGCGACGAAACTCGCCGGGCGCGTGCATGACATTGCGGTAAAGGAACTTGCCGCGCGCGATGCTGAGGCTTGGCCCAATACTGAAGTGAATAAGGCGAGAAAAGCCCTTGAAGATGCGCGGGCTGCCGCGGTGGAGGCCTTGCGGCAGCCACGCTATATTGTGCGGCAGGCGGATTGGTTACAGGAACGCTTCCCAAATGCCGAATTGCGGGATGTTGAGGGGCTGGTGAAACTGGTGGACCGCGCCACTATGGCGGCCAATGATTGGAGCCTGACGCCTGGCCGCTATGTCGGTGTGGCACCTGAAGAGACAGACGAGGATTTCGATTTCGAGGAGGCGCTGCGCGCCATCCATATCGACCTGAAAGGCCTGAACGAGGAAGCGGCGGAACTGGCCGCACGCATTGTCAAGAATTTCGAGGAGTTGGGTATATGATTTATGCCAACGGTTCGATAGAAAGTGTGGCGAAAGTCCTGCCGGGGTTTGCTTTTAAGAGTGAGCACTTAGGAGAGGTCGGAATACCGGTTCTCAAGATTGGTAACATTGAAGACAGTGGAGGTGTTGAACTCCACGATGCCCAAAGGCTTCCTGACAATTATTTTGAGCCGAAGTATGAAAAATTTCGTTTGCACGAGGGTGATATCCTGCTGGCTATGACAGGCGCAACCGCTGGTAAAGCTGGTAGGATTCGTAGCGCGAATGGGTCTACCTTTCTTTTGAACCAGCGCGTAGCGCGGCTCATTCCAGAACGCATTGATCCGAACTATTTTTGGCACGTTGTTTCTTCAAATCAATATCGAGAAAGATTTTTCGGTTTAGGTGGTGGGGCCGCACAGCCCAATATGAGTGGCCCGCAAATAGCTTCAGTTATGATTCCAATTCCGCCCGAACCGGTTCAAAAGAAGATTGGCAACATCCTCTCCATACACGACGACCTGATCGAGAATAACCGGCGGCGGATTGTGCTGTTGGAGGAGGCAGCGCGGCTGCTCTACCGCGAGTGGTTTATCCATTTCCGTTTCCCCGGCCACGAACACGTCAAGATCATAGATGGCCAGCCGGAGGGGTGGGAGCAACGTAGGCTAGGCGACATAGCGGTTACAAACCGCGAAAGCTATCAAGCAAAAAACCTTCCGTTAGCGATAAACTATATTGATATTTCATCGGTGACAGAGAGGCGCATTATCTCAAAAACTTCACTTCCTGCGACTGAGGCGCCAGGTCGAGCACGTCGAAAAATTCAGGATGGTGATATCATTTGGTCAAATGTAAGGCCGAACCTTCGCGCCTATGCGCTTATCCTGGAGCCAGAGGAGATTGATGTGGTTTCAACAGGATTCACTGTGCTAACGGCTTCTTCAGTTCCATTCTCTTGGCTTTATATGTTCACCACTACCGATAGCTTTATTGGATATCTTGTTAACCATGCGACCGGTGCTGGTTACCCTGCGGTGCGTCCGGAGGATTTTGAGCGAGCAGAGATTTTGTTGCCGCCAAAAATACTTCTGAATTATTTTCATGAAAGAACCGCGCCGAATTTTAGGCTGATTAAAAAGCTGGATCAACAGAACCAGAAACTAGCCCATGCCCGAGACTTACTTCTGCCGCGCCTTATGAATGGGGAAATCGCTGTATGACCTCACAAGAAGAAGATGCTTGATATGGCCGCAACAGGCATCAACAGCGAAGACCGGCTGGTGCAAGCAACCTTTGCTGCGCATCTCAAGGATGTGCTCGGCTGGGATGCTGTCTATGCCTGGAATGAAGAAACCTTCGGGCCAGACGGCACTCTAGGGCGCAAAGATACGGCGGAAGCCGTCCTCACCCGCGATCTGCGCGCTGCCCTGCAACGGCTCAACCCCGAATTACCGCTCGCCGCCATTGATGAAGCGGTGCGCGCACTCACCCTGCATGATTTCAGCCGGTCCCTGATCCAGCATAATCGGGATTTCGCGCGCCTTATCCGCAATGGCGTGCATGTTTCCTGGCGTGATGCCCAAGGCCAGCGCCGTGATAGCCGCGCCCGGGTGATTGATTTTCAGAATGGGCCGGGCGCAAACCGCTTCCTTGCCGTGCGCGAACTCAAGCTCCAAGGGTTGCGGACACCGCATTATAATCGCCGCGCTGATCTTGTTTGCTTCGTCAATGGCTTGCCACTGGTTTTCATTGAACTGAAGGCAGTCCATAAAAATATCCGCGCGGGCTTTGATGGCAATCTGCGCGACTATATGAACGAAAATGTCATCGGCCATGCCTTCCATCACAATGCGTTCCTGATCGTCTCAAATGGTCATCGGGCCAGATACGGTTCCATCACCAGTGAATGGGAACATTTCTATGAATGGAAGCGCCTGGAAGAAGCAGAAAAAGGCCAGGTGGATGCTGAAACACTGCTGAATGGCATGCTGGCGCATGACCGGCTTCTGGATATTGTTGAAAACTTCACCCTGTTCGATGAAAGCAAGCCCGGCAGGACGCGCAAGGTGGTAGCGCGCAACCATCAGGTGCTTGGGGTCAACCGTGCCGTCGCGTCTGTTGCAAATCAGGAGGAATTGAAGCGCGCCTTCCCGCCCGAAAAGCGGCTTCAGCATCGGGTGATCGAATTGCCCCTGGAACGCCGCGCCATTGCCGACCAGCAGCGGCTGCTTGAGGCAACCGAAGCGGGTCTGCCCGCGCTGCCTTCCTTCATTCCCGAAGGCCCGGTGAATATCATTGAACGCGCCCACCCTGACCTTGGGCGGCTTGGAGTGTTCTGGCATACGCAAGGCAGCGGAAAAAGCTATTCCATGGCTTTCTTTACTGAAAAGGTCCGCCGCAAGGTAGAAGGCAATTTCACCTTTCTGCTGATGACGGATCGGGATGATCTGGACAGCCAAATCTACGGGACCTTTGTCGGTACAGGTGTGGCGGATGATCAAACGCCCCGCGCGGCATCGGGCGTTGATCTTGAAAGGCTGCTCAAGGAAAATCATCGCTACATCTTTACCCTGATCCACAAGTTCAACCAGGATGTGGACCCGAAAAAACCCTACAGCGAACGGGACGACATCATCGTCATTTCCGATGAGGCGCATCGCACCCAATCGGGCAAATTCGCACGCAATATGCGGGTGGCACTACCCAACGCCGCCTTCATCGGCTTTACCGGAACGCCGCTTTTCAAGCAGGATGAAATCACCAAGCGCATCTTTGGCGATTATGTCTCCCGCTATGATTTCAAGCGCTCTGAAGAAGATGGCGCAACAGTCAAGCTGGTCTATGAAAACCGTGGGGAGAAGCTTGGCCTTGCCCATGCCGATTTGAATGAACGCATGGCCGAAAAGATTGATCAGGCGGAGCTCGACGCCGACCAAATGGCGCTGCTCGATAAGCTGCTTGGCAAGGATTATGAGGTCGTCACCGCAGATGAACGCCTTGAAAAAATCGCGGCGGATTTTGTCGAACATTGCGCGAAACGCTGGGAATCTGGGAAATCCCTTTTTGTCTGCATAGACAAGATCACCTGCGCCCGGATGTACCAGCGCATCATGCCGCATTGGCAGGCTAAGGCGGCCGAAGTCCGCTCTGCGTATGACGCCAAGAAGGCAGAAGCAGCGGGAGCTACAGATGAAGCCACCCGATCAAAGCTACAGGATCAGGCAGCCAAGCTGGAAAAACAGGCGCAATGGTTGGAAGAAACCATTGTGGAAATCATCATCAGCGAAGCTCAGAATGAGGTCGCTGATTTCAAGAAATGGCATTTCGACATCATCCCGCACCGGGAACGGATGAAGAAAGGCTTTGAGGTCACCGGCGGTGAGCGGGTTGATGTCGAAACCGCCTTCAAGAACCCGAAGCACCCTTTCCGAGTGGCGATTGTCTGCGCCATGTGGCTGACCGGCTTTGACGTGGAATGCCTGTCGACACTCTATATTGATAAGCCCATGAAGGCACATACGCTGATGCAGGCGATTGCGCGGGCGAACCGGGTCTATCCCGACAAGGATCATGGGCTGATTGTTGACTATAACGGCATGCTGGCCAGCTTGCGTGCCGCCCTCGCGCAATATGCCCTTGGCGATGACAGCGATGGAGGCGAAGATATCATCGCGCCGATTGAAGAACGGGTGCAGGCACTTATCGAGGCAATCGAAGCGACCGAGGCACATTTGCGCAACCTTCGCTTTGATCCAGCAACCCTGGTCGGGGCAAAGGGCTTCGCGCGTATCAGGGGCCTCGCGGATGCGGTGGAGGCGGTCTATACAAATGACGAAACCAAGCGCCGCTTCGAAATTATGGCGCGTGAGGTATTCAGCCGCTTCAAGGCGCTTGTGGTTGAACCAAGCGCCTGGGCATTTGCGGAGCGTCACGACAATATCGAAGGCATCTATAAAAAACTGACGGAACGGCGCGATACGGCAGATGTGACAGCCCTGCTCAAGGAGCTTCATCGTATTGTCAACGAAGCCATCCTAACCCAGGAGCCGGGCGGAGATCAGGCTGAGGGACTTGTATTTGATCTGAGCAAGATTGATCTTGATAAGCTGCGTGAAGAATTCGCCAAGAAGGTACAGCGTAAGGCGAGCACCCTGCAGGATATCCGCACCATCGTGGAGCAAAAGCTGGCAGAGATGCTGGCCCGCAACCCGATGCGATTGGATTATCAGATAAAATACGAGAACATCATCGACGATTACAACCGCGAGAAGGATCGCACCACGATTGAAGATACCTTTCGACGCTTGGTTGAATTGGTGCAAAGTCTGGACGAAGAGCAAGCCCGGGCAGCGCGCGAAAACCTGTCCGAGGAAGAACTGGCCCTCTTCGACAAGCTCAAGCGTGACGATTTGAACAAGTCCGATCGAGAGCGTGTGAAGCAGGCCAGCCGAGACATGCTGAAAGCCATCAAGAAACGCTTGGCGGAGCTTGATCGTTTTTGGGAGAAGGAACAAACAAAGGGCGAGATAGAGGCTTTCATCCTCGACGAAATTTTCGTGACGCTACCCTCACCACCCTTCACGGCTGAGGAGAAAAAACTGGTCGCCAGCAACGTCTACGCCCATGTCTGGCAACAGGCGATGAGCGGCGGGTTCGCGAGGACGGTGTGAGGGTCTTGTTTGGCGACCCACTTTTGGCGTCGATGGACGCGAGGTGACGATGTCAGCGACACCGACCCAGTTTGTTGCCTTTCCCGAGTGGACAGAGCTGCGGCAAAAGAGCGGACTCGACCCGCTTGGCATGCAGGCTGCATCCGTCGATCTCTATCAGCGGCTGGTCCCCGGCATCAGTAACGTTACTCTGCGGATCAGGTATTACGGGCTCTATGCTTGGCTCAGCCGAACTTATGCTGAGCGAATCGGCGACACGAGCCCAGAAAGCTGGAAACGAATGGTTCGGCGGGCGGAGGCGTTGCTAGCGCTTGTCGCGGCGAATGCTTCTGACGGAGAGGGCAGCGGTGGTGTGGCTGGCGTGCTTTGGGCCGGTCGCCGCCTTAGCGGACATGGTGCAGGCCTTATCGACCTCAGGCCAGACACTGATCCAGGGGGTGATGGAACGCCCTATCTTAAACAGGCGTGGGGCGCCTATGGCGCAGCCTATGCGAGTCAGCTCTACGAGGCAGGCGTCTTTGGAAAGGCGGATCAACACCAAATTCCAGTACCAACGTCGGGCCTAGGCGATGCTCTGGCGGACGGCTTCGCCGAGGCGATTGGTCCCTCGGCCAGCGTCTTTTTTGCGCTCGCCCAGGAGGGGCGTGTCGCCACTTCGGATCTCACATCGCTGACGTCGGTTCTCCCTTCGGCCATTGGGCATAACAGCGCGGAAAGGGACGCATACGAGCGGCTTCTTTTTGCTGCGTTCGATTATCCGACGACGAATGACATCGCGCGCAGGCGATCCCTACAGCTTGCCCTCCACCTCACTGGGGTGATCGGCGGACAAGCTAGCGCGGATGTTCTGCGCTGGGCGTGTTTCGCCGGGGCTGCGCCGGATGGACAGCCCTTTCATCTTGGTGACGAGCTGGAGACGCATCGGCAGCGCTGGTGGGCCTACCAGGCTGGCGACCTCGGCCGCATCGCCTGCGAGGCTCTGCTCAAGTGGCTCCTAGATACGATCGAGACGCATACGACGGGAGTCCAGCCTTCTCGTGCGATCACTGAGGCCGTCGATGCGCTCGACGCGGTTGGGGCGGGATGGCCAGGCACCTGGCGACAGCTGGTCGCGGCGCTGCCGATGGCCGCCAACCCATTGTCGCAGCGAACACGGACCTCGGAGCGCGCCCTTGCTGAGGTCGTCTTGGATGCGGGGAGGGGCGAGGAACGAGCGGAGCTCGCCAGTGGTCGGGCCGCGATTGAGTTGTTGGCTGTGCTGCACCAGCGCTGCGCACCGAGCCGCGCTCTCCTGGCATCGGAGCTTGGCGGTGAGGGGATCAATTCCTCAGCCTTTCGGTCTCTCGCATCGGAGCTCGCGTTCCTGGATGAGCACCAGGATGAGCCTCTTGGTCAGACACTGATCCGGCTATTTCGTGACCGGATCCTCGATCGGCACCTTTGGGTGGCTATGCAGAAATTGCGGTATCAAGGCGACTATACCTTTCTGGTCGAGGCCGACGACGGGAAGATCCGCGTGCGAGCGAAGGACGGGCCGGTGCTGACGAATCCCAGGCTCGACAACGCGCTGACGTTCCTTCGAGACATCCACCTCATCGGTCCCTCCGGGCTGAGCGAACTCGGGCGCGAGGTCGCCGAAATGACATGAGACTGTACGAACGCCTTGGCGAAGCAGGATACCACACGACGATCATCAGCAGCTTCGGTGTTGACTTTCAGGCATTCGAGGCAATCGCGCTGAGCCGGCTCCGCGGCGCCGGCTGCCGCAATGTCGTGCTGATCGCCGATACGGCAATGGTCGGGCTGGCGCTCGACGGTGGTGGGCCTACACCCCGTTTAGCCGGTACGCACTACTTGGTCGTGAAGGCATCGGCGAACCGCGGAGTTTTCCACCCCAAGATCTTCCTTCAACTTGGCCGGAAGGGTGGTCGGATGATCGTTGCATCGGCGAACGCGACGGCGGCAGGCCTCGCCGGCAACTTGGAGCTCGCAAGCCTTGTCGAGTGTGGAATGGAGGATACCGGAGAGCAACGCCTCGTTGCGTCCGGTTGGGCGTTTCTGAGCCGCTTCCTCGACGAGCGGCAGCAGGCCGTGACAGACAAGTTGGAATGGGCTCGGGCCCGGACACCCTGGCTTCTGCGAGCTCGTCCTGCAGAAGGGCTCGTGACGCTCGCGGACGGCACACAGGCTGCGTTCATCGCTTCCGGGACGGCAGAGGGTATCGGTGAACGTTTCCTTACGATGGTAGGCGATAGGTCGGCAGACCGATTGATCGTTATGTCGCCTTTTTGGGATGAGGGGCTTGTGGCGCTCAGGCAGCTGCAAAATCGCCTCGATGCGACAGAAACGGCAGCGCTGATCGACACCGCCCTGGGTCTCTTCCCAACAGCTGCGCTGCGGAACGGGCGCGCAGTTCGGCTGGGTGAGCTCGCGCACTTTGATGAGCGACGTTTCCCGAAACGCAACTCCCGGTTCGTCCACGCGAAGCTAATTCTTGCGACGACCGGCGAAACAGATCATGTGCTGGTCGGGAGCGCAAACTGCACGCTCGCCGCTCTGGGGCGTGGAGACGCCCCCGGTATTAACGAGGAAGCATGCCTCTATCGGCGGGTTCCCGCCGGCCGAACTTTGGCCGATCTGGGCCTCTCCATGATCGTGGATGGCGAGGATACTATTGATCCCGCCGAGGTGCCTACATTCGCCCCTGGCGAAACGCTACCCCTCGACGATGCGCGAGCAAGCGATCCAGGGATTTTTGAGGCTATTTTCGATCGGCTTCGCTGGTGGCCGTCTTCGCCGGCGCTTGGGGCCGACGTTGCTTACGGATCGGCCCGGATTGAGCTTGTGGACGATGGCGGTCTTATCTTCGACGTTCCGTTCGAAGCGACAGCGAGGGCGGACTCATTGCCCCTATCATACTCAATCCCAGCCGGCGCGGCACGTCCGAGAGTCGTCCGCATTCGCTTCCAGGATGGTCGGCGTTCTGGGGCGGCGGTGGTCTCCTGCGTGGGTGAATTGCGCTCAGAGACGCGTGAGCCGATGGGTCCCCGCGGCGAAAGGGCGGCCGCGGCGCTTGATGACGCGCAGGAGGAGGGCCTCTGGCTGCTCGAGGTCTTAGACGATTTCGATGTGGCCGACCGGGATGCGCAGCCTCCGCCAGACTCCACCGCGCAGCGAAGATTGAGGAGCATAGATCAAGGGACGGACCAGGCGCGGATGCTGGATTACGCCGCCTTTCTGGCCGGACGACGGCGGCGGGTCGAGCCTGGCGAGCAAGAGCGGAATAGCCTAGCGGGCAGCGCCTCCTCCCTGGTGCGAGCTTTTCTGAATCGTACGCTCGGGATAGCGACGGCCAGCGCCCAGACTCAAAATAGTGTGGACGATGATGGGGAGATCCTTCGGGCGCTCAACACTGGCGACGAGGTTGCCGATGGCGCCTCAGCGATTGAGGCTGGGCTCGAGTCTGGGCCAGCGGTAGGGCCGTGCCAAAAGACCGAGCAGCCGGCACTTCGCCGTTTGGCCGATGCAAGAGCCCTCGGCGATGCAGTCACCGCCTTCGGCAAGCGCATGGCTGACACCAAAAAGGTCGGTTCAAAGGAGATCCTCCGGCTTCGTGCTCTCATTACGGTGATTGCGATTGCTGGTTTCGGTGAGGCGACGCCGAAACCGACGGCGGTTCAGGTGCTACCCACGTCTGCAAATGGCTCCGCCGAAACGTGGCCGCGTCTCATCGGGCGCACACTGCATACCTTTTTCGGCGGACGCGATCCTGCTGTGCAGCGGCTGGCGCTAGAGGCGTTCCACGACCGCTTACCGACCGACGTGCTGGAAACCTGGGCGACGTGCGTATGGGCCGGCGAGATCGCCTTAGCGGCGTCGCGTCGCGCCCCGCCGCTGGTATCACTTGTGCCTATCCTGCAGCGCCTCGTCGAACAAATGAACCAGCGGATTGCGTTGTCTTCGGAAGAGCGTTCTTCGCGTGAATTCGTTGCTGTACTCGAGGCCCTGAATGACCGGTTCCAAGCGCGCCTCGGATTGAGCGACCTAAGGATGGCTCGCATCATAGTCGCTAACTGATGCGTGCTGAACGCTTCGGCCTGAAAATCCCGCTTTTGGGCAAGCCGGGTTTAAACCCGGATAGATTATGGATCGCGCTAATCCTGCTGATCCGCTTCCGCCAAGTCGGAAACAAACAGTACAGGCGATCCGAGAACCCCCAAAACCTTGTAGCCCCTGATCAACTTTCCCGTCTTAGCCCCCACCGCCCCACCAGTCCATTTCCCAACTACGCTGCACCGCAGCAAATTTTTTATCATTTCAGATCAACGTGTTAAACCTTGTTGGAAAAATCGGCCTACCCTCAAGCTTTGGAGAGAATTCGCCGGTTCGGAGAAAAAACGCCGAAACATTCCGCTTGAGCACCCTCAAGGTCGCCAGAAAAAGCTTTGTTTTCAAGGGAGTTTAGGGGGTCGCCTGGGGCGCTAACCCGGTTCGGCTAGGTGGCGACTGGAGCGGGCGAAGGGATTCGAACCCTCGACCCCAACCTTGGCAAGGTTGTGCTCTACCCCTGAGCTACGCCCGCTTTATAAGGAAGTGTGTGCCACGAAACCCAGGATATGGCAATAAGGGTACGAACCAGTCCGCACGTCGCCATCAGGCGTATGCCTAGCGGGCTGCTGAAACGCCATCATTGAGAATCGCGTTTTGGCGCGCGAGCATGTTTTCAACGCTGCTTGCGCCTGAGCACCGCCATTTTCAGTGACTTTTTGGCCCTGTTGGCTCGCTCGGGACAGATTCCCGCCGTGACGCCGCCGCCACCAGCAACTTCGGCAGGCGAACCAGAAAGTCCCGCGCATCAAAGCCTTTATCGCCGGCAAGCGTGACCTTCTGCGGTCGGTCAGCATGCGGTTCTATCAGGTGCCGCGCGGCCAAACGCTTCGCCTGGCGCGAGGCGCGTGTAGCAACAGCACCGACAATCAGGCCGTTGCGATTTTCCATCAACGCATGCCCCATGAAAGCCAGCTTGGCTTCCTTGCCGCGCCCCTTGCGGTAAAGCCGGGCGTCAGGGTCGGTGGTTGAGGCATGGGTCTCGTTTCTGCGCTTCTGGCCGTGGAAGTTTTGCTCACCATCGCGGCCCGCGCCGGGCGGCGGGCCTGGGCCATCCTTCGACCGGAAGCTCTTGGTGCTGGCCCAGGCTTCCAGCAGCGTGCCATCAACCGAGAAATGCTCGCTTGAAAGCAGGAGCTTTACCTTGGGCTGCGGCAGTAACGCGGCCAGGAAGTTCAAGGCCACGTCGCCTTGCAACAGGCGGTCGCGGTTTTGGTGAAGGTCGTGGCGTCCCAGACCGGATCATCAACGCCAAGGCCGACGAACCAGCGAAACAGAAGGTCAAACTCAATGCGTTCCACCAACTGCTGCTCCGAACGGATCGATTAGAAAGCTTGCAAAAGCAGGGCGCGGAGCAGACGCTCCGGCGGAATGGATTCCCGACCGAATGGTGAATAGAGCGCGTCAAAGGCTGAAGAAAAATCTGCAAGGGCGCTATTCACCAGGCTGCGGATCGCCCGCAGCGGATGGTCAGGGCGCACCCGCTTTTCAAGATCAACATAGCTGAGCAGGGAGCCTGCCAAAGTGTCATTGCCACGCATTGCAACCTCGACCAAAGGCGATGACAGAGAATCATAAAACCGGAAATCAGGCTACGAATTTCAGCAGCCTGCTAGGGCGGGGCAATGCGGGACTAGACAGGTATCGGAAAGAAGGCGAATAGAGGGCCCAGGAAAAGTCGCATAGCGTCTAGTGCTATGTAGTCTTTGGTGGATGGATGGCCGAGCGGTCGAAGGCGCGCGCCTGGAAAGTGCGTATACGTCAAAAGCGTATCGTGGGTTCGAATCCCACTCCATCCGCCATATTATCGTCGCGAACTAGTCCCAGCCCCGAAAATGCCCTGCATTTCTTTGAGGATTTCAAAGGAATTTGCGAAGGCGACCGAACCTTGGAGACCGGGGAAAGGGCCAAAATCGGTCTCAGAAGCCCTTTCGTCTCTTTTCGACCAAACCTCGCCAAGATTGGTTTACTTAAAGAAAGTCACATTTTTTCAATGCCCTAAGATTTTGGCAGCCTTGCCCGGTTCGTGACGGTTCTCTCGCCTGTCGAGAAGAAATGGGCCTAAACCGAAATGGGCGTAGCGGCGCGTGATTAGGTACCAGGCCAGGGATGGTCTGGCGTTTTGGTGTCGGGCACAGCCTGGCAGGCTGCTTTTTCGCTACGACGGTCAGGCAGCCGCAACCACGCCCAGACTCGTCAGGCAAGGGAATAGGCTTCGACGATTGACAGCCACCGGCATGGCGACCAAACGAACCTACAGGGTCGGCTCCTGGTCGATCATCGACACATGCGCGGCTACGACCTTCCAGCCAAGGTCTGGGAAACGCACCCAGGTTTGCATCTGGCGACCAATCATGTTCTGCCCGCGCACCTTATAGACAAGGGTGACCGTCGCCACGTCACGACCAATGGTGACGATATCGAGCCGCAGGCGCTTCTCCTTGCTGCCCGGTCCCGGTGGACGCGCTACGCGGTGCGCGTGGATACGATCAAACCCGTAGCCGTGTTCGTAATTCGCCAGCCGGATCGTGTGTGGGCTGTTCCAAAAAGTGCCATCCAGCACCGCGACATCCTTGTCGATCAGCGCTTGCTCATAGCGTTCGAAAAGATCGCGTATTTCCTCCACAACTTCTGGAATATTGGGGGTACGGTCGTTGCTCATGCCTGCTCCTCCAGCGCCCGGGCTACTGCGATGAGTGTGGCATCGCTGCCGCGTGGGCCAATGATCGAAAGACCCACCGGTAGCCCATCTACCGAAGCGCCAGGCAGATTGACTTGCGGATGGCCAGCCAGCCCGCCCTGTGCACAGAGGCAGGTGATGCGATCGCGCAGCGGGTCCAGCATCGACAGGCGCTGACCGCGTAGCGGCGCCGGGAAAGGTGTGGTTGGCAGGCAGAGAATTGTGCCTGGCGGCAGCAGCCACGCCATGCGGCCCCTTGCTTCCTGACGCATCAGATTGGCCCAGCCGCGCTCACTCTCGGGCACCATCGAGCCCATGACCAAGGCCCGCGCCACCGAAAACGCGAAGCGTGGGTTACGCTCATCGAGCCAGTCCTTGAAAGTATTGTAGGCCTCAACCGGTTGCAGCGTGCGCTGGGCGCGCGCCCAGACCGATAGGCCCTGCGGCGCCATCACTTCTTCGCGGCTTTCGCCAATAAGCGCAGCGAGGCGCGCAACCATTGGCTGCAGCGCGGCGGCCACGGGCGCGTCGGCAAAGCCGAAGGCGTCCACCGCAATCACCAATCGGGTCGGTAGCGCGGTCGGTATCTCCTCCTGCAGCAGCACGGAGGAGACGCGGGCAAAGGTGGCTGCATCGCGTGCGAACCATCCGGTTGTGTCGGAGGTCGGCGCCTGCGGCAGCATGCCAGTGATGTCGAGCCGTCCATGCGTTGGTCGGATTCCATAAAGGCCGCAGAAGCTGGCCGGCACGCGCACCGAACCGCCGGTATCGGTGCCGAGCGCGGTATCGCATAGGCCAGCAGCAACGGCGGCGGCGGAACCTGAGGAGGAACCGCCAGGCACCCGGCCGGGGGCGCGCGGGTTGATCGGCGTGCCGTCAAACGCGTTTTCGCCCAGGATGCCGAGGGACACCTCATCAGTGATCGTCTTGCCAACCAGCGTGGCGCCACCGTCGAGCAACGCCTGCACAGCCCAGGCGTGCCGTGTTGGCACAGGGCGGCCAGTAGGCCAGTCATGATTGCCGCCGCCAGTGGGCACGCCGGCGACGTCAAAAAGATCCTTGGCAGCAAAGGTTAGGCCAGCAAGAGGGCCTCCTGACCGCCCTTCGATGCGAACGCGTGGGCCGGGCACGAAGGCGCCGATGTCTTCCGTCATGTCTTTCCCCTCGTGCTGGCGCCATTCGTTCGGCGAGACCGAGGCACCGCGATTCAACCAACCGAGGCGATCGCGGATGTTTGTCCCAGTCAGCTTGTCGAGCGTGATGAAGCTTACTGGAAAAAGTAAAAGCCATACGGCTTTGCTTGGCAAGCGGAGGCAGCCTTGTTCAAATGCACGGAAAGGCCATTAGAGCAGATCGCGTTCAGATGGAATCATCTGAACGCGTGAAGATGCTCGAAAAACAACAACATAGAGCGGGTTGCGTGAACTCATGTGAACGCAACATGGTCTAGCCTTACACTTGCCCCGGCGCGATCAGGCGTCGGTTGAGGCTGTGCTGGCCGAGATACGCGCCATCACCGATGCCCGGCCCACCCATGGCTATCGCCGCGTCACGGCCTTGCTGAACCGAGCCAGACGCAAGGCTGGTAAGGCACAGATCAATCACAAGCGCGTCTTTCGGTTCATGCGCCTTTCTTCAATGCTGCTGCAACCGCATACCGGCAGGCGTCCCGTTCGGGCTCATGAGGGCAGCGTCATCGCGCCTGCCTCTAACCAGCGCTGGGCATCCGATGGCCTTGAGCTTCCATG
>JBIKXA010000183.1:0-6993 GCA_044356015.1 Roseomonas sp.
GTGCGGCGCGCGCCCATGCGCGGTCCATCGCGGCTGAGATGCATGCCGGGTTTCGCAATCTGCGCATGGCCATGCCGATGAATTTGGGCCGGAGCTTCCCGGGCCGAGGCCGCACGCCGGAATCGCTTGCCGACATCGCGCGCGTTCAAGCGATTTGGGCGGAGGCCATCGCCGCCCATGGCGGCCCCTTCCTGATGGGCGCTGATTTTGGCGCAGCGGATGCCATGTATGCGCCCGTGGTGGCGCGCTTCATCACCTGGCAGCCGGAGCTTTCCGCAACGACGCAACGCTATATGGCGGCAGTACGCGCGCATCCTTTGGTTGCGCGCTGGTATGATGAAGCCGCCGCTGAGCCCGCTGAATGGTTGCTCGACCGATATGAGAATCCGGCATGAATACCGCCCTCGCCCTTGATCACCTCGGCGTCGCGGCGCGCGATTTGGCGCCCATGTGCGCGTCCTATGAACGGCTCGGCTTCACGCTTTCGCCCATTGCGCAGCAAAGCGGGCGGCGGCGGCCTGACTTAGCCGTTGAGAAATACGGTTCCGGCAATCGCTGCGCTTTCCTCAAGCATGGCTATATCGAATTGATCGCCATTCTGGACACAGGGCTATTCGACAATGATCTGAACGCCTTCCTGGCGCGCTACGCGGGCATTCACATTCTGGCTTTGGCGATGCTGGATGAGGATGCGAACCTTCAACGACTACGCGCGGCAGGAATTGATATTCCAGGCGTTGCCTATCTGGAACGACCGGTGGAAGCAGGCGGACCAATCGCGCGTTTTGCCCGCCTGCCCTTCCCGGACCCGCCGGAAGGCCGCGTGCAATTGATCCGGCATCTGACGCCCGAATTGGTCTGGCAGGATCGCTGGATGGACCATGCCAATAAGGCGGAGGTTTTGGAGGCCGCCATTCTATGCGCCGAAAACCCCGCCGATACCGCCGCGCGGCTTTCGCGCCTTGCAGGCCTGCCGGTGGAACCGGACCCGGCAGGGGGCTTTCTGCTCCGCCTGCCTGGGGCGGCGCGCGCTGCCGGGCCGAAAGCCCCTGCCTTGGAAACCCGCGTGCGCGTGCTGACGCCCGAAGCGCTTGGCTCCGTGCTGCCCGGCGTGGTGCCGCCGACATCGCCCTGCATGGCGGGGATGGTGGTGCGCACTGCCGATAGCGCGGCTTCCGCCCGGCGCATCCTTTCCGGCATCCCAACCCGCGAAGCGCCCGATGGCATCATGGTCCCGCCGGAATTTGCCGCCGGCGCGGCGCTGATTTTCACGTGAAACTCCAGTCCATCCGCCGGAGCCTGCGCATCTATCATGCGCCGGGCCGTGCCGAAGCGCTGGAGGGCTTCTATCGCCGCTTTCTAGGCGCCGGAGACCTAGCCTTCGATGTCGGCGCTCATGTGGGTGACCGGATGCTATGCTTCCGGCGCCTTGGCGCGCGGGTAGTGGCGGTGGAACCCCAAGCCGCCCTGGCGCGCGTGCTGCGGCTTTTGCTGCGCCGTGACCCCGGCGTGACGCTTGTTTCGCAATTAGTGGGTGCGCAGCCAGGCAAGGCCGAGCTTCGCCTGAATACCGCCAACCCCACCGTCGCCACCGCCAGCACTGCCTTCATCGCCGCCGCCGCCGGCGCGCCGGGTTGGGAGGGGCAGGCATGGGACCAGGCGGAAACCCTGCCCGTCACCACATTGGATGCGCTGATCGCCGCCCATGGCATGCCGCATTTCATCAAGCTGGATATTGAAGGCTTTGAAGCCGAGGCGCTGCGCGGCCTTTCCCGCCCGCCCCGCGCGCTTTCCTTTGAATTCACCACCATCCAGCGCGATGTGGCCGCCGAGTGCCTCGGCCTGCTGGCAGCACTTGGCTATCGGCATTTCCAGGCAAGCCTTGGCGAAACTTTGCAACTTGCCCTGCCCGCGCCCTGTGACGCGGCGGCGATGCAAGCCTGGATCGCGGCGCTCCCCGCGAGTGCCAATAGCGGCGATGTCTATGCAAGTTTGGAGCGTGAGCGCATCAGGTGACGGCGCTGGCATTTTGCGCTTTATTCCCTACAAGGTTTGATGATGAGGAGACGCGACATGGGTGTTTTGACGCAGGAACAGAAGGATGCCTTCTGGCGCGATGGTTGTCTGGTGGTGCCCAATGCGGTCTCCCCCGATCTGCTGGCGCGGCTGCGGGCCGAGATTGCGGGCTGGGTGGAAGAAAGCCGCGCGCACACCAAACCCTTCGGCCCGCTCTGCGTGGATGGTCGCCCGCGTTTTGACATGGGCAAGGAACATTCCGCCGAAAAGCCGGCGCTCAGGCGGATCAATAACCCATCCGATATCTCGCCCGCCTATCTGGAAGCGATGCGTGACAGTGACATGACGGAAATGGTGGCCGAACTGATTGGCCCCGATGTGAAATTCCATCATTGCAAGATCAATCTGAAGCTGATGGGGGCGAAGACCGAGGTGCTGTATCATCAGGACTTCGCCTATACGCCGCACACCAATGACGACATCATCACCGCGCTTTTGTTCCTGGATGATGTGGATGAAACCAATGGCGCGCTGACAATTGTGCCGGGTTCCCACAAGGGCCCGATGTATTCGCTGTTTGATGGAGACCGCTTCACCGGCGCCGTTTCGGATGCGGATGAAAAGGCGCTGCTGGCGCAAAGCATCCCTTGCTATGGCCCGGCGGGCTCCGTCTGCCTGATGCATACCAAGTTGGCGCATGGTTCGGCGCCGAATGCCGGCACCAAGCCGCGCGGGCTATATATTTGCGTCTATACCGCCGCCGATGCCGTGCCGCTGGCGCGCAACCCGATGCCGAGCACGCATGAGGGTGAGGTTATTCGCGGCAAGCCGGCGCGCTTTGCCCGCATCACCGAAACCCGCGTGGAATTGCCGCAACAGCCGAAATCCGCGAGCTTCTTTACCGTGCAAGGTCAGGCTTCTGCGCAAGCGGCGGAGTGACGCGTAACGCCCATTAAAAACCCCGATCGGGCATTTGCCTGATCGGGTTTTTTGTTGCGCGGTAAAAATTTTGTGCCACGCCTTCTTCTCCGGCTCAAATACCCGGTTCGACTATCCAAGTCTGTGAACCAAAGCCGGTGGCTGTCAGGGGAATGCCGTCCTTGTGCAGTTCAATCGCAACTGGCGCCGGGCTACCGCGCATCCGCGCGGCGCTGCCCCGAAGCGTTTCGGCTACGCACATAGTAATCCGTGCCGGTGCCAGGATTGTTGATGTAGAATTCATCGCGCGGGAAAACATCGGTCAGCGGCGGCTCTTCGCGCTTCTGCCCCGGCTGCCATTGCAGCGGGGTTCCGGCGAATAGGCTCGCCCAATCACTGAAATCCTTATTGCCGGCACGCAAATGCTCCAGATGCGTGGGCTTGGCGAATTCCGCGGCGAGCCTTGCGGGGTCATAGGGAATCGGTTCGTTGGACCCGATCATCACCCCCGCAGGCATCAGCAAAAGCGCATGGGGGAAGACCGAGGCGAAGGTTTCCACCGCGCGCTGGGTTGGTGTCCATTGAATGTAAAGCCCCCCCGGCGCCAAACGCCGCCGCGCCTGTTCGATGAATTCAGCGCTATACAGCAAGCCGGAATGGGAGCCCTGCGGCAGAATCGCATCCGCTTCAATGATATCATAGCGCCGTTCTTCCTTGGCCAGCGTCCGGCGCCCATCGCCATATTCCATCTGCCAGCGCGGGTCCTGGAACATGCGCGCAATGGGACCATCCGGATAATGCTGCCCGATTTCTTCCAGCGCCGTCAGCACGGGCGCCACCAATTCAATGGCGCGAATCTGGCTTTCCGGGCGGATACCGGCCGCCCAGGGCGTGCCGCCGCTGCCGATCCCAATCACCAGCACCTGTTTCGGGTCAGGATGGATCAGCGGCCCGACCGCGCCCAGGAATTGATGGATTGAAAGAAAGGGAATGCGCCCCTGGCTGAAGCCCTGGATGAAGAAGGGGCCTTCCGCCACGCCATCCGCCCCCTTGCTGTCACGGAAAAAGGCAACGCCGGAACGATCCTCAGCCCAGGCCACCATATTGCCCGGCCCTTCCGCATGCATGCGCGACCAAAGCCCGGCATTGCCCGGCATGAGCAACAGCGCGAGTGCGGAAGCGAGAGCCAGCCCCCCCTCCACCGGCCGCCGCCAACCACCATGCCAAAGCCAACCCAGCAGCAACAGCAACGAAAGCGCGGCCAGCAGCTTGAGCGTGCCCGCCGTGCCCAGGAAATGCAGCGTGATGAGGCCGGTAAAAATGGACCCCGCCGCATTGCCGGCGATATTGGCCAATTGCACCCAACCAACCCGCGTGCCGACACTCGCCAAATCCTGCTGCACGGCGCGCTGCACAAAGGCGAAGGTCATGCCGATCAGGAAAGAAGGCGGCCCCACCACGACAACGGCCAGAAAGATGGTCATCGCCAGCGCCCCACCATGCAGGCGCGAATGATCCACCGCCATCAAATCGGCAATGGGCCAATGTGGCAGGGCAAGCCAAAGCCCGGCCAGCAACACCACGGCCAAAACAAAGCCGGCACCCTGGGTGATGAAAAAGGCCGGCCGAGGGTCCTTCAGGCGGCGCACCATGCGTGCGGCAAAGGCCATGCCAAGCCCATCGGCCAGCAGGAAAATCCCAAGCACGGTCGGGAAAAGATAGGCGTGATATTGCCCGACCTGGCCCATGATGCGCACCCAAAGGATTTCCAGCGCAACAATCACATAGCCCGACAGAAACACCAGAAAGCACCATAGCGGCAGGCTACCGAAAGGCGCATCGCCATCCTTGGTGGCCGGGCTCGGCGCCGGCAAGGGCAGGCCGCGCAGCTGCGGCAGCAGGGAAAGCGCCAGCAGAGCAGCGAAAATCTCCAACCCCGCCGCCAGCCAAAGCGCGCCGACAAAGCCAAGATTGCCGACCAGAAACCAGCCGCCGAGCAAAGCGCCAAGCCCGGCGCCGAAGGTGTTCAGCCCGTAAAGCAGGCCGATCCGTTCCGCAACCGTATCCAAAGCGGTTGACACCGCGCGCGCCAAAAGCGGCAGGGAGGCACCCATCAGCGTGGTCGGCAGCACAAGCCCGGCGAAGCACAGCGCGAAGATCATCGCCGGGTCATCCACCACCCCGGCCAGATCGGTCGCCAGCCAATCATACAAGAATGCCTTGGACAGCAGGGCAAAAATGCCAACGCCGATTTCCGCGATGGCAAAGCCGATCAGCGCGCGGGCCGGCGTGATGCGGTCAGCGATCTTGGCGCCAATGATCGAACCAATGCCAAGCCCGGCCAGGAAGGCGCCCACCACCAGCGCCGCCGAAATCGTGTCCGACCCCGCGAAAATGCCCAGCATCCGCTGCCAGACAATCTGACACAGCAGCGCAGCAAAGCCCGACGCAAAAAATGCAACGGCCAAACGAGGCATGACCGGAAAGCTCCCCCAGAGGCGGCAATTTCACCGCATTGTGATTGGTGGCGGCAAATTACGGCGAAATTACCGCATGGCAAGTGCCCATCTTGCCGGAATCCGCCCCTCGGCGCAGGCTGCGGCCAGAAACGCCAGTTGGAGAGTCGGCAATGAATGGTGCGGAAAGTCTGGTCCATACACTCATAGGTAGTGGGGTTGATGTGTGTTTCTCCAACCCTGGCACGAGTGAGATGCATTTCGTTGCAGCCTTGGACCGGATACCGGGCATGCGCTGCGTGCTGGGCTTGCAGGAAAATGTCGTGACCGGGATGGCCGATGGCTATTGGCGCATGGCGGAAAAGCCGGCCTGCACGCTGCTCCATTGCGGGCCTGGTCTGGCTAACGGCTTGGCCAATCTGCATAATGCGCGCCGGGCGCGATCCGGCATTGTGAATATCACCGGTGATCACGCGACCTATCACCGCCCCTATGACGCGCCGCTGACCGCCGATACGGAGGGCTTCGCCCGCGGCGTTTCCGCCTGGGTGCGGACGTCAACCGATTCAACCAAGGTGGGCGCGGATGCGGCCGTGGCCGTGCAGGCCGCGCGGACCTCTCCGGGGCAGATCGCAACCTTGATCCTGCCCGCCGATACCGCCTGGAATGATGGCGGCGTGGTCGCACCCGTCTTGCCGGTGCCTGCGGTGCCTGAGGCCGACCCGCATGCCATCCGCAATGCCGCGCGCATCCTGCGGGAGAAGAAGAATGTGCTGATCCTGCTGGGCGGGCCGAGCCTGCGGGAAGGCGCGCAGCTGCACGCCTATCGTATCGCTGAGGCAACGGGCGCACGGCTGATGGCGGAAGGATCAAATGGCCGCACCCAACGTGGGCGTGGGCGCATCGCGTTGGAACGCGTGCCCTATTACGTGGATCAGGCGGTGGATGCGCTGAAATGGGTGGAGCATCTGATCCTAGTGAATGCCAAGGCGCCGGTCGGCTTTTTTGGCTATCCGGGCAAGCCTTCGCTGCATTACCCGCCCAATGCCGAAGTGCATGTGCTGACGCGCTATGAACACAATGCTGAAGTGGCTTTGGCCGCGCTGGCCGAGGAATTGAATGCCCCCGCCATCGCCATCCCGGATCGTGGCCCGCGCCCGGAAGTGGTGCGCGGTGCGCCAACGCCGGAAGGGCTTGCGCGTGTTCTTGGTGCGCTGATGCCGGAAGATGCGATCATCGCCGATGAAAGCGTGTCTTACGGTCGCGGCTTCTTCCCGGAAACCCATAACGCGCCGCCGCATGATTGGCTGCAGATCACGGGTGGCGCCATTGGCTGCGGCATGCCGCTGGCGACGGGTGCCGCTGTTGGCGGTGGAGGCCGGCGCGTGATCAATATGCAGGCCGATGGTTCGGCGATGTATACGGTGCAGTCGCTTTGGACTCAGGCGCGCGAAAAGCTGCCGGTGACCACCGTGATCATTTCCAATCGCAAATACGCGATCCTGCTGGGCGAGTACCGCAATGTCGGCGCCAATCCGGGGCGCACGGCGATGGATATGATGGACCTCGGCAATCCTGATATCGGCTGGGTGAAGATGGCGGA
>JBIKXA010000185.1:0-6966 GCA_044356015.1 Roseomonas sp.
TGGCGGTGTGTTTCCTTGCGCCGCCCGCCACCGCCCAAATCCGCATCAAGGATATAGTGGATATGGAGGGTGTGCGCGACAACCAACTGGTGGGTTATGGCCTTGTCATTGGCCTGAATGGCACCGGGGATCGCCTGAGAAGCGCGGTCTTTACGCGCCAATCCCTGGTCGGCATGTTGGAACGCTTGGGCGTCAATACGCGCGATTTCGAACGTCAATTGGACACGAAGAATGTCGCCGCCGTGATGGTCACGGCCAATCTGCCCGCCTTTGCCAAGCCCGGCAGCCGCATTGATGTGGCAATTTCCGCCCTTGGCGATGCCACAAATCTGACCGGCGGAACGCTGCTGGTGACACCTTTGCTTGGTGCGGATGGCGAGGTTTACGCGGTGGCGCAGGGCGCACTCGCCACCGGTGCGATTGCTGCCCGCGGTGCGGCTGCTTCCGTCACGCGCGGGGTGCCGACGGCGGGGCGTATTTCCAATGGTGCGATTGTAGAGCGCGAGGTGCCCTTTACGCTCGCCAACCGGGATCGCGTGCGCCTGTCGCTCAGGAATCCGGATTTGACTACGGCGCGGCGCATCGCGACCGCCATCAACAATGCTACCCGGCGGAATGTCGCGATCGCGACCGATCCGCGCACCGTCTCGGTCGCGCTCAATGGCCGCGATCCGGTGGCCTTCCTGACCGATATCGAAAGGCTGCGCGTTGAACCCGACCAGATTGCGCGCGTGGTGATTGATGAGGCGACGGGCACGATCGTGATGGGCGATGCGGTGCGGGTTTCCACCGTGGCCATCGCGCAGGGCAACCTCACCATCCGCATTACCGAAACCCCGCAAGTCAGCCAGCCCAATGCCTTCGCGCAGGGGCAGACGCAGGTGGTGCCGCGGACCGGCATTGAAGTTGAAGACCAAGCCGACCGCCGCATGGGCATTCTGCCGCAAAACGTGACGCTGCAGGAATTGGTCAGTGGCCTGAACAGCCTGGGTGTTGGCCCGCGTGACCTGATTTCGATCCTCCAAGCCATCAAGGCCGCCGGCGCCCTGCAGGCCGATCTGGAGATTCGCTGATGTTGGATGCGAGCAATCTTGCCGTCCCGCAGCAGCGTGCGCTGCGCGCGCCGCAAGCGGGCGCCATGTCCGAAGCGGCCATGCGCAAATCCGCACGGGATTTTGAAGCCCAGGCTTTGGGCTTTCTGCTGCAACCGATGTTTGCCACCGTGGATATGTCCAAATCCTCCTTCGGTGGTGGGCAGGCTGAGGCGCAATGGCGCCCGATGCTGGTTGAAGCCTTCGCGGCATCTGCCGTGCGGGCCGGCGGTGTCGGCATTGCCGATTCTGTTTATCGCGAATTGCTCCGCCAAAACGGAGCACTGAACCCCAATATGGGAGAGGCCTAACCATGATGGATGCTTTGTTGATCGCCGGCAAAAGGCTGGCGGATGCCCTGCGCGCGGAAAATGAGGCTTTGGCGAAGCTTGATCTTTCGAGCGCCGCCAAGCTTGCGGAAAGCAAGATCGCCGCGACCGATGCCTTCGCTCAGGCCTATGCCGCGCAGGCAAAGCATGGGTCGCGCCCTGACGGCGCCATGCGCGAAGAAGCGCAGGTTCTGACCAAGCAATTGGAAGATCTGGGCAGCGAGAATCGCAAGCTGCTTGAGCGCGCGATTTCGCTTCAGTCACGCGTGATCGAAACCATCGCGACGGCCGCGCTGCCGCGCGTGGCCAGGCCTGGCTATGGGCCGAAGGGCTATCAAACCCCGCCGCGCCAGACGCCGGCGCTTGCGGTCGCAGCTCGCGCCTAAAAAAACGACGCCCGGCAGAGACCGCCGGGCGTTTCCACTGTAAAAAGGCGCCGGCGTTTCGCTCCGGCGCCTTTATGCCTGCCTGATTAGCGGCAGGCCGTGACCATGATTTCCACCAAATGGCGCGGATCGGCCATATTGGCTTCAACGCAAGCGCGCGCCGGGGCGCCGCCTGCCGGCAGCCAGGCGGTCCACAGCTCATTCATCGCGCCGCGGTCGCGGATATCCTTCAGCCAAATCTGCGCGGACAGCATGCGGGTCTTGTCCGTGCCATTGGCCTCAAGCGCCGCGTCAATCTTGGCCAGTACTTCCGCCGTTTGGCCCTTGATGTCCTTGGAAAGATCATCAGCGGTGAGGCCCGCGAGGAAGACAAAATTATGATACTCGACTGAGGAGGAAAGGATCTGGTTTGATCCCTGACGATTGATCTTGCTCATTTCCGGCCTTTCAGAAGGGTTGGACAGCGCCAGGCGCTGGCGCGATTACTAGAACAGAAAGCGCGGGGTGCGAAATGGCTCTGGGTCACGCGACCCGATAGGTGCTGCCGGAAGCGGCTGCGCCGATCATGGCCTCGAACACCGCAACGCCATGGATCGCTTCCTCAACGGGCAGCGGATAGGCCGGGCCGCCCGTGATGGCGGCGGCAAAGGCTGCAAGTTCCGCGTGTTCGATATCTGTTTTCGGGAATTCCTTGACCCAGCCCTCACCCTCGCGCGGGGTGAAGCTCAGCTTCTCATGCCCGTTCAGTTCCAGCGCAGCATCAGTGCCGTAAAGGGCGATGCGCCAGACGCGCGGGGCATAGGCCAAGGTCGCAAAGTTCGCCGTGGCACCCGACGCAAAAGCAAACAGCCCCGCCGTGGTGTCATCCATGCCATTGGTCAAAGCCCGCGCCAGGGAGCGCACGGTGACCTCAGCAATCGGCCCGGCCAGATTGATCATCATGTCAATCATGTGAATGCCCATGCCGCCCATGCCACCCAGCGGGCTTTCATGACGGTCAGCGCGCCACATGCCGGGCTGATAGGAAATTGCCCCCGGCCCGCTGAACTGCCCTTCCACATGCAGCAAGGTGCCAAGCGCGCCGGCAGCGATCAGCTTTTTCATCTCGGCCACCGCCGGCAGGAAGCGGCGATTATGGCCAAGCGCCATCACCACGCCGGCTTGGCGGCAGGCGGCCACGGCGGCTTCCGCGCTTGCCTTCGTCATGGTGAAGGGTTTTTCGACAAAGACATGCTTGCCCGCCTGCGCCGCCGCAATCACCTGATCCGCATGCATCTGATGCGGTGAGGCAATCACCACCGCCTTCACGCGCGGCTCGGCCAGGATGGCGTTGAGGTCCGGCAGGATTTTCACCCCCTGCCGCGCGGCCCATTCGGCGGCGCGTTCGGGCCGCCCGGTGCTGCCGGCAATGAAGCGGATGCCGGCATCATTCCGGTTCTGCACACTATCAACCAGGGTCTGGCCCCAGCGCCCCATGCCCACAATAGCCGCTTCAATCATGCTCATGCCTCATTCAGGTTCAACGCTTGGAAGGATCGCCCGCGCCTTCGCCTTCCAGCACCCGTGCCATGGCGGGCAGGCGCTTGATGCCCCAGGCAATGGCAATGGCCGAAAGCACCACGGCTGCCAAGGTTGGCAGGGTCATGCCGAAGGCCTCACCCGCCGCGCCCAGAAGCAGCGCGCCAAGGGCGGGAAAGGCGCGCACGATCAGGCCCCAAAGGCTGAGCACGCGCCCGCGCATGGCGGGGTCGGATGCGGATTGCGCCAATGTCTGCGCGCAGATCCCATGCACCGACATGGCCGCGCCCATGATGGCAGCGCAGAGCACACCAAAGGGAAACCAGCTTGTGGCAATGAAGCCCACCATGGCGAGTGAAATCGCCGCCGGCGCAAACACCGCAAGCTTGGTGGTCCCGTGCATCTTGCCTCGGGCAGAGACGAATATCCCCGACAATAAGGCGCCAACGCCGAAAGCCGCCGTCAGGATGGCAAGCGCTTCCGCCCCCAGCCCGAATTGCCGTTCCACATAGGGCGGCAGAATCTCCGGCAGGCTGCGCAGCAGCAGGGCGACAATCGCGGCATAGGTCAGGATTGGCCCCAAGCCGGGATGCCCGGCGACATAGCGCAGCCCGTCGCGCATTTCGCCCCACAGGGATTTCGTTTTCGCATGCCCTTGTCGTTCCTCGGCGGAGACTTTCAGCAAGGGCGTGGTGGCGGTTGCGACGAAATAGGCAACCGCATTGGCCGCGATGGCGGGCCAAACCCCGGCAATGGCGATCAGCGGCCCGGCCAGTGCTGGCCCGACAAAGCGCGCCACATTGAAGCAAAGCGAATTGAGCCCGACAGCCGCTGTCAAATCATTGCGCGGCACAAGGCCGGGCATGAGCGATTGCCGCGCCGGCTGCGCGAAGGAAGAAGCGATGCCGTTCAGGACTTCCAGCGCCAGCAATAGCCAGATATCCATCTTGTCGAGTGCAATGAGCAGCGCGATCAAGGCGGCCACCAGGCCGATCATTGCCTGGCTCCAGAAGGTCAGCTTCAGCCGATCGGTACGATCCGCGATGGCGCCGGCAATAGGGCTGACCACGACGGCGGGCGCCAGATCGCAAAACGCCACCATGCCGACCCAAAAGGCACTACCGGTCAATTCCCAGGCGAACCAGGAAATGGCGATGCGGTGCATCCAAAGCCCGGTCCAGGAAACCAGGGAGGCTGTGAAGAAAACCTTGGCGTTACGGTGTGAAAGTGCGCGCGTCAGGACCGAAAGGGATGCCATGCGCGCGGGCCGCCTTCAGCGCCGCGCGCGGATGTTCTGCGGGCGTTGCGCGCCGGGATCAACCGGCGCCTGACCGGTGCCGGCATTGCGAATGCAATCGCGGATCAATTCGTCACGCAGGGTTTGCTGCTGGAAATTATCGGAGCGCAGCCGCGCGGTCGGCACATCATTTGTCATGTCACTATCACCGAAATTCGCATCGCGGCGCATCAATTGGCCGCGTTCGCGGAAGGCGATCACACGCTCGGCTTCCTGGGTGCAGATGCGCAACAATTCCGGTGTGGCACCGGCAGCGGCGGCGCGCGATGTGGGCGGCGCTTCCTGCTGCGCGCAGGCCGCCAGAACCAGAAGCAAGGGGAAAAATCGGATCATGAATGGGCTCCCGCCGGAATCGCGCGTGATAGTAGCCCGGTCAGGCCGGCTTCGTCGAACCGGCCCGCGGGATCAAGCGGCAGGCTGGCCGCGGCGCGCAGCAATGCCGGGTGCAATTCCGCCCCGGTAGCGCGGATTGTGAAAAACCCCTTGAGCCGCGCCATCCGCCCCATGGCTTCAATCAGCGCGAGCAGCCGGAGGCAGATCGCAAGGCCCTGAGGGGTCGCCAGCCCATGGCGCGCATCCACCGCTTCCGCCCAACAGGCGGCATCGGCATCGGCCAGCAGCAATTCCATCGCATCGCCATCGGCCCGGCGAAACACCAGGCGGCGCGGGCTGCCCCAGATCTCGGCCCCGGCGGCACCGCGCGCCGCTTCCCAGGCGCCGAGCAGATCGCGGGCCGTGACGGCGGGGGTTTCCTCGGGCGGGAAGGGGATGGCGTAGGTCAAGGCCCCATCCGGGCTTGGGATGATTCTGATGGGGCAGGTCATACGCCCCTTTTGGACCGGCGGGCCGCGCTGCGCCAGCCATGATCTGCCGTGGCCGCTTGACGGCAGCCATGGGCGCGGCACTCTTTGTGTCATGACCGAAATCGCAGACCTGACCGCTTCCGAAGCCGCGCGGCGCATCGCCGCAGGCACCCTGACCGCATCCGCCTTGGCCGAGGCTTGCTTGGCGCGCATCGCCGAACGCGAGCCCGAGGTGCGCGCCTTCGCCTGGCTCGACCCCGCCTTGGTGCGGCGCGGGGCGGCGGCTTTGGATAAGGGCGGGCCGCCGGCGCCGATGAAGGGGATTCCTTTCGGTGTGAAGGATGTGCTGGATACCGCCGATATGCCCTCCCAATATGGCTCGCCGATTTGGGCGGGGCACAGGCCGCGCAGCGATTCCGCTGCCGTTGCCATGGCGCGGGCTGCCGGGGCGTTGATCATCGGCAAGACCATCACGACCGAATTTGCCACGCGCCATCCGGGGGCGACGACCAACCCGGCGAATAAGCACCACACACCGGGCGGGTCTTCATCCGGTTCGGCAGCCGGCGTGGCGGCGGGGTTCTTTCCGCTGGCTTTCGGCACGCAAACCGGCGGCAGCATCATCCGCCCGGCGGCGTTTTGCGGCATTGTCGGCTTCAAGCCGAGCTTTGGTGCCATCCATCGCGGCGGCATGAAGGTAATGAGCGAAAGCCATGACACCATCGGCGTCATGGCGCGCAGTGTGGCCGATTGCGCGCTTTCCATGAGCGCAATGACGGGGCGCGATTACGGCAATCCCGAAACCAGGCTGCCGCGCGCGCCGCGTTTGGCCTTCACCCTTGGCCCGCCTGCCGTCAAGGCCGCGCCCGAGACTTTGGCGCTGATGGAGCGCGCCATCGCGGCATGTCGCAAGGCAGGGGCGGAGGTCGTTGAAATCACCTTCCCCGCGCTGATGGCCGAAGCTTTTGAGGCGCATGAATATGTGACGAATATGGAAGGCTTGCAGTCGCTCGGCTGGGAATTGGTGGCGGCGCGGGCGCAGCTTTCCGATGTGCTCAAGGAAAAGCTGGATTGGGCGAAGCGTTTCCCCACCGCGCAGCTTGATGCCTGCAAGGCCACGCAGGCCAAGGCGCGCGCGGCTTTGCCTGCTGCGATTGAAGGCTTTGATGCGGTGATCACGGCCTCCGCAGCGGGTGAGGCACCGGCGGGCATTGGCTGGACGGGTGACCCTGCCTTCAATTCGCTCTGGACGCTGCTGCACGGGCCATGCGTGACGGTGCCGGCGGGGGCAGGACCGAAGGGCTTGCCGCTTGGTGTGCAAATCGCTGGCCGCATCGGCGAAGATGCCAAGGTGCTGGCGATTGGGGAATGGGTCAGCCAGGCGCTGTAAGGCGCCTGGCTGCAACACCGGTGCCGATCTTACTGCGGCTGAATGCCGGCGGCGCGCACCACCGTTGCCCAGCGATCCACCTCAGCCCGCACCAGCCTGGCGAGTGCTTCCGGCCCCTGCTGATCGGCAGCCGCGGGGATGGACCCCAGATC
>JBIKXA010000041.1:0-22454 GCA_044356015.1 Roseomonas sp.
CGTAAGCATCCGCCGAGCGCCACCTTCCCTTTCTGGTGAAGCCTCTGTCACTTGTTCTTATGGACGATCTTAAGGTCGCTCATAAGTACGGGGGGCGATGATGGGGCTTGAGATAATTTCTGGTGTTGAGCGGCGGCGCCGTTGGTCTGCTGCGGATAAGCTTCGGATTGTGGCTGAGGCTGATGAGCCTGGCGCGAAGGTTGCGGAGGTCGCTCGTCGGCATGAGGTTAGCCGGAGTATTCTCTGGACGTGGCGCAAGCAGGCGCGCGCTGGCGGGCTAAAAATGTCTGATCCACCCGCTTTTCTGCCGGTATTCGTTGACGCGGTAAGTGCTGTGGATGCGCCGATGGTGGCGGCCAATGCGCCATCGGCGCCGCCCTTGCAAGCCGATGCTGCGCCGCCGCCAGATCAGCGGATGATCACCATCACGCTTGCGAATGGCACGCGGCTGGAAATCAACGCGGCACTCAGCCTGCCTGCGCTATCCTGCATTATTGGGGCGCTACGCTGATGCTGGCAGTTCCACCCGGCATGCGTGTTTGGCTGGCGTCGGGTTACACGGATATGCGGCGCGGCATGAATGGCCTTGCGGCACAGGTACAACAATCACTGGGCCGCGATCCTCATGCGGGGGATCTATTTGTCTTTCGCGGTCGGCGCGGTGATTTAATCAAGATCCTCTGGCATGATGGGCTTGGCATGTCGCTTTATGCCAAACGTTTGGAACGCGGTCGTTTCGTGTGGCCCTCTGTGATGGCGGGATCGGTCTCGATATTGGGTTCGCAGCTTGGCTACATGCTTGAAGGTATAGACTGGAGAAATCCGCAGCATACCTGGCGCCCTGCAAGTGCGGGGTGAACGAATTTATTTTCTGTCGCAGCGCATTTCCTCTTTGCAGAACGCGCGTGATGTGATTCGATTCTGGGCGTGACATCGCCCGCGCTACATATCCCCGAAAATATTGAAGCACTGCGTGCAGCTTATATCGCAAGCCAGGAAGCACTCATCGCAGAACGCGCGGGGCGCGCCGCCGAACAGGCAGCATTGGCGAGCGCGGAAAACACCATTGCCTATCTCAAGAAACTCATCGCGCGCCTGCAACACGATCGCTACGGCGCAAGCTCAGAACGCAGCCGCAAGCTGGTTGACCAATTGGAATTGCAGCTCGCCGAACTCACCACCGCGCAGGCCGAAGCCAAGACGAAAGCGGAAATCAATCGCCTAGCCAGCACACAGACAACCCCAGACGCCAAGCAGGACAAGGCGCCAAACCACCCCAAGCGCACCCCACTGCCCGATCATTTGCCGCGCGAGAGAATCGTCTTGCCATCACCAAGCGCCTGCCCCTGCTGCAGCGGCACGCTCGTGAAACTTGGCGAGGATGTGACCGAAACGCTGGAAGTCATCCCTCGGCAATGGAAAGTCATCCAGACAGTGCGGGAGAAATTCGCCTGCCGCAGTTGTGAGGCCATCACCCAGCCGCCCGCACCCTTTCACCCAATCATGCGCGGCAGGGCGGGGCCGCATCTCCTCGCCACCATTCTGGAGGCGAAATTCGGCCAGCACCTGCCGCTTAACAGGTTGAGTGAGACCTTCGCGCGAGAGGGCATCTACCTCAGCACCTCGACGATCGGGGATTGGGTCGGCGCCAGCACCGCAACGATCACGCCGCTGATGATACTGATCGATGCGCATGTGCTGGCGGCCGAGCGGCTGCATGGTGATGACACCACCGTGCCGGTCCTGGCGGCGGGCCGCACCGATGTGGGGCGGTTTTGGACCTATGTGCGCGATGATGCGCCTTTTGGTGGTACTGACCCGCCCGCGGCGATGTTTCGCTATTCCCGCGATCGAAAAGCAATCCACCCTGAACGCCATCTGGCCAATTACACCGGCATTCTGCAGGCAGATGCCTATGCCGGGTTCAACGGGCTCTATGCGCCAGGGCGACAACCGGGGCTGATCCTGGAGGCGGCGTGCTGGGCGCATGGCAGACGGAAATTGTTCAAACTGGCCGAGGTGCATCACATGCCACTCGCCATTGAGGCCGTGCGCCAGATTGACGCGATATTCGCGGCCGAAGCCGCGATCAATGGCGCGCCTACGCCTGAGCGGCTTGCAGTACGCCAGCGCGACATCGCGCCACTAGTAGCCGCGCTTGAGGCATGGATGCGTGCCGAGCGGGCCAAGCTCTCGCGCCACAATGACCTGGCCCAGGTGATGGACTACATGCTGAAGCGCTGGGAGGCTTTCACGCGGTTCCTGAGCGATGGCCGTATTTGCCTGACGAATAACGCCGCCGAGCGCATGCTGCGCGGCGCCGCGCTTGGGCGGAAGGCTTGGCTCTTTGCGGGCTCCGACCAGGGCGGAGAGCGCGCCGCCGCCATGTACAGTCTCATCCAGACTGCCAAGCTGAACGGCGTTGACCCGCGCGCTTGGCTTGCAGACGTGCTGGCCCGCATCGCCTATATGCCACAGCAGAGACTTCATGAATTGCTGCCTTGGAATTGGAAAAAGCAGCAAAACATGGCGCCCAGCGCGGCGTGAAGATCAAAAAGATGTGGGACTCGGCGGATGGTTACGCTGCAACTGTGAGATTACCCATCTGCTCGGAACGTACCCGAGTTGACCTTGCTCGATTGAGGGTTTCGGTCGATCAGCCTGATGGCGTGGTCTTGTACCTGATAGGGCGCTTTCTGCCGCGAGACATGCCCGGTGCGACCGATCAGATCGCTTTTGACCGAAAAATTGTAGCTGCGGGAATCGCTGACGAGGAAGGGCGGGGACCACGTTTTGCCGAGCTGAACGAGATGCTGCGTCGGCGTCGCACAAAAGCAGGGTAGATGGGTCGACATGATCAGAAGTTTTCTACGCGCCCCGTACCTCCGGTTCGATTTTCAAGTACGGATTTCGTGCGAGTGCCATTCGAACCGCGCTACATTTCCGGCGCAGGAATTTCTCTCAATTTCAATACCTTATGAAATCCGTACTAAATCAGCCAAGTCAACAGGTTCGGAGAGAATTGGCCCTCAGAGAGAGATTTTAGGGCTCTTCCCGGCTTGGCAGGTCAACAGGTCTGCCCCAAAAACCCCAGGAATCCTGCCATCCAGCGGGGGGATCGGGCCGGCGGAGAGAGCGGGACACTTTGAAACTGGCGGATGGGGTGGGATTCGAACCCTCGGTACGCCCCGGACCACACGATCATCCAGACCCAACTATCGGCTACGGTACCCCGAACGCCTGCCAAAGGGCGTACACTTCTAAGCGGTCTGGCAAGGCTCATCGGGCTGCGTCTCTCACCCACAAATCGGACCCGAAAGACAATTTTCTTATACTGTACAACAGATTAGTATCCCCCAGGCCATTGTGATTGCTCAACTATCGACCTACTTTTAGGCGCCAGCACACCAAATATGTGTACGGCAAATGGGTTATATTTCTGCTTTTTCGAGTCATTTATAGGAATTTTGATTCTTTTTCTTGACAAATAGGATTTTTTATTGTTTAAACTTTCAGCGTGGGGAAATGGTTCCCCACTAGGCAGCCGCCGAGGTGCTACCAACACCCCGACGGCCTAACCCAAAGCAACGGAGATACAATCCAATGCATCAGGCTATTTTTGATTCTACCAGAAACCCACCCAAATCGGCATCAATCAATGCGGTAATCGTCTGGTACGTGTACCGGATCCGCCGCAAATCGGATGATCGAAGTTACGTTGGGGTGACGCAGCGGCAGATCGAAGTTCGAAAGACCCTTCATATCTATTTTGCCAAGCGCCCCAACCATAACCATCGTAGTGGCGGGCTGGCCGAAGCCATCCGGGAGGCGGAACGATCCGGCCTCGTCCCGGCAGAAGAATTCGAGATCAGTCTGCTGGAAACCTGCACTGACCCCGAGATGGCCCGGAGCCTCGAACGTCAGTGGATTGCCAAGCTGAACACTGCTTTCCCGAACGGCTTTAATCTCGCGAAGGGTGGTGCAAGCCTGGGGGGGCCAGGCAACGCACGGCCCGTCACGATCAGTCGCCCCGGCGGTGAACCTGCGAAGTTCCAAAGCATCATGGCGGCCGTAGGGGCGCTCAATTCGCAACGGCAATCGAATGGGGACTCCACCTTAGGACTGGGGACGGTTTATGCCCGCCTGCAATCCGGACAGTCCCCTCGGGCTGCCCTTGGATTGGTAAGGCGACTTGATGGCAGGCGCAGGCGTGCCGCAGCGTTTCGGTTTTCTGGCAAGGGGCATATCGCACTGCGGACTGCAAGTCAGCGGACTGGTATCCCCATCGATACGCTGCGCTCGAGGCTGCATCGTGCCAATCGCGCGGGATATCCTGGCGCGGATATCGCAATGGATCGCCGCTGCCCTGGTTTTCCACGGCGCTATGGTGCGACAACGGGGCGACAGCCGCCCATGAGCTTGCCGCACCCCTTCGATGAGGCGAAAGCGCCAGTATCCGCAGCCGAATTTGCCCGAATGACGAACCTTCCCAAGAGCTCCGTGACCTACAGGTTCAACCTTATTCGAGACGGTAATTTTGGCGATCCGTCGCAGCTGCAGCGCGAACAACTTCTCTCGCTTCTGACCTCTGAGCAGGAACGCAGAATTGTTATCGCGCTGCCTGTACCTGATGGGAGAACGCTGCGAGCGGGTGTGCGCGAACTGATCCGCTATGTTCTTTCCAGTCCGTCCCTTTTGGCTGTCCGCAAGGAGAACCTTGGGATGAGCGCGATCCGTGCGCGGCTGCGCCGATTGCAAGGCTGGCCTTCATCGCTTCAAGGGGCCGATGTCGCCTGGGCGTTCGGCTTCAACCCGCGCCAAGGTTAACGCGATCAGCGGCCCACCCGATGGGTGGGCCGCTTCTGACTTCGGCGATGCATATTGACCTGCTACAGACTGGCCTTAACGATCCATGCTGCCTGACCATCCAGAAATGCTGGCTCACCGTGATATGTTGTCTTCCATGCGCGCGAGCCGGGGGCTATTCGCGGATGCAGCGGATCGCACGCGTCTCAGCCCGGCGTGCGCGCGTGCCATGCGCAATATTTTCCGCGACTGGCGTGTTCCGCGCCACCAGGCAGCGGCCGTGCTCGGGGTATCATTGTACACTTGGAATAGGATTCAAAATGATAACTGGCGCGGGTGTTTCTCGCAGGACCAGCTGACCAGGGCCTCCCTGACGCTTGGCATTTATGGAAGTCTACACAGCATTTTTGATCAGGTGCTCGCTGACCAATGGGTTGGTCTGGCGAACTCGGGGCCCCTTTTCCGTGGCAAGCGCCCCATCGCATTTATGATCAGTGAGGGCATCCTCGGGATGTATTGGGTCCGCCGCCACCTAGAAAGCTTGGCCCAAGGTCATTAGCCCTCGGCCTCACTGGTTCGCGATTTTCATTCTTGAGAAAGCGATTCTCTCTTTACCAAAAGCGTTTCTCTTTCATTTTTTTGCGTTTCAAATTCCAAGTTATGCGTTTCGGAAAAACCCATCCGAGCAATGGGTAAGGTGTTCATCTGGTCCGCCGCTTCCTCAGGAAGTTGCAGGCTGCACAAATTGGCCGCGATTCTTCTTCCACCAAAAGCGTTACATTTGCCCACAGTAACGGGGGGGCAGAGGAGATCATCTAAATTTTTGGAAATCAGGGCGGGCAAAAGATGTCGATAGGAAATCGGAATGACATCACAGGAACGCGAACCTTGTTTGGCGCCCATCCAAACATCTCGCCCCTTACCCCTTACAAGCCGAGCAACCATCGCGAAGTGGACGGCACATCAACCGCCGCAACGTGGACGGCACATAAAGATGTGGAAATCACCCTCAGGGAGCCAGGCGTCAAACCCCCATTGGCGGCACGTTCATGACACGCTTGGCGCCTGGCGCAGCTAATGTTGACAACTCGGGCAAGCGGTCAGGCTGCCAGCACCTAATGTTGACAAGTTAGGGCTGTTGACGTGCCCCCCTGAAATGTTTCCAAATTTCGGTAGAGTCTGTTTCTCAAGGGGACGGACGAATGAAACGCAGCAGGTTCAGCGATGAGCAGATCATCGGGATTTTGAAGGAACAGGAAGCGGGTGCGGTGACGGCGGATGTTTGCCGCCGTCATGGGATCAGCAAGGCGACATTCTACAAGTGGAAGGCCAAGTTCGGCGGCCTGGAAGTGACGGAGGCGAAGCGGCTTCGTACGCTGGAGGAGGAGAACGCCAAGCTGCAGAAGCTTTTGGCCGAGGCAATGCTGGACATTGCGGTCTTGAAAGACATCTCGTCAAAAAAATGGTGACGCCCGGAGCGAAGCGGGACGCGGTCGCTCATGCCCGTGGCTGTTAAGGGATGAGCGAGCGCCGGGCGTGTCATCTGATCGGAATTGCCAGGCGGGAAGCGCGGTATAAGCCGAGCCGTCCGGACGATACTGACCTGCGGCAGCGGTTGCGTGAGCTGGCGGCCATGCGGCGGCGGTTTGGCTATCGGCGGCTCGGCTATCTTCTGCCCCGCATCGCCGATTTGCCGCAGCAGAGACTTCATGAATTGCTACCTTGGAATTGGAAAAAGCAGCAGAACATGGCGCCCGGCACGCCGTGAAGACCAAAAAGACGTGGGATTCGCCGGATGGAAACCTTGGTCAGCCTATCCTTCACTTGAATCCCCGGCTTGCCCACCGGCCGGTCGCGGCAAGATGTCTGTGAGTAGCCAACGAGGGCGTCGTGCCGAGACGCGAACCGGCTGAGGTAACTTGCCCTGCTTGACCTGTCGCCAAAAACTGCTGAGCCCCTGCCGCCGGATCCTAGCGGCCTCTGCCGCAGTGACGTAGGTCCACGCAGGTGGCAGGGCCTGCGCGGCGGGTAAATCTACGATCATCCCGCCGCGGCTCTCGCTATCTCGCTTGGAGAGGCACTTGCTTTTTTTGTGCGACCCGTTAAAACCCACCTCGTTAGAAAACATCATCGATTGAGGTGTTCCTAGTGCTTTATCTAATTTACTGATTTGGTTCATTTTTTTTCCTTCGAGTTATCTCTAGCAGCAGGCGAGCGAAACTTTTGAGCAAACTGGTCTGTTTGCCGTCCTGAACCTTTCTACAGTGCCGAGACAAGTATTACCGATCGAGAGGCTATTTTTTGTGTGTCACAAAAATTTCATATTTAGCGTTCGCGGATTGTTGCGTCTGTTCGTCGTCAAATCATTTGAGACTGCTTTCCCTCTCGCCCTTCAGCGTATCCTCAAGGAAGTCGCTGAATGAGGCATCCCGTGCCGCAGCTGCCTGAGCATTCGCAAGATAAAGATCAGGCACCGCCGCCAAGTGCAATTCCGAACAGAGTTCGGCAATCCGCGCATGTTGCAGTTCGCTCATGGCGCCGCATCCATGCTCAGTGCCGCCGGGAATAGCGTGTCGTATAACGCAAGCGGGTGCTGCAGGCCGACCAGCGGGCGCGGTAATGGCGATGACGCTGCTGCCATAGCCACCCTGGACTGGCCGCCATAGGGTGGCGGGATGGGGCCAAGCTGGGGGCGTTCCAACTCCAGCCGATCCGCAGGCACCTCGCCGGTGGTGGCGTGCCGCCTAGCATTCGCTACTTCCCGCAACCAACGCCTGGCGGCGAGGTTCAGTTTTACTACGGCGCTAACATTCTGGCTCATCTTCACTCTTCTTGGAGTTACGATGAGCCAGAAATCCTCCGTTATTCAAATCGCCAATTTGGTCCCATAGGCGCTGACGCTGGACATGTTTCCGTGCATTTGGGGGCTAACCCACGATAGAGCGAGGGTATCTTGTGGAAAGTTATTTCTTAGTCACACAACGGGTTTACCCTGCTTAATCCGCTCCAACTCGTCAGCGAGCTTCTCCACGCCCTCTCGGGTCTCCTTCTTAAAATCGTAGTGCTCATAGGCCGAGGCGCCGTCTCGCGGTTGGGCATGTCCGGTGATTCGTACTCGAACTTCCCTGGGGATCCCCAGTCGCTGCATAATGGTAATTGAAGTCCGGCGGCAATCATGTCCTGCCCAGCCTGTCGTTTCCGTTAGGCGGCGCACCTCCTCAATTCCATTGCTTCTGCCATTGAAAGGGCGCTCGCCTCTACTCCCAACACCGAAAAGATAAGGCCCCCAGTCCTCACCATTCTTTTCCATCTGCGTTTTGATGAGTTTTTGCGCAGCTCCCGATAATGGCACCGCATGCGGTTTATCCTGCTTCATCGTGGCGCGAGGCACATTCCAGACAGCGCGTCTAAGGTCCAGCTCTTCCTTGCGCATTTTGCAGACTTCAATGCCTCGCATGCCGGTCAATAGAATGAACTGGAGCATTGTGCCCCAAGCGCTGCCTTGCAGGTTCATCACAGCAGCCAGCTCATCATCATTTAGGATGCGGTCTCGTGGCTTGACTGGCTTGGGCGGTCGAATCTGTCGACAGACATTTTCTGACACCAAGTCTCGATCCTGACACCATCCCAAAAAATGATTTAGGTAGGAGAACAGCTTCCGGCGTGCACCCGGTTTAGAGGCATAACTGTCCAATAACCTTGCAACATCCGCCTTGGTAATCCGCTTTACAGGCCGCTTCTCCAGCTTCCCAAGAGCCCCCTTGAGGATGGCTCGTTTGTCATTGATGGTGCTCGCTCGGTTCTCAACCTGAGCATTAAGATATTCGATTAAGAGTGCCCTGACCAAGTTTTGGTCGTCTGCGGCGCGGTCAGCCCTTGCATGGCGCGGGTCGGTGCCAGCATCGCATAACCGCCTATTCGCCTCGCCCAGATCGCGGGCCTCTGCCAGCCTTAAGGAAGGGTATCGTCCTAGTTTAATCGCAACGCGTGCACCTGAGCCCCGAACCCGCCCCACAAACCTGACCCCGGCTTCTCCCTTCGCGTAAAATCGGAACTCGAGGCCATTCTCGCGCAAAATGGCCCCCTCTGGAGCATTCTTAAGCGCAACATCTGTTAGGGCCATTGGGTCACCGCACTAAATCCATGGTGCCACTATGGTGCCAGATTATCGGCGCTGTGGAAAGACGGAGTGAGACGCCGTGAGAATAAAAATTATATAAACCAATAATTTAACGGTTTCCACGAGACATGGTGAGACGTGCTGAGATGGCCTCTTTTAGGACTGTTAATCCCTAGGTCGTTGGTTCGAGTCCAACTCGGGGAGCCAGATAATTCTCCTCCCAAGGATCTTCTGTCCTGCGAGCTTGTGGCTGTCTTGCCTGATGCTTCGACTGCGGTGCCGGTTCTTGGGGTCAGGCCTTGCATGAGTTACCTAATCCAAACGCCTCGGGGTTCCGCCGACCCTGTGCGTGTTCAACAGGCGACTGCGGATCCCGCTGTTCCTGGATGCCGGGCTTCCTGGAGGGGCAGGGCCAGGCTTCGCAGGGGCTGCGCACCATCGCGCGCGTCTGGAAGTGGCAGCAGCCGTGAGCGGAGCAGGAAATGACCAATATCCGGCACATCGCTTCCATGAAGAAAACTTTCGACCAATACCTGGGCCATTTCATCTGGTCGCGCGATTCCTGTTGACCTTTCCTGATCCAAAACTGCCCCGGGCCACCAAACAAATAGCCATTGGTGTGCGGGGTCGTAGGGGGGCGGGAAAGGTCGGCATGAATCGCACCACACGCCTCCTCTAACGCCTGCATCTCACGCATTTCCCTGCAAACACAGAAGGACCACGGCATCGGCGGCCAGCATGTGAAAAACGCCGAAGTCTTGCCGTGCGCGAATCGGGTCCGAGACTCATACAAAAATTGCTATTGACAACTACCGACCAACTGCAACAGCGTTCCGACTAACGGTTGGATGAAGAAAAATCAACCGCAAGGAGGGAACGCATGCCAGAGCAAAAAGATGGTCCCGCTGGGACTGACATCGCCAGCACAGATAAGGCGCTTGACCGCCGGAGCTACCTGAAATCTGCTGCCGTGGGTGCGGCGGGCGTTGGGTCTGCAGCGCTGGCAGCGCCCAGCATCGCCCATGCGCAGAACCGGACCTTCCGTCTGAAGCTGCAAAGCAACTGGACGGGAATCGGGATCGAATCCCAGGATCGCGCCACACGGCTATTCGTGGAGCGGGTGAATAGAATGTCGGGCGGGCGTATTGAGATCACGAATTTCAATGCGGAAGTCCTACTCGGTATTGGTGAGACCTTTCGTGGTGTAGGCTCTGGCGTGGCGGATCTTGCGGTCACTGCGCCGATTTATCATCGCGGCATTGTGCCGGTCGCGGAATATCTTTGGGCCGTGCCCTTCTTCCCCTTCACCAACCTTGAATTCTATGAATTGATCTATCAATACATGGGCATCAAGGAAATCTTCCAAGAAGCCTATCGTCCGCATAATGTTGCGCATCTGACCTATCAGTGCTCGGATGAATGGGGCGCCATGGTATCAACCCGGCCTGTGGCGAAATATGCCGATTTCCGCGGCATGAAGGTGCGCGCCTTCGGCATTTGGGCGGATTGGCTGGTGCATAATGGTGCTTCAATCGTCACGGTGCCTGGTGGTGAAGTCTATACTGCGATCCAGACTCGTATTCTGGACGCTGCGGCTTTCGGTTCGCCAGATGCTTGGGCCGGCATGAAAATGCACGAGGTCTGCAAATTCTACATCAACCCCTCAGTCGTGCCCTATGACGTGACTGAAGTGATCATGAATCAGCGTGTTTTCAATTCCATGCCTGCAGACCTTCAGGAAGTGATGATTTCTGCATCACGCGTGATGAATTGCGATATCTCCGCGCTCACCATCCCAACTGATGTGCGTGGCCGGAAGAGACTTGCTGATGGCGGGATGCAAACCATCATGATGCCCGATGATGAATTGGTGAAGGCAGCCGATTGGTGCTGGAACCGCTTCATCAGCATGAAGGGCAGGATGCCGCATATCGACAAGGTGATTGAGATCTACACCAACGCGCGGCAGGTCTATAAGGATTATTACGGTCCGAAGCGTCTGCCCGTTTGATATTCTTCGCCTGATGAGGCCGTTCCATCAATTGGGTTCGGCTTCATCAGGCAGAAGTGACGAGTGTCAGGCCGCTTCGCCATGGCGTTTTCCGTTTGCAGCCAGAGACCAGCGAAAGCCTTGGGATTTGGTCGGCGCGCTGATGTTACACCCCAATGACATGAGGACTTAAAGATGGCCGTGATCGAAGCCTACCTTCGTTTTACGGATTGGCTGAACGCCAAATTCGCCTGGATCGTCGCCTTCATGATCTGCCCCATGCTCTTCATCATGGTGTGGGAAATTGTGATGCGCTATTTTCTGAATTCGCCCAGTCATTGGGCCTTTGAGATATCCCTTTTCATCTTCGGTTCCTATATCGTCCTGGGTGGTGCCTATACCTATCTCTCGGGTGGACACATCAATGTGGATATTGTCTGGGGAAGATTGCCGCCGCGCGGGCGGGCGCTTCTTGATGTGTTCACCAGTGCATTTGCCTTCCTGTATCTTGGTGTTCTTTTTTGGGTATCGCTTCAGATCACGATCAATTCCTGGCAGATCGGTGAGACTACAATGTCCCACTGGAAGCCAATCTATTATCCGGTGCGCACGACCTTACCGGTCGGCTGCTTCCTTTTCCTGATGCAGGTGCTGGCGCAATTGATCCGCAATATCGCCATCGTGGCCAAAGGGTACGATGTTTTTCCCATCAGAACCCATGTTCCTGGCGGAACGTCTGACGCAACACCTGTCGGCTAGGCACATCATGATTAACCTGACGCACAACAAAAACATCCTTCCCGGAGACTCCAGATGCTTGCGCTAGGCCCGGAATGGCTCACGATCATCCTTTTTGGTAGCCTGGTGCTGCTTCTGGTAGCCGGCCTGCCGCTGGTATTTGCCATTGGCGGCGTTGCTACCTTTTTCATTATCATCCTTTGGGGGCCGCATGCGCTGCCCATCCTGGCCAATAGAACTTACATGGCCATGGATATGTTCCTTCTTGTGGCTGTTCCCATGTTCATCTTCATGGGCGCAATGCTGCAGCGATGTGGCATCGCCGAAGACATGTATGAACTGATGTATCATTGGATGGGCGGGCTGCGCGGGGGGCTTGCCGCCGGTACCGTCCTCATTTGCACCATGTTCGCCGCCATGGTCGGCATCAGCGGTGCCGCTACCACATCAATGGGGCTGATCGCTTTGCCCTCCATGCTTAAGCGCGGCTACAGCAAACGGATCGCCATTGGTTGCATCTCGGCAGGCGGTTCGCTAGGCATTCTGATCCCACCCAGTGTCCTCATGATTATTCTTGCGCTGACATCGCGGGTTTCGGTTGGCCAGATGTTCATTGCAGGCATTTTGCCTGGGCTGATGTTGAGTGCCCTATTCGTCGCCTATATCCTCATTCGTTCCTATATTCAGAAGGATATCGGGCCGGCTGTTCCTGTGGAGGCAAGGCTGCCGCTGCGCGAGAGAATGAGGCTTCTGGTGGCGTTATTGCTGCCCGTTGGTCTCATCTTTGCCGTTATGGGGTCCATGTTCTTTGGCATTGCGACGCCAAGTGAGGCTTCGGCCATCGGCGCCCTAGGCGCAATCGTGAGTGCCGCATTGAAGCGTAACTTGACGCGTGCGAATTTCACATCGGCGCTTTTCATCACCCTGAAGCTGAGTGCCATGGTGATCTGGATTGTGTTTGCAGCATCCGCCTTCACCTCACTTTACGCGGTCACGGGCGCATCCTCCCTTGTCAGCACGCTGATCAAAGACGTGGGTGACCCCTGGATGGTCATCATCACCATGATGCTGATCCTGTTTGTCCTTGGCATGTTTTTCGACCCTGCCGGCATCGTGCTTCTGACAGCGCCGATCTTTTTCCCGATCGTTATCTCCCTCGGCTTCGATCCGCTCTGGTTTGCCATTCTGTTCGTGATCAATATGGAATTGGCTTACCTTACCCCGCCCTTCGGCTTCAATCTGTTCTACATGAAGGCGGTGGCACCACCCAGCATCACGATGATGGATATCTACAAGTCGCAGACGCCCTTCGTCCTGCTGATGCTGCTTGGGTTGGCCTTGTGCATGATCTTCCCCGGCATCATCACCTGGCTGCCCAGCATGATGACAAGCTGATGCATGCGCTGCGTAGGCAAAGTGAGGTCGGATGAATTTTCTGGGGCATGGCAACAACCCCAGAGGTAATTGAACTGCGGAAAGACAGGATCGCGCGGATGGGTATGCGTTTCAAGGATCAGATCGCAGTCATCACGGGTGGCGCCTCGGGCATCGGCCTCGCGATTGCGCGACGCTTCATCCAGGAAGGCGGCAAGGTTGTTGCCAATGATATCAACCCAGAGCGTATCGCTGCGCTGGCGGCGGAATTGGGTGATGCGGGTCTTGCCCTTGTTGGCGATGTCACGCGTGAAGAAGACGTGGCCGGCTTGTTTGCTACCGCACTGGACCGTTTTGGCGCAGTGCATGCAAGCTTTCATGTCGCCGGTGCGAATAGGCACGCCTATATCGCCCGCATGGCTGAAGCTGATTGGGATTTCACGATCAATCTCTGCCTGAAGGGCGTGATGTTTGCCATGAAGCATGCCGCCCAAGCGATGTTGAAGCAGGGGCACGGCGCCATGGTGAATATCGCTTCGCTTAATGCGCATGTTCCCATGCATGCCGGGGCCGCCTATGCAACCGCCAAGGCAGGTGTTGAAATGCTGACGAAGAATGGCGCGCTGGAACTGACGCCCAGCGGCATTCGTGTCAATGCCATTCTTCCCGGGTTAGTTCAGACACCGCTTACCAAGCGCCTGTTTGACAATGTGGAAATTCACGGCGCCTTCATGGACCGTATCCCGCAAGGTCGCGCTGCGCAGCCTGAGGAAATTGCCGCACCAGCGCTGTTTCTGGCGAGTGCTGATGCAAGCTATATCTCCGGCGCATCGCTGCTGGTTGATGGCGCCTGGGCGGTGAGTGGCTATCCGGACATGCGACCTTGGCGTAATTGAGATGCCCCCAAAACCTCGGGGATTCAGTTATTTTCAGGCAGGACCTGGATCCAGGAAAATGTCGGTATGTCCGTCGTCACATCATTTAGAGCAGGTCCCGTTCAGAGGGCAAATCTGAACGGTTGAAGATGCGCGTAAAACAACGACGTAGAGCGGGTTGCGTGAACCCATGTGAATGCGACACGCGCTAAGACAAATTTGCGCCTTGGGTAACGGAGTATCTGGCCCATCCGCGATTAAGGTTCAGCAGCGTTTTGGTGATGCATCAAGCGGCGGTGTTGGATGTTTTGCGCTTGATGCACTCATGCGCCAACAGGATGCGGTTCTTCATGGTCTGGTAACAGCATTCAATCTTGCTCCGCGTCTGCGGCGGAGGACTTCTGGCTCATCTTCACTCTCCTCAGGGTTCCGCTGAGGCAGAGATCCGCTGTACCTTGAACCGCCAGTTTCGTCTCATTGGCGCTGATCCTGGACCGCTAATGCGAGAGCAGCACTGGTATCGTCATTTCCCGCAGCAGGCTGCGCGTCACGCCGCCCAGAATGAATTCACGCAAGCGCGAGTGCCCATAGGCACCCATCACCAGCAAATCCGCGCCCATGTCACTTGCGTGATTGAGCAACAGCGCAGAATCTGAAACATCATCCGCCACTGCCTTGGCGACTTCCACCTTCAGCCCATGGCGCGCCAAATGCCGCGCAATATCAGCGCCAGGTTCTTCCCCATGCGCACCAAGACCGCGCTTGGGATTGGCCAGGAAAACCGTAGTAGTGTCCGCCTGGGCGATCAGCGGCAGGGAATCGTGCAGTGCGCGGCTGGCTTCGCGGCTTGCATTCCACCCAACCAGGACACGCTTGCCAATGCTGTTGAAGTTACCGGCAAAGGGAATGGCGAGCACCGGGCGCCCTGAATCGAACAATACGGTTTCAAGCAGGCCGGCATTGTCGCTTTCCGGATCATCCTGCCCCAGGACCAGAAGATCAGCATAGCGGCCATGCAGCGCCAGAATTTCCGGCGTGGTGCCCTCCACCTGGCGCCACTCACCCATAATGCCTTCACGCGCCAGCGCTGCTTCAAATGCCGCCTTCAGCTTCACGCCGGCGGCCAAAGCGGATTGGCGCATCTGTTCCATCAACTCCGCGATCACTGCGCCACCACCACCGCCATCACCCATGGCCATGACCGGGATTGCGACGTCAATCACCTGCAACGCTGTCAGATGCGCCCCATGCTGGCGCGCGAGCGACGCCGCGATATCAAGCCGCGCCTGCGCACGCGGCGATTGATCCAGATGGACGAGAATTTCACAGAACTTCATCTCAGCCTCCTCCCGAGGAATGGCGCCTGGATAGTCGGGATCGTCGGCCGCTGTTTTGATGAATATCAAGTTCGGTGTGGCTTAATCTTCTTCCGGACGCTTCCAGGTAATGAACCAACCGACATCTCCTGGCATGCCGCCCGGCCAATCAAGGATCTGTACCTTCACCTGAAAGCCGCGCGGTGCCAATTCACGTTCATAGAATTCATAGGCACGCTTCGGAAAGCCGCTCAATCTCTCACGCCAGGCCGGATCATGGCTGGTGATGGACCGCCCCTGATCCGGCAGTCATTCGGACGGAAAGCGCATCACCAGCGCTTCCTTCTCACCAGCATCCACGGCACGGCGCACGAGGGTCGCGATACGATCCAGCGCATCGGGTGCGATCTCACGCGCTTCAAAGGCTTCGCGCAGCTTTTCCTGCTCGGCGCGCCGTGCTGCCGCTTCGGCCTGCTCAGCGGCATCGGAAGCACGCTTCTTGCCATCCACATAATCCCAGATGGATTGGGCGCTGAAATTCTGGTTCGGTAAGGTCATGATCCTGTGCCTTTTCCTTTGGCAGTCTTGTGGAGGGATATACCGAAAATTTCCTTGATCTACATCACAGCCCTAGCGGCCTTCGAAATGTGGCGCGCGCTTTTCCAGCATGGCATCCACAGCTTCCCCGTGATCCCGCGTGCCATGCGCCAAGGCCTGATAGGCTGCGGACATTTCCAACAAGGTTGAAAGCCGCGTGTGCTGGCTTTCCCGCAGCAAGCGCTTGGTCAGCCGCACCGCTTGCGGGGGATTGGCCGCGATCTTATTGGCAATCACGCGCGCCGCATCCAGCAGCACTTCCGGTGCGACCACTTTCGAAACCATGCCACACGCCAGCGCTTCGGCGGGGCCAATGGTCTCCCCGGTCAAAGACAATTCCAAAGCCTTCGACATGCCAACCACTTTCGGCAGCAAATAGGCACCGCCATCACCTGGCACGATGCCAACCTTGACGAAGCTTTCGGCAAACAGTGCCTTTTCGCTGGCAACCCGAATATCGCACATCAGGGCAAGATCAAGCCCCGCACCAATCGCCGGCCCATTCACCGCCGCGATGGTCGGGATATCCAATTCATAAAGTGCCAGCGGAATCAATTGAATCCCTCGACGATAGGATTCGCGAATTTCCGCCCCCGTGCCGCCGCCGGTGATCCCAGTCTTGTCGCGCATGCCCTTCAGATCACCGCCGGCACAAAAGGCGGAACCCGCACCAGTGACGATCACACATCGCACGCTGTCATCACGCGACAGGGTGCGGCAGGCGGCTTCAACTTCCTCACACTCCGCACGCGTTGAAATGGCATTGCGCTTTTCCGGGCGATTGAGCGTGAGAATGACGATCCCGCCTTCACGTTCGATATTCAGAAATGGGGTCATGGGGTGATTTCCTCCTCGCGCGCGGTGATGAAGGGCCAAAGCGCGCCAGGCAGCGCTTGTGCTTCCTGCCCGATGCGCTTTGCCCAAAAGGCTTCGCTACCACCTTCTTCTCGCCAGGACCAAAGCCTGCGCGTGAAATGATGCAGCTGATGTTCTTCCGTAATGCCCATGGCGGCAAAAACCTGATGCGCAATGGCGGCACCGCGCGTGGCGGCTTCACCAACCGTGATTTTGGCGCAGGCGATCTCGAACGCGGCAGCCGCCAAACCGCGGCGGTCTACCGCACGCGCGGCTGCTGCAGCGGCAACGGAGGCGGCGGAGGTTTCTGCGGCAAACACCGCAAGCTGCTGCTGCACCGCCTGGAAGCGCCCAATCGGTCGGCCGAATTGCTTGCGCGTATTCGCGTGATCCACCGCGAGCGCCAGCGCTGCCTGCATGGCGCCGGCGATCTGCCCGCCGCGCATCAAAGCGGTCGCGAGCAGCGCGGCTTCCGCGCCCCAGCCATTGGGCAGAACCGCTTCCGCGATTGGCGCGCCGATGATGCGCGCCCTGTCACGCGCTTCATGCGCGATATTGCCGCCTTCTTCCCAGACGAGCGCCGCAGCCGGGTAAAGCGCGATGCGCGCGCCATCAAGCAGCGCGATGTGATTGGCATGGCGCCCCCAAGGAATGACGCCCTGGCGCGCACCAAAACTGATCACGCCTTCCGGCGGCGTAATGCCGGCTGCCGAAAGCAACGCATTGGCGAAAATGCTCTCTGCCAGCGGCACCGGCGCTGCATGACGGCCCAGCACCTCCATCAGCGGCGCCACATCACTGAAGCCAAGGCCAACGCCACCTGCGGCTTCCGGCACCAGCGCGCCATTCAGGCCAAGTGCCGCCAGCGCATCCCAGGTGGTTGCCGGCCAGGCCCCTGATTCGAGACTGCGCAAGGTGGCGACATCCGCTGCATCCGCCAGCGCACGATCAACCTGTTCGGCGAGTTCGGTTGCAATCTCGCTTGCCATGTCAGCGCAGCCCCAATTCGCGTGCGATAATGCCGCGCATGATTTCCCGCGTGCCGCCACGCAGAGAGAATGTTGGTACAATCTGCGTCAGATAGGCGTGCATGCGGCGCATATCTTCCGGCATGTCTTCGGTCGCGATCAGATCGCGCACCACATTGGGCAGGGCTTGTTCAAAATCATTGCCCAAATCCTTCACCAGCGCAGCCTGGCGCACCGGGTCTTGCCCATCTTCCAACATGCCAGCTACCGCGACTGACATATTGCGCAAAGCCCAAAGCCGCGCGACCTGTCGGCCAAGCGCGGGTGCTGCGGCGCCATCCTGTTTCAGCGTCACCATCGCCGCTTCCAATAATGGATGCGAGGAGAGATACCGGTCCGGCCCGCTGCGTTCAAACGCCAATTCACTCGTCGCCTGCGCCCAGCCAGCGCCTTCCTGCCCGACCAACGCATCTTCCGGCAGCATCACATCATCGAAGGTGATTTCGTTGAAACCTTTCTCGCCCACCAAATCTCGGATCGGGCGAATATGCACGCCAGGTGCGCGCAAATTGACCAGTACTTGCGAAAGCCCGATATGCCGCGCGCCACCTTCCGGCGCGGGAGAGGTGCGCACCAGCGCAATCATCCAATCGCAGAGATGGCCGAAGGTCGTCCAAATCTTGCGTCCATTCAGCTTCCAGCCACCGTCAATCTTTTCCGCCTTGGTGCGAAGAGACGCCAGATCGCTGCCGGAATCGGGTTCGGAGAGACCAATGCAAAACGCATATTCACCGCTCGCGATGCGCGGCAGGAAATGGCGCTTCTGTTCTTCTGTGCCAAGCCTGAGGATCAGCGGGCCGGATTGCCGGTCCCCGATCCAATGCGCGCCCACCGGCGCCCCGGCGGCGAGCATTTCTTCCAGCACGATATTGCGTTCCAGAAAGCTGCGCTCTGCCCCGCCATATTCACGCGGCCAGCACATGCCGATCCAGCCCTTGGCGCCGACAGCGCGGGTGAAATCACGGTCAAACCCCATCCAGGATCGGGCGCGGATTTCCGGCGTGAAATTCTTTTCTTGTTCCGCCAGAAACGCGCGCACCTCCGCACGCAGTTCAGCAGCACCTTCCGGCGCATCACGCAAATCAAAGCGAAGCCCAGCCATGATGCTTCTCCTTATAAAACACCAGCGGCACGCGCCGCGGCGATTTCTTCTGCTGTCATATCGGCAAATTCGCGCAGCACCGCATCCGTATGCTCGCCGGGCGCTGGAATGCCGTAGCGATAGGTCACCGGCGTTGCCGCAAGATGCAGGGGCGAAGCCGGCACGCGCACCCGCCCACCCGCATGATGCGGTATCTCCACAATCAGGCCACGCGCCTTGGTATGCGGATCGGCCTCCACATCCGCGGCGGTATTGATGGGGCCAGAGGTAATCTTCGCTTCCTCCAGCACTGCGAGCCACTCCGCCCGTGGCCTTTTGCACAAGACATCATGCATCATGCCCAGCAGCAAATCGCGATTGGCGGCGCGGTCGCGCGCACGGCGGAAACGCTCATCTTCCGCCCATTCAGGATGACCAAGCGCCGCTGAAAGCCGGACAAATTCCCGGTCATTCAAAACACCAATGACGAATTTCGCATCCGATCCCTGAAACACGCCATAAGGCACGGCCACCACCGCATCATTGCCGGTGCGCTGCATCAACTTGCCGGCATTGAGCCAGGACGCCATCGGTGCCTGCATCAGCGAAACCATGGTCTCGTATAAGGAAACCTCGCAATATTGGCCTTCGCCTGTTTGGTCGCGATGCCTGAGCGCGGCCAGGATGGAAACCGTGGCCGCAAAGCCCGTGAACATATCCGCCACCGGCACACCAACACGTTGCGGGCCGCCGCCTGGCTTGCCATCTGCCTCGCCGGTCACTTCCATCAACCCGGCCATGGCTTGTGCTACGAAATCATAGCCCGAACGATGCGCGTAAGGCCCATCCTGACCAAAACCCGTCACGGAACAATAGATCAACCGCGGATTGATGGCGCGCAAATCCTCGTAGCCCAGGCCGTAACGCGCGAGCGTACCGGTGCGGAAATTCTCAATCAGCACATCGGCCTTCGCCACCATGCGCTTCAGGATCGCCGCCCCTTCCGCTTGCGTGAAGTCCAGGCTTAGCGAGCGCTTGTTCCTATTGAGCGAGACAAAATAGGTGCTGTCATCACTCCCCGGCACAAAGGGTGGGCCCAAGGCGCGGAGATCATCGCCATTGCCTTGGCGTTCCAGCTTCACGATTTCAGCACCCAAATCGCCGAGCATTTGCGCGCAAAGCGGGCCGGCCACCACACGGGTCAGGTCAATCACACGCAAACCGGTCAGCGCGCCGGGTTTTGGGAGGTCTGTGGTCATGCCTCAGCCCCCGCGCACCCTGGCGCGCAATTCGAATTTCTGGATTTTGCCGGTGGCGGTTTTGGGCAGCGGGCCGAAGGTGATGTGGCGCGGCACCTTGAAGCCTGCCAGATTGGCGCGGCAAAAAGCGATGATGGCATCACGATTCTCCGCTACACTTGGCTTCAGCGTAATGAAGGCATGCGGCACTTCGCCCCATTTTTCATCCGGATGCGCCACCACCGCGGCTTCCATCACATCCGGGTGGCGATAGAGCGTTTCTTCCACTTCCAGGCTGCTGATGTTTTCACCGCCTGAGATCACGATATCCTTGGCGCGATCCTTGACTTCGATATAGCCATCCGGATGCAGCACGCCCAAATCACCGGTGCGGAACCAGCCATCCACAAACACCGCTGCATTGGCCTTGGGATTGCGCAAATAACCCTTCATCACCGTATTGCCGCGAATGGCAATTTCGCCAATCGTGGCGCCATCAGCCGGTACGCGCGCACCACTAGCGGTATCAATCACCGTCGCTTCTTCCAACGTTGGCAAAGCGACACCTTGCCGCGCCATGAAGGCGGCTTTTTCTGGCAATGGCAGGTCATGCAGGCCCGGCTGCCAGGCGCATAGCAGCGATGGGCCATAGCATTCCGTCAGCCCATAAAGATGCGTGACATCGAAGCCGAGGTTTTCCATCGCCGCAATCACTGGCGAAGGCGGCGCCGCGCCGCCCGTGGCAATCCCCACGCGATGCGCAAAGCGCTGGCGCTGATCTTCCGGCGCATGGATCAGCATGGTCAACACCACAGGCGCGGCGCAAAGATGCGTCACGCCATGTTCGGCAATGAGCGCGAAAATCCGCGCCGGTTCCACGCGCCTGAGGCAGACATGCGTGCCGCCTTGCAGCGTGACCGCCCAGGTATAGGTCCAGCCATTGCAATGAAACATCGGCAGCGTCCAAAGATAGACGCTTTGCGCGTTCAAGCCGAAGGAAAGCGCATTGCCGCAGGCATTGAGGTAAGCACCGCGATGATGCACCACCACACCCTTGGGATCGCCCGTGGTGCCGGACGTATAGGAAAGCGAAATCGCCGCCCATTCATCCTGCGGTGGCGTGACTGCAAAGCCAGGATCGCCGCCAGCGATGAAATCCTCATAAGGCGTCGCGTCAATTTCGGCACCGCCGGGGCCTTCGGGATCGTCAACAATAATTACGCGCGATGGGTTTTCCGCGCCTTCCAGCGCGGTACTCACCAACGCGGCGAATTCACGGTCCAGCAGCAGGATTTTCGCGCCTGAATGGCCCAGAATGAAGCGCACCGTCGTCGCATCCAGCCGCGTATTGATGGGGCAAAGCACCGCATGTGCCATTGGCACAGCGTTATGCGCTTCCAGCATTTCTGGAATATTCGGCAGAAGTACCGCCACCACATCACCGGGCGCAATCCCCGCGCCGCGCAGCGCCGAGGCCAAGCGCCGGCTGCGGTCCAGAAACTGCGCATAGGTGATGCGCCGCGCAGCATGAATGATGGCGATGCGCTTGCCCCAGACATGCGCCGCACGCGGCAGGAAGGAAACCGGCGATAGGGCCACATGATTGGCGGCGGTTTTCGGCAAATCATCCTGCATGCTTCAGCCCTTTCCCAAAACCCGAGGCGCGCTGATGGCACAACGCAGCCGCGCGGCCTGGCGGAGCAGCGCCGCCGCTTCTGCATGATGCGGCGTGCCGGGATCAAATGCGCCAGCTCTAATGGCGGCAGCGAAGGCGCGATCCGGCGCGGCGGCATCGCCCGTCAGGCGCTGCATCGTGGCGCGCATTTCCGCCACCCAGGCATCATTCTGCGCCGCTTCCCGCGCTGCAATTGCCATGGCATTGGCAATCATGCGCGCGGTGAAGGCATCCGTGCCGGAAAGCTTGGGCAGAATTTCGGTCAGCAGCGCATCGCGCGCGGTTCCCAAAAGATTCGGGCCTTCCGGGGCTTCACGCTGCATGGGGCACCCCTGTCATGTTCAGGATTTCCCATTCAAGCTCCGGCACGATGTGGCCGGTCAGCGCCAATTCCAGGCTTGGTTCCTTGCCGGAAAGGTGGCGTTCTGCCTGGTCAATCGCAATCACGGCCCAGCGAATATGTGCGGCCAATTCCCACCAAGTCACGCGCGCCGCATCCACCGCGCGGCCTGCTTCCGCCGCATAGCCAGCATAGAAGGCATCAAGCGCGCCAATGCCGCCGGCCTCGTAAGCGCTGCCAAAGCGCCAGCATTTGGCGCAGAACCAACCGAGATCAGCATGCGGGTCCCCCCAGGCGGCAAATTCCCAATCCAGCACCGCCGTCACGCCCGCTTCTGCCAGCATCAGATTGCCGGTGCGAAAATCATTATGGTTCAACACCGACGGCAAGGGCGGCGGCGCCGAGCGTTCCAAATGGCGCA
>JBIKXA010000273.1:0-2848 GCA_044356015.1 Roseomonas sp.
AACAAAACCGGCAATAGACCGGGCAGGCGAGCAAGGGTTTCAGCAGCGCGCGATCCGGGTAGCGATGCACCACCCCCTTCACCGGCGTGAAGGGCGCATCTGCCGTTGGGTCTTCCAGCTCATGCGGCGCGGTAATGAGTTCCGCCACGTCAGGAATATACTGTAGCCCGATTGGGTCGGCGGGATCGCCTGGGGTGATCAGCGCAGACATGGCCGGCGTGATGGCGGTGGCGTAGCGCGCGGCGACAGCCTCCAAGCCGGGCACCGCATCCACAGCCACCAGCCCAGCGCGCGCCAAATCCTGCGGGCTGCGCAGCGTGCGGCTCTGGTCCTGGGCGATGGGCTGAGGCATGGTGAGGCTCGCCTATACCACCGCCGAAAGCGCAGCAATGCCCCTGCCCCCGTGGCACCCGGAAGCCTTCGCCGCGCGGCTGCCCTTTCTGGAACGCCGCACGCAACTTACCGCCCAGACCCGCGCCTTTTTCACCGCGCGCGGCTATCGCGAAGTGGAAACCCCGGCTTTGGTCCCCGCCCCAGGGGCTGAGGTGCATTTGCGCGCCTTCGCCACACGATATGAAGCGCATCTGGGTCAGGGTGTATCGCGCGATCTGTGGCTCCGCACCTCGCCCGAATTGGCGCTGAAGCGGCTTTTGGTGGCCGGCGCCGGGCCGGTTTTTGAATTGGCGCGGGTCTGGCGGAATGGCGAAACCTCGCCCCGCCATGCACCGGAATTCACCATGCTGGAATGGTATCGCCCGGGCCTCGGTTTTGAGGGGCTGATGGCGGAGACTGAGGAATATGTGCGCGCCGTTGCCCCGCGCATCGTGGCGCATGGTGATGTCACCACCGATCTTAGCCTGCCCTTTGAACGCATCACCATGGCGGAGGCTTTCGCGCGCTGCTGCAATGGCCTCGATATTCTGGGAACCGAAGGCGATGCGGCACGGCTTCATGCGGCGGCACAGGCGGCGGGCTTCACCACCCGCGCGGATGAAGGCTGGGAGGATCTGTTCTTCCGCCTGCTGCTGGAACATATCGAACCTCAGCTTGGCCGTGGCCGCGCGACCTTCCTGACCCATTGGCCGGCACCGCAAGCAGCCCTCGCCCGGCGCGACCCGGCGGACCCACGCGCGGCGCTGCGTTTTGAATTATTTGTCGCCGGCCTGGAATTGGCCAATGCCTTTGATGAACTGACCGATGCAGCCGAACAACGCGCACGCTTCATTGCCGATACCGCCCTACGCCGCCGCATCAGCGGTGAGCGCGGCTGGGAGGTTGATGAGGATTTCCTGATGGCCCTGGAACACGGCATGCCGGCCACCAGCGGCATCGCGCTTGGCTTTGATCGGCTGGCGATGTTGGTAGCCGGGGCGCGCGAGATTGCCGATGTGATGTGGTTATAGCCACGCTATCCGGCGCGTCGCAGCCTATCCAGCATCGCCGCGCTTTCCTCGCGCGGCAGCGCATAAAACACAAAAACATAAGGGTCCGAGGCTTCAAACACCGAAGGATCAGGTGAAGCACGCTGCATTGTCGCCCGATCAAGATCAGCCGTGGGATGCCAGACGCCGTTCAATTCGAAGAAGACATCATAGCCCAGCGCATCCAGGAAGGCCGGCACGGCATAGGTGCTGCCCGCACGGTGGCGTTCTTCCACTTCCAAGGTCAGCACGGGGCGGCAACGCAACAAGGTTTCGCGTGCGCCACGCAGGATTTCATATTCGGCGCCTTCCGCATCCAGCTTGATGGCCGTCACATCAGCCAGCGCGAAATCATCCAACCGGCGCATCGGCACGGTAAAGCGTTCCACCGCAACACGGGCCGAGACATGCGCTGCGTAATCCTTGGCCGTGCTGGCCCATTGTTCCTGCGCCACGCCATCCAAGACGGGCATGGCGAGCGTGATACTGCCTTCATGATCGCCAAGAGCCAAATGGTGGCATTCGACATGGGCAGGCGCCCCGCCAAAGGCCGCGCGCAAGGCAGATTGCAGCCTGGCAAAGGCGCTCGGCAGCGGTTCAAAGGCCAGCACGCGGCTGCCGGGTAGGCGCGCAAGTGGGATGGCGAGCAGCCCATCATGCGCGCCAATATCCACCAGCGTGCCGGGGCGATGCAGCAGGCGATGGAAATTTTCCTCATTCATGACGAATTTTTCCCCTTTCCGTGGCCGCTTCGCCTAAGCTTCTCCAAACCGGGTCCGGGAAGCCAAACATGCCAATGCGCCTTTGTCAGCTTATCTATACCTCTCGCCCCTTCGGCTTCAATGCACCGATGCTGGATGATATCCTAACCGCAGCGCGGGCGCGCAATGCTGAAAACGCGATTACCGGCGCCTTGATCTGCCGTGCCGATATGTTCATGCAAATGCTGGAAGGCCCGCGTGCGGCGGTGACAGAAACCTTCGGGCGCATCCTGGCCGATGATCGGCATGTGGATGTGACGCTGCTGCATGTGGGCGATACGCCCGAACGCATTTTCGCCGACTGGTCCATGCGTGATGACCCGCCACAAAGCTGGATGTGGAATCAGGCCGAGGTGCGCGAAGGCGCCATGCAGGAAGCAAGCGCCGCCGCTGCCTATTCCGTGTTTCGTCGCTTGTCGCGCCTGCCGCCGGAGCGTCGGGCAGTATAGACGTAATTGTTTGAGCGACTGATCCACCGCTTCGGTCATTCGACCTACGCGGATCAGGCGCTAATCCGCCGTCCAGCCGCCATCCACCAGCAGGGCAGAGCCCGTCATCAGCGCGCCGGCATCGCTGGCGAGCAATAGGATCGCGCCCATCAGATCCTCCACCTGGCCCACGCGGCCAAGCTTGATCTTGGCTTCCACCTGTTCGCGAAAGCCAGGC
>JBIKXA010000056.1:0-19259 GCA_044356015.1 Roseomonas sp.
CAGGGCAGAGCCCGTCATCAGCGCGCCGGCATCGCTGGCGAGCAATAGGATCGCGCCCATCAGATCCTCCACCTGGCCCACGCGGCCAAGCTTGATCTTGGCTTCCACCTGTTCGCGAAAGCCAGGCGCGGCCAGGAAGGGTTTGGTCAGCGGCGTTTCGATGAAGGTGGGGCAGAGCGTGTTCACGCGAATGCCATGCGGCGCCAATTCCACCGCCATGGCTTTCGTCAGGCCTTCAATCGCCCATTTGGAAGCACAATAGATGGTGCGGTTAGGCGCGCCGACATGGCCCATTTGCGAGGATACATTGATGATGGACCCAGGGCGCTTCGCCGCCAGCAAGCGCTTCGCGACATGCTGCGCCAGAAAGAACGCAGCACGCACATTAAGGTTCATCACCGCGTCGAAATCATCCACCGTCACATCGGTGAAGGGCTTGGGGCGATTGGTGCCGGCATTATTCACCAGAATATCGAAGGGCTCGGCCCCGGCGATGGCGGCTTCAGTTGTGCCAAGATCCATCACATCCAGCACCAGCACGCCTGCCGCACCGCCCTTGGCGCGAATGGCGGCTGCAGCGGCTTCAATCTCATCGGCGCTGCGGGCCAGCAGGGTCACATGCGCCCCTTGATCGGCAAGCGCCGCAGCGGCGGCCAGGCCAATGCCGCGGCCAGCGCCACTCACTAAGGCGCGGCGGCCATCAAGGCGAAAGCTTGGGGTGCGGGGTAAATCCATGGTGGAATTCCTGAAAACTTTTGCGTTCCTATCACAGGCCAAGCGCCGCGCGCCAATCCGCCCAGCGCACCAGCCGCACACCCTGCCGCCGCGCGGCGCGAATGTCAGCGGCGCTCGGAAAGCCGCAATAGGGTAAGGGCGGTGCGGCGGTGCCTGCCGCCGTGCCTTCCGCCAGCGCGCGCAAGACATCGCCAATCATCGGTAAAGCCGCGTCATGCAGCAGCCGCGTAGCGGTGGAAGCGGAAACACCCGAAGGCAAGACATGGGCCCGTTGCGCCAGCACTTCGCCCGCATCAATGCGCGCGGCGATACGGTGGATGCTGACACCTGTCGCATCAGGCCCTTCCTGCAAGGCCCAAAAGGTCGGGATGGGGCCGCGATGGCGCGGCAGCAGCGATGGGTGGATATTCACGCCGCCAAGCGGCGCCATGGCCAGCGTTTCCAGCGCGAAAATCTGATCGAAATGAAAAGACAAAATCACGTCAGGCCGCGCGGCCTGCAAAGCCGCGTGACAGGCCGCGCCATTCACATCCTGAACTTCAAGCATGGGAATACGCTTCGCGCGCGCAAAGGTCGCGATGCTGGTCGCTGGCCGAAAGCGCGCCATGATCGAGGGCAGGACGAAATTCACGCCGAGATAAGGCAGAAACCCAAGCCCGGATCGGCGCAGATGCCGCCAGAATTGCCCTAAGGCGCCACCGGTAGCCGCGCGATAGGGCGCGGAACGCCCAATCAGCACAATCTCCGCCGCATGGGTTTCAGCAAATTGCCGAACGGCCCCAGCACTGGCTAAACTCTCCAGCGTAAATAGCGCAATGCGCAGCGGCGCCTTATTCACCCGAAGCGCTGCCCTGCCTCAATCCGCCGCGGTCGCATAAGGGATATTGCGCCCACCATAGCGGCGCACGCGGATATTTGCCTGTTCCGCATGGCCGGCGAAGCCTTCCAGCATGCAAAGCCTGGAACAATATTCGCCGATCATGGTGGAAGCCTCATCCGTCAGCACACGCTGATAGGTGCAGGTCTTCATGAATTTGCCGACCCAAAGCCCGCCCGTATAGCGCGCGGATTTCTTCGTGGGCAAAGTATGATTGGTGCCGATCACCTTATCGCCATAGGAAACATTGGTGCGCGGGCCGAGGAACAAGGCGCCGTAATTTGTCATGTGGTTCAGGAAATAATCCGGATCGCGCGTCATCACCTGCACATGTTCGGACGCAATGCGATCAGCTTCCGCCACCATTTCATCTTCGCTGTCGCAGATGATCACCTCGCCATAATCTTCCCAGGCTTTTCGGGCGATGGCGGCGGTGGGCAGGATTTTCAGCAGCCGTTCAACCTCGGCCATTGTCTCCCGCGCCAGTTTTTCCGAGGTGGTCAGCAGCACCGCAGGGGAATTCGGTCCGTGTTCGGCCTGGCCCAAAAGATCGGTGGCGCAGATTTCCGCATCCACAGTTTCATCCGCGATGATCAGGGTTTCAGTGGGGCCGGCGAAAAGATCAATGCCAACCCGCCCATATAATTGGCGCTTGGCTTCCGCGACAAAGGCATTGCCGGGGCCGACCAGCATATCAACCGGCGCGATGCTCTCCGTCCCCAAAGCCATGGCGCCCACCGCTTGAATGCCGCCCAGGCAATAGATCTCATCCGCGCCGGCCAAGTGCTGCGCCGCCACAATGGCGGGCGCGGGCCGGCCTTCAAAAGGCGGCGCGCAGGTGATGATGCGCTTGCAGCCCGCGACCTTGGCTGTCACCACCGACATATGGGCCGATGCCAGCAGAGGGTATTTGCCGCCAGGCACATAGCAGCCCACGGAATTGACCGGGATATTGCGGTGCCCCAGCACCACGCCGGGCAGGGTTTCCACTTCAATATCGCGCAAAGCCGCCTTTTGATGTTCGGCGAAATTGCGTACCTGGGCCTGGGCGAAGCGGATATCTTCCAGATCGCGCGGCGAAAGCTGATCAAGACAGGCCTGGATTTCGCCCTCACTCAGGCGGAAATTCTGGCGGTCCCATTTGTCGAAGCGGATCGAAAGCTCCCGCACCGCGGCATCGCCGCGCGCCTTGATATCGGCCAGAATGCCCTCGACCGTTGCGCGCACTTTGGCGTCATCTTCCGCCACCGCATCCGCATCCCGGCCCCGCTTGAGGAAACGCGCCATGTCCTACCCCTTTCCAGCTTCTGCCCTGTGCTTGAAGCCCATGATCGGGGCAGTCAAGCGGAGCATTTTCAAGCCAAGCGGAATCGCTTGGCGACTCGGAAAATGCGACCAGACAAAAGTCCGTTTGACCCAGGGGCATAACAGGGGAAGTATTCGACTCATGACGCCAGCCGAATTGCTCGCCCCCATTGTGGGGCCGAAGAATTGCCTCATTGAGGATGCCGATATCGCCCCCTATGCGGTGGATTGGCGCGGAACCTATCGCGGCACGCCGCGCGCCGTGCTCCGCCCTGGTTCGGTTGACGAGGTCGCGGCCTCCGTCAAAGCCTGCGCCGCCGCCGGGCTTGCCATTGTGCCGGCGGGTGGCCGCACCGGGCTATGTGGCGGGGCGGTTGTGCAGGATAACGGCCCACCGGCGGTGGTGATGAGCCTTGAGCGGCTCAACCGCATCCGCGATGTGGATGCGAAGGATTTTTCGCTCGTCGCCGAAGCCGGCTGCATCATCCAGAATGTGCAGGAAGCCGCCGCGGCGGCGGGGCGGCTTTTCCCGCTTTCCTGGGGCGCGCAGGGCTCGGCCATGGTCGGCGGCGCGCTTTCCACCAATGCGGGCGGCATTCGCACCATCCGTTGGGGCAATGCGCGGGATTTGGTGCTGGGGCTTGAGGTGGTGCTGCCCGATGGGCGCGTGCTGAATGATCTGCGCCGCGTGCGCAAGGATAATAGCGGCTATGCGCTGCGCCATTTGTTCCTGGGCGGGGAAGGCACGCTTGGCATCATCACCGCCGCAGCGCTTCGCCTGGTGCCGGCCTTGAAGCGCGTGGAAACCGCCTTTGTCGCCGTGCCATCGCCCGATGCGGCGCTGTCGCTTTTGTCGCGCATGCTGGAATCGGGCGCGGATGTGATCGCCTTTGAATTGATCCGCAAGGAATGCATGCAGGTGGTGGAACGCCATGGGCTGCGCACGCGCATGCCGATGGCGCTTGAAAGCCCCTGGTATGTGATGGTGGAAATCGCCGCCGCGCATCCTGCCGTGCCGCTCAAGGAAATGCTGGAAGATACCTTGGCGGAGGCAGCGGAAGCCGGCGATTGCACCGATGCCGTGCTGGCCGCGAATGAGGATCACCGCGCCGGCTTCTGGCGCATTCGGGAAGATTACCCGGATTGCCAGCGCCGCAACGGGCCTTATGTCGGCACCGATACCGCCGTGCCGGTTTCAGCCGTGCCGCGCTTTCTGGCCCGCGTTGAAAAGGAATTGGTGGCGTGCTGGCCGGAAGGTGAGTTGTTCATGATCGGCCATGCCGGGGATGGGAATATCCATCTTGGCATGGGCGCGCCCAAGGGCATGGACTACAAGGATTGGGCGTCTCGTGCGGCGGGGCTGGAAGCGCTGGTCAATGCCATCGCGGTGGAGATGGGCGGCAGCTTCAGCGCCGAACATGGCATTGGCCAATCCAAGCGCCACGCCATGGCATCGCTGAAAGACCCGGTGGCGTTGGATGTGATGCGCGCCATCAAGGGCGCGATTGACCCCGAAAGCCTGATGAACCCCGGCAAGATGCTGCCGGGGTAAGCGCCGGTCAGGGGCGCGTCATCAGCCGCTTTGCCTCGCCCAGGCAAGCGGCATGATCCGCCACGCAGCCGCCCGCGATCCAAAAGGCTTCAACCCGGGCCAATAACGCGCCAAGCGCCGGGCCGGGCGCGGCGCCTTCCGCCAAAAGATCACGCCCCTGCAAAGGAAAAACCGGCGCGGCTTCGGCATGCAGCATGGCGCGCAACGCGGCGCGAAGTGGTGCGTCGCCTTCGCGCGCATCGGCCAGCCAAAGTGCTGCTTCCTGTATGTCCAAGGCCACGGCGCCGTATTGCGCGCGCCAGCGACGAAAGCCTGCCGCGTCAATTGCCGCGCCCGGTATCGCGGCTTCTTGCAGAAAACGCAAAGCGCGCGCCTCGGCGCTTGAAAGCTTCAACCGCGCAGCCAGGCCCGGTGCCGCACCGCCGAGTGCCGCCAGCCGCAACAAGGGTTCCGCCGGCGCGCCAAGCGCCACAAGCCGCGCAAGGCAATCAATATCCGGCGCAGCAATTTCCGGCAGAATGGCAGGTAAAACACCAAGCTCTTCCATCAGGCGCAGCGCCGGCACGGGTTCCGCCACCATCAGGATGCGCTTGATCTCCATCCAGATGCGCTCGACGGAAAGCCTGGCGAGGCCGGGGATCGCTTCGCGTATCGCGTGCAAAGCCGCGGCGTCCGGCGCACCCTTGCCGTAGCGCGCCTGGAAGCGAAAGAAGCGTAGCAGGCGCAAATAATCCTCGGCCAAACGCGTGGCGGGATCACCGACAAAACGCACCAAGCCGCGCGCCAAATCATCGCGCCCGCCGAAATAATCATGCAGCACGCCATCCGCGCCAAGCGACATGGCATTGATGGTGAAATCGCGCCGCGCCGCATCTTCGCGCCAATCCGTGGTCCAAGCCACTTCGGCGTGGCGGCCATCAGTCAGCACATCGCGGCGAAGGGCTGTCACTTCAATCGGCTGATGATCCCAGACCGCCGTGACGGTGCCATGTGCAAGCCCCGTTTCGAAAACCTTGCAACCGGCGGCCAGCAAACGCGCCATGATTTCTTCAGGCGGCAGCGGTGCTGCGACATCCACATCCGCAACCGGCAGCCCAGCCAAGGCATCGCGCACCGCACCACCCACAGCGCGGCTGCCGGGCAAGGCATCAAGCACCTTCGCCGTTGCAGGCGCGCGCAGGAAATCCGGCAATGATGCAAAGGCACTCATCGCCGCGGTTCCATATGTCCTGGCGTGATTTCGGTGCCGTCAATGCGGGCGGGGATATATTTCGATCCCGGCGCGCTGGCGCGTGACAGCCCATACCAAAGCGCGCCGGCCAGCATCAGCGCCGCACCGCAGCCGGCCAGCACCAACAATACGGTGCCAGGCTCGCGCCCCGGATTGAGCCGGCGCCAGATGAAAAACGCCGCGAAGGGGGACAGAAACAGCAGGGCTTCGATCAGATAGGGCACGGGCTGACTATCTCGCCGCAATCCATAGCGCTCAGTCTTCGCGCAGTACGGAAGCAAGCGTCACCAGCACGGAAGCAGTCGCGCCCCAGATGTAATGGCGTTCATGCGGCCAGACCCAGAATTCCCGCATCTCACCGCGAAACTCGCGTGACCGGCGTTCGGGTTTGGCGGGATCGGTCACATGCGAAAGCGGATACTCAAAAGTCTCCGCCACCTCTCCGGGATGAGGGTTCACCGTAAAGGGCGGGCGCAGCAGCGCCACCACGGGTGTCACCAGATAGCCCGTGCCGGTCAGCAGCGGCGGCAATTCGCCGACAATCTCCGGCAGGCTGGAATGGATGCCAATTTCTTCCTCGGCTTCGCGCAGCGCCGCCGTCACCGGGTCTTCGCCTGCTTCAAGCCGCCCACCAGGGAAGGAAACCTGCCCCGCATGGGCCTTCAAATCCGCGGAGCGCAAGGTCAGCAACACGGTCGGTTCCGGGTGCAGCACCAGCGGCACCAGCACCGCCGCCGGCGTCATGCGCCCACCGGCGCGCGCGGCGCGTTCCACATCTTCACGCGGCGCGGGCCGATCCGCGCGTAGCCTTAAGGGGTCAGCAATGCGCGCCTGCAGCGCTTCAACGGTCAGCCGAAAATGAAGCGCCGCGCTCACGCTTCCGGCAGATCCAGGATGGGCGCTTCATCTATGGGAAAGAACATCCCCTCACTCCAAACGCCAAGCACCTGGCGGCCATTCAGGGTCTCGGGCTGCGCCAAGGCCACCAATTCGTAGAAGACAGCGCGATTGATCCGTGCCTCCAACCCCGGGCGGACGGTGATATAGGGGCGCGGTTCGCGGCTGATTGGGTCCAGATGCACGCGGATCGGGTGGTCCGCATCCGCGGTCACCATTTCATCCAGATTGGTGCGGAAGCTCAGGCATTGGCGCGGCGCGCCATCGCCGCAATCACAATCGCGCCAGAAAAGTTCAACGGCGATGAAGGGCGCGTCCTCAACCTCGATCCGGCCGCGCTCCACCGGGGTTTCCAGGATATAGGACCCATCGGCACCCCGTTTCAGCACCGAACCAAACAGGCAGACCATTTCCTTCCGGGCAATCGGGCTGCCGCGATAATACCAGGTGCCGTCGCGCGCGATACGGATGGAAAGATCACCGACATCATGGGGCTGGCGGGGGGCGCGCGCCTCGATCACATCGGCATGCGCGTGATTTTGTCCTTTCGCCGCATCCTGGAACGCCATAATCTCTGCCTGACCCTTGCCGGGGGACCCCCTGCCACCCAACCTGACTAAAGGCGGGGGCGAGTCCCGAAAACGATTTCAGCAATATAGGGAGCCTATCCCGCATGCGTGAAGGTGCTGAAGCCCAGGAAGTGACATTCCTGGTGCAGGAAGTTGAAAAACTGGGCCAAAAGCTGGCCGGGGTGCGCTCGGCCATTGGTGCGGCCATCTATGGCCAGGCCGATGTGGTGGAACAAAGCCTGATCGGGCTGCTCTCGGGCGGGCATGTGCTGCTGGTGGGTGTGCCCGGGTTGGGCAAGACCAAGCTGGTGGAAACACTCGGCCGGGTGATGGGGCTGGATGCCAAGCGCGTGCAATTCACGCCCGATCTGATGCCGGCCGATATCCTGGGCAGTGAGGTGTTGGAAGACCAGGCCGATGGAAGGCGCGGCTTTCGCTTTCTGAAGGGGCCGATCTTCTGCCAATTGCTGATGGCGGATGAGATCAATCGCGCATCACCCCGCACGCAATCGGCGTTGTTGCAGGCCATGCAGGAACAGCGGGTCGCGATTGCCGGGGAAATCCACCCCTTGCCCAGCCCCTTTCATGTGCTGGCGACGCAAAACCCGATCGAACAAGAAGGTACCTACCCCCTGCCAGAGGCGCAGCTTGACCGTTTCCTGCTGGAAATCGCGATAAGCTACCCGGATGAGGCCGCGGAACGCGCCATGCTGCTGGCGACCACCGGCGCGCCGGAAGCACCTCCGCCCCAGGCTTTGACAGCTGCTGAATTGATGGCCGCGCAAGCGCTGATCCGCCGCATGCCGGTGGGTGAGAAAGTGCTGGATGCCATTCTGCGCCTGGTGCGCGGCGCGCGGCCTGAAACGGCAAGCCTGCCGATCGTGCGTGATAGCCTGGCCTGGGGTCCCGGCCCGCGCGCGGCGCAGGCGCTGATGCTGGCCAGCCGCGCGCGCGCCGTTTTGGATGGCCGCCTTTCGCCATCGTTGGATGATGTGCTGGCGCTAGCCGAACCCGTGCTGCGCCACCGCATGGCGCTCAATTTCGCCGCGCGGGCGGAAGGGGCCAAGCTTGCCGATGTGATCGCCGCGCTGAAGGCCGATCTTGGCTGAGGCCGCTCACAACATCGTAACAGCGCGGGCCGAGGCTCTCGGCGCCCGCCTACCGCCCTTGGTGGTGCGGGCGGAACGCATTGCCTCGACCGTGATGCAAGGCGTGCATGGCAGGCGCCGCTCCGGTCAGGGGGACGCATTCTGGCAATTCCGCCCCTATTTGCCGGGCGATGCGGCAAGCCGCGTGGATTGGCGGCAATCGGCGCGGTCTGACCGGGTTTTTATCCGCGAAACCGAATGGGAAGCAGCGCAAACGGTGGCGCTTTGGTCCGCGCATGGCCCGGGGATGGCCTGGCGCAGCCGGGATACGCTGCCCAGCAAGCAAGAACGCGCCGAGATGTTGTTGCTCGCGCTTGCCGCGCTACTGCTGCGCGGTGGGGAAAGGGTGCGCGCTTTCGGCGCCCCGCGCGCCTTCATCGGCCGCACGGCGCTGGCGCCGCTGGCCGCCTTCTTGCCGGAACAGGCGGCCACGCCCGCCGATCCGCGCCTGCCGCGCCATGCGCGCGCCGTGCTGTTCAGCGATTTTCTGGCGCCCTTGGACGAAACCCGCGCACAGCTTGCTGCCCTGGCGGCGCAGGGCCTGCGCGGGCATATGCTGCAAATCCTTGACCCCGCCGAGGAAACCCTGCCCTTCGCCGGGCATATCCGCTTTGAAGATCCGGCGGGCGGCGCCCCTGCGCCCATTCCGCGTATCGAAGCCTTGCGCGGGGCCTATCAGGCGGCGCTGGCGCGGCACCGCGAAGGGCTGGCGGCGCTGGCGCTGTCGCTTGGTTTCAGCTTTTCCACCCATCGCACCGATCAGCCGCCGGAGCTTGCCTTGCTTGCACTGTTTCAGCGGCTGGAGGGGGGGTGATGCTCACCCTGGGCCCCATTGGCTTCGCCGCCCCTTGGCTTTTGCTGGCGCTGCCGGCACTGCCGGTGCTGTGGTGGTTGCTGCGGGTGACCCCGCCCGCGCCCAAGCGCCAGATCTTCCCCGCAACACGCATTTTGCGCGAATTGCAGCCCGCCGAGGCCACACCGGCACGCACCCCCTGGTGGCTATTGCTGCTGCGCCTGATGGTGGCGGGGCTGATCATTCTGGGCTTGGCGCGGCCCATCTGGCAGCCCAGCGCCGGCACCGGCCAATCCGGCCCGCTATTGCTGGTGCTGGATGATGGCTGGGCTTCTGCGCCGGATTGGGCGCGGCGCATGGCCGCCGCGCAAGGCATTCTGGAAGCCGCGAAGCGCGAAGCGCGCCCTGTCGCGCTGCTGACCACCGCGCCGCTTCAGGGCGAAGCCGATCCGCTTGCCTTCCTGCCCGCCGAGGAAGCCGCCGCGCGCCTGGCCGTGCTCCGCCCGAAGCCCTGGGCGCCGGATCGCGCCGCTGCGCTGGCCGCGATGAATGCGCTCCGCGCCGCCAATCCCGCCGGGTTTGAGAGCCTGTTTCTGACCGATGGCCTGGATCATGGCGCGGGGCAGGATGCCCAGGCTTTCATGGCAGCGCTGGCCGCTGCCGGGCCGCTTACGCTGATCCATGCCCCCGCCGAACCGCGCCGCATGCTGGCGCCGCCCGTTTTGGAAGGAGATCGGCTAAGGTTGCACCTAGCCCAGGCCCCGGTCGCGCTGCCGGGGCAGGTGGCGATCCTGGCGCGCGGCGGGGATGGGGCAAGCCTTGCGCGGGTGGATTTGGCCCTTCCAGCGGGGGCGACAAGCGCCGAGGCGGTGCTGCAACTCCCCAGCGAAATCCGCAACCAGGTGGTGCGGCTGGAATTGGAACCGGAAGCCGGCGCGGCGGGGGTTTTCCTGCTGGATGAAAGCTTCCGCCGCCGCCCGGTAGGCCTCGCCGCGGCTGAGGATACCGGCGCTGATGCACCTTTGGTCGGCCCGCTTTTCTATCTGCTGCGGGCACTTGACCCCTTCGCCGAACTCAGGCGCGGCACGCCGGAAGCGCTGATGGCGCGGCGGCTTTCCGTGCTGATCCTGGCCGACCGCGAATTGGCGGATCCGAAGGAACGCGAAGCCCTTGATGCCTGGGTGCGCCAGGGCGGCACGCTGATCCGCTTTGCCGGGCCGCGCCTTGCGGCCAAGCCGGATGCGCTGCTGCCGGTGCCCTTGCGCGCGGGCGAACGCCAATTGGGCGGCATGCTGACCTGGGAAAAGCCGCAAACCCTGGCCCCCTTCCCCGACCACTCGCCCTTTGCCGGGCTGACACCGCCCGCCGAGGTCACGGTGGAACGACAAGTGCTGGCCGAGCCATCGCCCCGTTTGGCGGAACGTAGCTGGGCGCGGCTTGCGGATGGCACACCCTTGGTGACGGCAGAAACTCGCGGCGCCGGGCGGATTGTGCTGTTTCATGTGACGGCCCAGGCGGAATGGTCCAACCTACCGCTTTCCGGGCTTTTCGTGGATATGCTGCGCCGGCTGGTTTCCCTTTCCGCAGGTGTCGCGGCCGGTGAGGCCGATCAGCCCTTGGCGCCTTTGGAAACCCTGGATGGATTTGGCCGACTGGGTGCGCCGCCCGCCGGTGCCGCGCCGATTGCCGCCCGCGCCTTGGATGAGGCCCGCGCTTCCCCGCGCCACCCACCCGGCTGGTATGGCCCGGCGGGCGCGGTGGGGGAGGCTGCCTTTCGCCGCGCGCTGAACTTGGCCACTCATGTGCCGGGACCGCGGCTGATGGCCGCACCGCCGGCCTCCGCCCGCGTGGAAAGCTTGGGGGTTGCGGCGACAGAACGCGATTTGGGGCCATGGCTTTTGGCGGCGGCATTTGCGCTGTTTTTGGTTGAATTGATCGCGGCGCTTGGCCTGCGCGGATTATGGCGCCCGCGTCGCTTCGCGCTACCGGCGCTTTTCCTGCTGGCGCTGATGCCGTGGCAGGCCAGCGCGCAAGGCGTTGATGGCAGCGCGGCGCTCGCCACGCGATTGGCCTATATCATCACCGGGGATTCGGCGATGGATGAAACCTCGCGCAGCGGCCTTGCGGGGCTGTCTGATTTCGTCAATCGCCGCACGGCAGCCGCGCTGGCCGACCCCCATGGCGTGACGCCGGGGCAGGATGATCTTTCCTTCTACCCGCTGCTCTATTGGCCAATCCTGCCCGATGCGCCCGCGCCAAGCGCGGCGATGGCGGCGGCGCTGAATGATTTCATGCGCCAGGGCGGCATTATCCTGATGGATACGCGCGACCAGGGCTCCGGTGAGGGCATGTCACCAGGCGCGCGCGCCGCACTCAGGCGCGTGACGCGGGATTTGGCGATACCGCCGCTGATCCCGGTGCCGGAAGACCATGTGCTGAACCGCGCCTTTTATCTGCTGAATGAATTGCCGGGGCGGTTTGCGGGCGGGCAGGTTTGGGTGGCGCGCGATCAGGACCGCGCCAATGACAGCGTAAGCCCGGTGATTCTGGGCGGGCATGATTGGGCGGCGGCCTGGGCGATGGACCGCAATGGCCAGCACCCGCATGCGACAATTCCGGGCGGGGCGCGGCAGCGCGTACTGGCCTATCGGTTCGGGACCAATCTGGTGATGTATGCGCTGACCGGGAACTACAAGGGCGATCAGGTGCATGTGCCGGCGATATTGGAACGCTTGGGGAATTGAGGGGGTGTTATCACCCCCCAGCCGTCAGAGATACTAGCCACTTTTCGGGGAATTCTTACGACCGCCGAAGGCGGGCGAGCGCCCGAATGGGCGCCGCCGCCTATGCGGCGAAGCCAAGCGCGCGGAGGCGCGCGCCGGCGTTTGAGCATTTTCAAGCCAAGCGAAATCGCTTGGCGGCTCGGAAAATGCGATCAAACAAATGTCGCCAAGGGCGGATCGGTTACGAGCCGCACGTCCATTAACGAATCGGCGGGGCGTACATCAAGCCGCCGCGCGTCCATAGATCATTCAAGCCACGCGGCAGGTTGATGGGTGAGCCCTTGCCAAGGTTGCGATCAAACACCTCGCCATAATTGCCCACTGCCTTGATGGCGTTATAGGCCCAGCGCCGATCAATCCCCATCAGCGGCCCGTGATCACCGGAAACACCCAGCAGGCGGCGAATGGCGGGGTTAGGGTTGTTCAGCATTTCATCCACATTGGCCTGCGTGACACCCAATTCCTCGGCTTCGATCAGCGCAAAAACCGTCCAGCGCACAATGTCAAAAAACTGGTCATCGCCATGGCGCACAGCGGGAGCCAGCGGTTCCTTGGAGATGATATCCGGCAGCACGACATGTTCCGCCGGGTTGCGGAGCGCACTGCGAACGCCGGCAAGCTGCGAAGCATCGGTTGAGAAAGCATCGCAGCGGCCATTGATATAGGCGTTGCGGGTTTCCTCATTCTGGTCGAACACCAAGGGCTGGATCCTTGTATTGGTGCTGCGCGCCCAATCGGCCAGGTTCAATTCATTCGTTGTGCCGGCGGTGACACAGATGGTGGCGCCGGCCAGTTCAGCCGCGCGCTTGACCCCGGCTGACACCCGCACCAGGAAGCCTTGGCCATCGTAGAAATTGACGGCGGTGAAATTCAGCCCATTCGCGGTATCGCGCGTATGGGACCAGGTGGTGGTACGCGACAGCATATCCACCTGACCCGATTGCAGCGCAGGCAGCCGCGCCTGGGAAGACAGCACCACCCAGCGCACCTTATTCGCATCCCCCAGAATGGCAGCGGCAACGGCGCGGCAGGTATCCGCATCCAGCCCGCGATTGACGCCTTGGCTGTCCATCACGCCGAAGCCAGGCGCACCCGGATGCGCGCCGCAAATCAGCGCATCGCGGGCGCGAATGGCAGAAACTGTCGGGCCTTGCTGTACCGGTTGCGCGAAGGCCGGCAGCGCGGCGAACAGGCCGGCGGCAAGCAGGAATTTGGCTTTCATGGTTTTCCTCCCGGAATGGTGAAACGGTTCAGGATAATGCTGGCCTGAGGCGCTGCCACAGCGCAACCGCCATAAGCGCGCCCAGCGCCAGCATCAGGCGCTGTGTATCGGGCAAAAGGTGCAAAAACGCCGCGGCCAGCCCGATCAAGCCAAGCGCCCAGCGCAAGACCCAGCCCAAGGGGCGCAACAAATACCCCGCATAGGCCGACGTGATCAGCGTCAATGCCGAAAGCTGAATCAGAGTGGCGGTAGCGATATCAAACAAGCTGCCGCGCAGCATGATCCCCGGATCATAGATGAAGGCAAAACCCACGGTGAAACCGGCAATGCCAAAGCGCGAGGCATGGATGCTCGCAATCGTCGGGCTTGCCTTGGCAATGGCAGCGGCGGCGAAGGCAGCAGCCGCAACGGGTGGTGTCGCATCCGCGATCACCGCGAAATAGAAGACGAAAAGATGCGCCTGCAAAACATCAATGCCAAGCGGGCGGCCCAATTCCAGCACCTGCGGCACACCAATTGCCGCGGCGATGATGTAGGATGGTGTGGTCGGGATGCCCAAGCCCAGCACCAGCACCGTGACACAAAGCATTATCAGCAAAAGCGCCAGATTGCCCGCGGACAAATCCTTGATGATTCCGCCAAAGGCCACGACCATGCCGGTTGCTGTGAGTGCCGAGACCACTACGCCAGCGCCCGCAATGGAAACCGCAAGTGGCGCCATGGTGAAGCCCGCATCGGCCAGGCTATTCAGCACAGCGCGCCACCCCATGCGCGTACGAGCGCGCAGCAGGGAAACACCAATCATCGCCAGCGTGGAACAGAAGGCCGCGAAATTACCGCTCCAGCGTTCTGTCATCAGATAGACCAGCAGGCCGATCGGCAGCACCAGATGCGCATCGGCCAGCACTTCGCGCCAGGCGGGAATATCCTTGAGCGGCATGGGTGCAATGCCAAGCTTCTTCGCCTCGAAATGCACCGCCGCAAGTATGGCGAAGTAATACATCACCGCACCAATCGCAGCGGCCACCAGAATATCGCCGTAGGGGATATTGGTAATTTCGGCCATCACAAAGGCGGCAGCGCCCATCACGGGCGGCATCAGCGCGCCGCCCACGGACGAAGCACTTTCAATGCCAGCCGCAACCGCCGGGCGATAGCCAACGCGCATCATGAGCGGAATGGTCATCGCCCCCGTGGTGATGACATTGGACACGGAAGACCCACTCATGGTGCCGAAAAGGCCTGAGGTAACAACCGCAACCTTGGCCGGCCCGCCAGTATAGCGCCCGGCTACCGCGGCGCCGAGATTGGAAAACAGCCGCCCCGTGCCGCTGCCCTGCATGAAGGCGCCAAACAGGATAAAGACTGCGATGGTGGTCGCGACGATGCCTGTGAGCGGGCCATAAACACCGCCCGCGGTTGGCACCAGCCAGGCGGCTTCAATGATCTCGTTCAATTTGAAATTGCGCGTGTTCAGAACGCCAGGCAAATGATGCCCGATGAACATGTAAAGCAGGCAGCCCGCCACCATCCAGGCAAGGCCCGGTTCCACCGCGCGGCGGATCGCTTCCAGCATCGTCACCAGGCAGACAATACCAAGCATCAGCATCAGCGGCGTGAAAGGGTCCACATATTCCATGCGATCATTGACGGCGCCCGCATGCACGAAAACCCAAAGATGCGGCGCGGCGGCGGCGATGGCCCAAAGCCAATCAAACAGGCTTGGGCGATGTTGCGGCGAGTATTTCTTGAAGGCCGGATACAGCAGGAAAAGCGGCGGCGTGAAGACAAGCAGATGGAGGCTCCGCATTTCGATCGGCTCCGGAAATCCGAAGCCGCCGAAATAAAGATGCAGCGCCGCCCATCCCGCCATCCAAAGCGTGATGGCGCTTTTCAACCACCCATCAAGCGCGCGCATGGCGTGCCTACCCTATAGCCAGCGCGGCAGCTTCATCATGCAGGCGGATTGACGCCGGCTTCGCGGAAGGCGCGCACCGCGCCACCCGCCAAGGGCACACCGCGATAGGCAACGGATGCGGTCGGGTTCCAGGCGCCCATGCTGGCATGAATGGTGATCAAGCGCTGGCCTCGATTGCGGATCAGCGTGCGGGTGATCTTATAGGTCACATCATCCGGCACGCTTTCATGGACCAGGATTACGCTATCCATCATGGTCACCGGCACATCGCCGGTCATGAGCGCGGGATAGGTCGCACCCGGCAGGATGCCTTGCGCATAGGCATATTCCTTTTGCAGATGATCGCGCACATCCTGCGGGAAGGCGACCATATGCCCGCCGCGCCGGCCTTGGGCGATTTCCGTGAAAATCGCCGCCGGGCGGGCAAGTGCCGCATAGAGATAATCCACCTGGCCATCATTATAGGCCGCCGCGATATCGGCGTAGGAACCATTCAAATAGCGCCCACCTTCCGCCCTGATCTTGTCCGGGCTGGTGCCAAGAAAGCGCAGGATGCGCTGCAGCGTCATTTCATCGGTGCTGCTGCGCTGCGGGGCGGCGATTTTCAGGCCGCGCTGCGTCAGGATGGCGCGCATATCCTCAGGCCCCGCGCCCTTGTGGCGGAGGAAGTGGTGCTCGGTCGGCGAATAGCCCGTGCCCAGGCAGCGCAGCTTGTCGTGCTTGGCGCTATAGGGCTCGATCCCCTGCACAGCGGATGCCGCAAAGGCATCAATCCCCCAGCCGATCTGGGATTGGTTATTGTTGATGCGCGTGGAATTGGCCAAGCCACCGCCGGGGACGACGCGGATTTGCAGGTCTGGGTTTTCCTCCCGGATCAGGGAAGAAAGCCCCGCCGCCATGGTGTACCAACCACCACCCACGGACCCCGCCACCCATTCCAGCGTGGTTTGCGCCGAAGCGGTACGGATGAAGGGCATGGCAAGCCCGGCGCCCAGCAGCAGGCGGCGCGATGTCTGAAGCTTCATGTTGATTTCTCCCTGTTCAATACTGGCAGGCCGGTTTCCGGCAAACCCCAGCGAAGGCTGGCATGCGGATGCGGGGCAAGGCAAGCACCGATGACCGCCCGAAAGGGCCGATAGGGCGCGGAATCCTTTTTTCCCCGCGATTCAGCGCTTGCGATTCCGGCGCAAAGCGCTCAAAAGGCGCCCGAAGGATGAGGTGGGCTGGCAGAGCTTCGGAACAGGAGGCCTCCGGCCATGACCATAGCAGCAGTTTTGCGGCAGAAAGGTAATGCCGCCATTTCCGTAACCCCCGAAACACCGGTGGTGGAAATCGCCCGCATCATGGCGGCGCGCCGCATCGGTGCCGTGCTGATCGTGACCGCGTCAGGTCAGGTGGCCGGGATTTTGAGCGAACGCGACATCGTGAAATCCGTCGCCGATCGGCGCAATGGCGCCCGATGCCTCGCCGCTGAGGAAATCATGACCCGTGAGGTCATCATGGTTGGCGCCGATACGCCCGTGGAAGCGGCGCTTGAGATCATGGACCAGGGCTATTTCCGCCATTTGCCGGTCTGCGACAAGGACGGGACACTGCTTGGCATTGTCAGCATTCGCGATTTGGTGAAGTTCCGCTTCGCCAAGCAGGAACATGACGTGGAAGCGCTGAAGGCCTATGTCACGCGGAGCTTCATGCACTAACAAGCTTCCGCCCTGAAGCGCCGTGTCGGCGCGGTGATTTCCGCCTGCGCCGCCACCACCTGCAATTCCCGTGCGCCCGCAGCCAGCGTTTGGCTCAGCAGGCCGAAAATACTGGAAGCGGCGGCTTCCAGCGCTGGCGCCGTTGCTCCGCTTTGCAGGCGATGAAACAGGAAAAGCGCCGCAATTGCATCGCCCGCGCCATTGACTGACAAGGGCAGCATCGGTGTGCGCAACCGCCAGAAGCCGCCGCCTTCGGCTGCCAGCAATTCAATCTCATTCTCCCCGGTTGCATCGGTGCGGAGCGAGGTCAGCAGCACGCAGCGTGGCCCCTTCGCCTGCAGCGCCTCAATCGCGGCCTTGGCATCAGTGAGCGACGTGACGGCCCGCCCGGTCAGCCATTCCAATTCGAATTGATTGGGGGTCGCGATATCGGCCGCCGGCAGCGCCTGGTCGCGCAGGAATTCCGGAATGCCAGGGCGCACAAAAACACCCCGCCCGGTATCGCCAATCACCGGATCGCAGCACCAGAGCGCCCGGGGATTGGCCGCCTTCACCGCAAGCGCCGCATCGCGCACCGCAGCGCCGATCTCCGCCGAGCCCAAATAGCCCGACAGCACCGCATCGCAACTTGGCAGCACGCCCCGTTCTTCAATGCCCATGACGCATTCGCGGATCAAATCAGCGCCAAACACCTGGCCGCGCCAGGCGCCATAGCCGGTATGGTTGGAGAATTGCACCGTATGCACCCCCCAGACCTCTGCCCCCAGGCGCTGGAGGGGGAAGATGGCGCTGGCATTGCCGACATGGCCATAGGCGACCCAGGATTGGATGGAGAGGATATTGAGACTCACGCGCAGCGGACCTTGTTCAGGGGCGGGCGAAACCTCTGGCCCTTGGCGGGGCCTTGGTCAATCGCTGCCTTGCCTTCATGGGGCTGATCGCCTATAGCCCCCGCTCCCTGGCGGCCGGTCGGCATCGGCGGCCCAATTTCTGTGAGCATGCGCCATGAAGTCCGATATCCATCCCGCCTATCATGAGATCAACATCATCATGACCGACGGGACCGAGTTCAAGACCCGTTCCTGCTACGGCAAGCCTGGCGATACCATTCGCTTGGACATTGACCCGAAATCGCACCCGGCCTGGACCGGCCAGCAGCGCATTATTGATACGGGCGGCCAGATTGCGAAGTTCAATAAGCGCTTCGCCGGCATTGGCGCGCGCAAGTAAGGGCTGAGCGCCCAACCGCGGCCCAGGCTTTGTGGCCCTTACATACGGGTCACGGTGTTGAGCGTGAGACATTGGCGCGCAAGAAGCCCGGCCTGCAAGGGCTTCGTGCGTTTGTACTACAGGCTTAGGAAGTCTTCCCATGAATATCGGGGTTGATGCCTGAAATTCGTCAAAAATTCTCTCGGTTTAGTAACTGTCCTGATAGCAAATTCCCCGCCTGCACCAAGAGCGCTGTTGGGCGGGGCATGTTCTTGATGGTCTTTTTTTCTTCAAGCAGGATTGGAACAACCGCTCCGTTTCATGGAGAGATCTTCGGCCATCTGTCTTGCTGACACGTGGCCCAGGACGCACTACCTTCGGCTCTCTGCCATCAGTCAACCGAGAAATGGGATCGGAATGGCCTCACTGAACGCATTATCGGATCCGTTATCATCGCTTCTGCATGACGATGGGGAATGGGTGCCCGAACACATTGTTGAAAGTGCGTGGCTGGAACATACGCCCTTCGCAGCGTGGCTGACGGCGGCGCTGGAACCCAGGGTTTTTGTGGAATTGGGAACGCATCGCGCCGTTTCCTATATGGCCTTTTGCCAAGCCAATTTGCGGCGCACGAACCCGGGGCGCTTTTATGCGATTGATACCTGGAAGGGCGATGAACACGCCGGGCTTTACAGTGAAGACATATTCACCGCGGTGGATGGTCTCAATCAGAAATACCAGGCATTTTCGACCCTGATGCGCAGCACATTTGATGGCGCGCTCCCATCATTCCCAGATGGATCAATAGACCTGCTGCATATCGATGGCTTCCACACCTATGAGGCGGTCTCCCATGATTTTCATTCCTGGTGCCCCAAAATGTCCGACAAGGGTGTGGTTCTTTTTCACGATACGGAGGTCCGGGACAAGGATTTTGGCGTCTGGCGGCTTTGGGCCGAATTGACATCAAAATACCCACATTTTCACTTTCGCCATGGTCATGGGCTTGGTGTTTTGGCCGTGGGTCCTGTGATCCCGCCGAAAATCGCACCACTGCTGGACCCCGTTGCTTCTGCGAAGGATTTGGAACGGTTCCGGCACCATTTCATGCAACGCGGCGGGGAGGTGAGCCGTCTTTACCGCGCGAAATTCAACATTGCGCCGGGAAAACCCAAAAAGTCGTTTCGGGCACGTTTGCTTGGCCATATTCGATCTCTTCCGCAACGGTTCCGAGCAAAGTGAATTGTTCAGCCCGGTATGGCGCAGACCGCGCCACAAGGACGCCAAGCATCAGCTTTGCAGGTGGCGGCTCTTTGACCT
>JBIKXA010000186.1:0-6836 GCA_044356015.1 Roseomonas sp.
GTCGCGGGCATGCATCTGGAAGACCAGGTGGCGCCCAAGCGTTGCGGCCATGTGGCGGGGCGGGAGGTGATTGCGCGGGATGAGGCCGTGCTGAAAATTCGCGCCGCTTGCCAAACCCGCGATGCGCTCGATCCGGATTTTGTGATCATCGCGCGCACCGATGCGCGCGGCGCGCATGGCGGTTCCATGGAAGAAGCCATCACCCGCGCCAATGCCTTTCTGGAAGCGGGCGCGGACCTCGCCTTCGTGGAAGGCCCGAAGGACAAGGAAGAGGTCGCGCATATCTGCCAGGCTGTGAAAGGCCCTGTGTTTTACAACATGACTGGCATTTCGCCGCGCTTCACCGCGGAAGAAATGGCGGCGATTGGCATTCGCGCCTGCATCCTGCCGGGGGCGGCGATGCGCGCCACCATCATGGCGATCCATGATTTCGCGACCACGCTGAAGGCCGAAGGCCCGATGGCGGAGGCCGCCTATGATGCGCGTTTCAAGCAGCACCCCATGGGCAATCTGCATGGCTTTGCGGGCTTTGACCGCATTCGCGAAATGGAAGCCGAATTCCTGCCCGCCGAAGCGTCGGAGAAATACGAAGGCGGCCTGGGTTATGCGCCCAAGGCAGCGGAGTGATTGGCCTCAAGGATCAACAAGCAAACGGAGCGAAACAATGGATGGCACCCCGAAACTCGCCTGCCCCTGGGACCGCACAGAGGAATCCCTCGGCAATGTCGTGGAATTGCAGCATGTCAATCTGCAAGTGCCGGATCAATTGAAGGCAACGGCGTTCTACATCAGCGCGCTTGGCCTGACGCGCGACCCGTATCTGATGACCGGCATTGACAATATGTGGGCCAATGTCGGCATCAGCCAATTCCATTTGCCCTCTGGCCCGGCGCAGGTGCTGCGCGGCACGGTGGGGCTGGTGTTGCCGGATCGCGCGCAGCTGCTGCATCGGCTGGATCGCGCGCGGCGCTGGCTGGAAGGCACGCAATACAGCTTTGCCGAAGCGGAAGACCATGTGGATGTGACCTGCCCCTGGGGCAATCGCATGCGCTGCCATGCGCCGGATGCGGAAAAGCTTGGCCGCATCACGCTTGGCATGCCTTATGTCGAATTCGATGTCGCACCCGGCACGTTGCCTGGCATTGCGCGCTTCTATGAACAGATCATCGGCACCAGCACCGCGATGCGCGATGGCGCGCTTTATGTGCGCGTGGCGCGGGAGCAATTCCTGATCTTCCGCGAAACCGACAAGCCGCAACCCGCCTTTGATGGCCATCACATCCAGCTTGCTTTTGTGGATTTCGGTGGGATCTACAATCGGCTCAATGAACGCGGGCTGATTTCACGCGAAGACAGCGCGCATCAATACCGCTTCATCAAGGTGGTGGACCCCAATGATGGGCGCGTGCTGTTCGAAGTCGAACATGAAATCCGCAGCATGACGCACCCGCTTTTCATGCGCCCGCTAGTCAATCGCAATGCGGCGATCACCAATAACTATTACGCTGCGGGGAATGAGGCCGCCGTCTGGGCCATGCCCCCCGCCTGATCAGTCGTTTTGCAGCGCCGCCCCCGCCGCCAGCGGCGCGAGGGGCGCGGCGAGCGATACCCCCGCCCCCAACAGCAGCAGAAAGGGGGCGGCGGAAAGCCCGGCGCTGGCGGCTTCAATCGCCGCCGCGCCGAAGATCACCGCCGGAATGGCAAGGGGCAGCACCAGCAGCGGCAACAGCACGCCGCCCCGCCGCGCGCCGAGCGTCAGCGCTGCGCCCAAAGTGCCAAGCAGCGACAGCAGCGCGGTTGCCAAAGCCAATGCCACCATCGCCACGCCCCAGGCTTCCACTGGCAGATTAAGCATCGCCGCCGCGATGGGTGTCGCCGCAATCAGCGGCACGCCGGTGGTCAGCCAATGGCCAAGCGCCTTGGCCGCCGCCAGCGCACTGCGCGGCAGGCCCGACAGCAGCAATTGATCGAGCGATCCATCCTCAGCTTCCGCCCCGAATAGCCGGTCCAAAGGCAAAAGCGCCGCCAACAGCGCAGCGGCCAGCAGCGCGCCGGGGGCTAGGCGCGATAGGGTTTCCGGCGCTGGCCCCACGCCAAAGGGGAAAAGCGCCGCCACCAGCACGAAGAACAGCACGGCGGCCAGCGTATCCGCCGGATGGCGCAAAGCGAGCTTCCATTCCCGCCCCAGCACCGCCAGGAAGGCGCCAAATGCCCCGCCGCTCATAACTTCAACTCCACCGCATCCGGCAGCGGCAAGGGCAGATGGGTCGCGGCCAGGATGGCGCCGCCCGCCGCGCGGTGCCGCGCCATCAGCGCCCCAAGCCGCGCGACAGAGGCCGCATCCAGCCCAAGGCTCGGTTCATCCAGCAGCCAAAGCCGTGCCGGGGCCAGGGCAAGCCGCGCCAAGGCCAGGCGCCGCCTTTGCCCGGTGGACAGCACCCGCCCTGGCAGGGAAGCCAAAGCGCCAAGGCCAAGCGCTTCCAGGGCCGGCGTTACTTCGCCACCCCAAAGCGCCGCGTAGAAGGCCAGATTTTCAGCGACTGTCAGCGCCGGCTTCAGCGCATCCTGGCTGGAGACATAACGCAGCCTCAGCGCATGGCCGGCGGGGTCGGCGCGGGCGGGCGCGCCTTCCAGCAGCACCTCCCCCTCGGCGGCTGGCAGCAGCCCGGCAATCACGCGAAGCAGGCTGGATTTGCCCGCGCCATTGGCCCCGGTCAGCAGCAGCGCGCCGCCCGCCGGCACGGAGAAGCTGAGCCCAGCAAAAATTGCCCGATCACCGCGGATGCAGGCAAGGTCCAGCACGTCCAGAATGGGTTGCCCCGACGCCAAATTCCGCCCCCTCGCCAATGGACCATATTCAGTCTCCATGCTTTAAAGCCGGCATAGGCGCGGTCACGCAAGGCCAGCGCGCTTGAGGAAGGGTAATCAGCCATGCGGATGATCGGGCAAGACAGCCTGAAGACTCGTCGCACGCTCAGTGTTGACGGCAAGACCTATCATTATTTCAGCCTGCCCGAGGCAGCGAAGAGCATCGGCGACATCACCCGCCTGCCCTATAGCCTCAAGGTGCTGCTGGAAAATGTGCTGCGCTTCGAAGATGGCCGTTCCTATACGGTGGATGATGCGAAGAAGATCGCCGAATGGGTGAAGGATGGCCGTTCCGATAAGGAAGTGCCCTTCCGCCCCGCGCGCATCCTGCTGCAGGATTTCACCGGCGTGCCCGCCGTGGTGGATCTGGCCGCCATGCGCGATGCCTTGCTTGGCCTGGGCGGTGACCCGCGCAAGGTGAACCCGCTGGTCCCGGTTGATCTGGTGATTGACCATTCGGTGATGGTGGATGTTTCCGGCACCGGCAATGCGCTGAAGCAGAATGTGGATATCGAATTTGAGCGGAATGGGGAGCGTTACGAATTCCTCCGCTGGGGCCAGGAAGCCTTCAACAATTTCCGCGTCGTGCCGCCGGGCACCGGCATCTGTCACCAGGTCAATCTGGAATATCTGGCGCAGGTGGTGTGGACCGCGACGGATACCGGCGATGTCTTTGCCTTCCCCGATTCCTGCTATGGCACGGATAGCCACACCACCATGGTGAACGGGCTTGGCGTGCTGGGCTGGGGTGTGGGCGGCATTGAAGCCGAAGCCGCCATGCTCGGCCAGCCGATTGCCATGCTGATCCCCGATGTGATCGGCTTCAAGCTGACCGGTTCGCTGAAGGAAGGTGTCACCGCGACCGATCTGGTGCTGACCGTCACGCAAATGCTGCGCAAGAAGGGCGTGGTCGGCAAGTTTGTTGAATTCTTTGGTCCTGGCCTCGCGCATCTGCCGCTCGCGGATCGTGCGACCATCGGCAATATGGCCCCCGAATATGGCGCGACCTGCGGCTTCTTCCCGGTGGATGACACGACGCTGGAATATCTGCGCCTGTCTGGCCGTGATGAGCATCGCATCAACCTGACGCGCGACTATTTGAAGGCGCAGGGCATGTTCCGTGAGGAAGGCATGCCCGATCCGGTGTTCACCGATACGCTGGAACTTGACCTCAGCACCGTTGAACCTTCCTTGGCCGGGCCGAAGCGCCCGCAGGATCGCGTGGCACTTAGCAATGCCGCGCCGGCCTTCCTGAAGGATTTGGCTGCGGGCACCATGGGCGTGCCGGGGGATCAGGCGGATCTGCGCGTACCGGTGGAAGGGGCCAATTATGACCTCGGCCATGGCGATGTCGTGATCGCGGCCATTACCTCCTGCACCAATACGTCGAACCCCTATGTGCTGGTGGCAGCCGGGCTGGTTGCGAAGAAGGCGGTGGAAAAGGGCCTGACAGCGAAGCCTTGGGTGAAGACTTCTCTCGCCCCCGGTTCCCAGGTGGTGACCGAATATCTGAACAAGGCGGGGCTGACGCCGCATCTGGATGCGCTTGGCTTCCAGACGGTGGGCTATGGCTGCACCACCTGCATCGGCAATTCCGGCCCGCTGCCGGATGCCATTGTGGATGCGATTGAAAACAACAAGCTGGTCGGCGTTTCGGTGCTTTCGGGCAACCGCAACTTCGAAGGCCGCGTGCATGCCAATGTGCGCGCGAATTACCTCGCTTCCCCGCCGCTGGTGGTCGCCTATGCTTTGGCCGGCACCATCCGCAAGGACCTGACCAAGGAGCCGATTGGCACGGGCCGCGATGGCCAGCCGGTTTACCTGAAGGATATCTGGCCGACGCAGAAGGAAGTGAACGACACCGTTCACGCCGCTGTGACGCGTGAGATGTTCCAGGAGCGTTATGGCGATGTCTTCAAGGGCCCGACGCAATGGCAGGCCATTCGCGTGGAAGCGGGCAGCGACACCTATCGCTGGAATTCGGGCAGCACCTATGTGCAGAACCCGCCGTATTTTGAAGGCATGACCGCCGATCCGAAGCCGGTGGGTGATGTGAAGGGGGCGCGCATCCTGGCGGAACTCGGGGATTCCATCACCACCGATCATATCTCGCCGGCGGGGAATATCCGGAAGGCGTCGCCGGCCGGTGAATACCTGCTGGAACACCAGGTGCGTCAGGCGGATTTCAACAGCTATGGCGCGCGGCGCGGCAACCATCAGGTGATGATGCGCGGCACCTTCGCCAATCCGCGTATCCGGAACGAAATGGTCCCGGGTGTGGAAGGCGGCATTTCCAAGCATTATCCTTCGGGTGATGTGGCGCCGATCTACACCACCGCGATGCGCTACAAGAATGAAGGCGTGCCGCTGGTGGTGATTGGTGGCAAGGAATATGGCACGGGGTCTTCGCGCGACTGGGCGGCCAAGGGCACCTATCTGCTTGGCATCAAGGCCGTGATTGCTGAAAGCTTTGAACGTATCCACCGTTCAAATCTGGTGGGCATGGGCGTGCTGCCTTTGGTGTTCAAGGAAGGCGAAAGCCGCCAGAGCCTTGGCCTGAAGGGCGATGAGAAGATTGACATCCTGGGCGTGGAAAAGCTTTCGCCCCGCATGATGATGGATATCGTGATCACGCGCGCCGATGGGTCTCAGGTGAAGACCCAGGTGCTGTGCCGTGTGGATACCGCCGATGAGGTGGAATACTACAAGAATGGCGGCATCCTGCATTACGTGCTGCGCGGGATGGCGAAGGCGGCCTGAGTTAGGGCCTTAAGCTAAAGAAGCGCGGCGCCGAAAGGGCCGCGCTTTTTTTGCCTAATCAGCCAACCATTCGGCCATGGCGGCGTTCACCGCCACCGGCACTTCCATGCTCGGCAAATGGCCGGAACCTGGGAAGCGGATCAGGCGCGCGCCGGGAATGGCGCTGGCTATTTCCTCGGCAAGGTAGGGCGGCGTCATCACATCATCCGCCCCCACCGCAACCAGCGTCTTGGCGCGGATAGCCGGCAGATGCGGCCTGGAATCAATGCGCCCGGTAAGCGCGGTTTGCTGGCGGAGAAAGGCATCGCGGCCCACGCGTTCGGCCATGGCCATCACCTCGGCAGCCAAGGGGCCATCCAGGCGGGAAGGATGCACCAGCATGGGCAGCAGGCGCGGCGTCACGCCACGAAAACGCCCGGTCTGGGCAAGGGTGAGCAAGCCGCGCCGATATTCGGACTGTTCCGGCGTATCCGCGCGGGCTGAATTGTCGAAAAGCGCGAGGCGCTGGACCTGCTCCGGTGCGCGGCGGATAACTTCCAGCGCCACATGCCCACCCATGGAAAGCCCCGCGACGGCCAATGGCCCATCCAGCCCGGCGAGCGCCGCCTCCGCCATGGCCGCGATGCTGTCATGCCCCGTCAGGCAGGTCACTACCACGCGGCGGGAGGCAGTGAAGGCTTCGATCTGGTCGCGCCACAGCCTGGCATCGCAGAGCATGCCGGGCAGCAATAAAAGGGTTTCGTTCTGAACCATGGACCGAAGCTATCCCCGCACCGAAGTAACCGTCCAGGCCAGCCCCACCCAAGGCTACGGAAATCCTTGATTCCCGCGCCGCTTCGGCGCATAGGGGGCGTGCTCGCGGATAGGCGGGCCGGATCCGCCGGCCCCGGCATGCGCGCCCCGCCGGGGCTCGGCCTTTCCCGCACCCACCGCCGAGCGCTTGCAGCGCGGGCCTAGAAAGCGATTGAAGTTGAACGAAAATACTGAAGTGACCGCCGCCGAGGCTGTCCCACACGACCCTCAAACCCTGCCGCCCGCCATTCCTGAAGCCGCGCCGGTCGCAGAAGCGCCACCGCCCGAAGAAGCCCAGGCAGAAGCCGCCCCGGCAGCGGAAGAACCCACCCCGGAAGAAGACCGCGCCACCTTCGATTCCATTGGCTTGTCCGAGGAAATCGTGAAGGCGGTGACGGAATCCGGCTATCGCCACC
>JBIKXA010000187.1:0-6812 GCA_044356015.1 Roseomonas sp.
GGGCTTCGGGGGTTTGTGGGCGCTGTGGCGGAGGGCGGCGCGCATCATTGCGCGTGTTTTCCTGATCCCCGCTGCGGCGATGGGCACGGTCCAGCATCTCAGCCTCGCGCCGCACCATATCCTGCAACGCACCCATCTGTTGCTGGCCGCGCTGGCGTTGTTGGCGTTGCCGATCTTCCGCGCGGCTGGTGCGGCCTTCTTCAAGGGCTTGCAGCATTTCCTCAAGCTCGGCCATTTCGCGTTCGGCGTCTTCCTGGCGGCCATCGCGCGCGGCGTCTTCCAGGCGGCGGGTGCGGCGTTCCAATTCGCGGCGATCGAACACGCGCTGCTGCGGATCGTAGGAGAGCGCTTCATTATTCTCGCGCTGCATGCGTTCGGCGAGAGCTTCCAGATGGCGGCGGATGGCTTCGCGCAATTCCTGGATGCGACGCTGTAGTTCCGCGCGTTGTTCGGCGCGTTCTTCCGGGCTGCGCTCGGGGTTCGCTTCGGCATTTTCGCGGCGCGCTTCTTCCAGGGCTTCGCGCAGCGCTTCCCGCGCCTGGGCCAAGGCACGGGCGCTGCGATCCGTGCGGCCTTCTTCCAGGGCCACCGCCACATCCCACAGGATTTGCTGCACTTCCGGCACAGCCTCCTCACGCTTGTCGCGCAGCAGCCGATGCCGTGCGGCCCGCAGCGTCAGGAACATGCCTGTGTCATGTTCAAAGGCCTCGGGCGCGCCCGAGATACGGTCCAATTCCCGCCGGGCTGGTTCGCGCGCATTGGGGTCCAGCGAAAGCGCGCGACGCAGCGCGATCAATTGCTGCGCAACAGGGTGGGAAAAGCGCCGTTCCGGCAGCACCAGAAACGCGCCTTCGGATTTGCCTTCCTGTTCCGCGCCATCGCGGGCGAAAAGCCGCAGCTCCACTTCAAGCCCCGCCCAGGGATGGGCAGAAAAATCATGCTGCGCTGCCCCCTGCGCCTGGCGCGGCGCGCCGCCGGGCAATGGAATATCCTGCGTCACCGGCGGGGCAGAGGGCCTCTGCTTAAGCCGCAATTCAACGCGCAGCGCCGCCAAGCCCCAATCATCTTCAGCCTTCCAGGGCAGGCGAAGCGCAAGGCCCCTGGCTGCGCGGGCGGGTGCAGGGTCCCAGGACACCACGGGCGGCGCATCGGGTGTCAGCGTCAGCGCCCATTGCGCCACATCGCGCCCATCACGCTTCAGCACCAGCGCGCCACCTTCGGTCAAAGGCAGTTCCAGCGCATGGCTTTGCGCATCCATGCGCGCGAAGGCATGGGCGGTGTTGCCCAGGCGCAATTCCGGCGGGCTGGCGCTGCCTGAGACCACCATTTGCAATCGGCTGCCCGCCGGTACCGCCACCGCACCGCCCTCAGCCTTCAGGAATTGCGGCGGTGCGCCGGTGTAGGCCGGCGGCGTCACCCAGGCTTCGAACTTTGCCGCGAGCGCCACCGGCGCGGCGGCAGGCTCCGCGAAGGGTGGCACAAGGGCAGCGAGCAGCCGTTCCGGCGCTTCCCGCCCCGCCATGCCAAGCCCCGCCACCAGTGCGACCAGCACGGCAGCGCGCAAGGCGCGCGGGTCTCGTGAAGCCAGCCCCGGTGAGGGTCGCGCCACACGCAACTGCCCAAGCTGCGCCGCCGCGCGGTCCCGATGCGCCTGCCACAAGGCCTGCGCCATGGGGTCATCGCCAGCGGGGCGATCCGCGAGCACCGCAAGCGGGCGGTGCGACAGGCCGGAATCCCGTTCCAGCCGGCGCGCCGCCGCATCCGGCGCCGGCGCGCGTAGCCCAAGTGCTGCGCGATAGCCAATATACCCAAGCGCGGCGGCAAAGCCGATCAGGATCAGCAAATGGAGCACCGGCGGCAGCGTGGGCAGCAGCCCAGTGAAAGCCAAAGCCAGAAAGGCCCCCACGACCCCAAGCGGCGGCCAAAGCGCCCGCCAGGCGCCTTCCCACCAGAGCGCAAGCCGAGAAAGCCCAAGCTTCAAGCCAAGGGCACCAAGACCCCGGTTTTGAGGCGGCGCTTTCCCCGGCGATTCTGTCATTCCATCAGCCATTCCGGCAGGCGCTGGCCGGCGTGCAAAGCCTCAAAGGATTGGCGGTCCCGCACCACGGCGGAGCGCGCGCCATCCACCAAAACCTCAGCCGCCAAGGGCCGCGCGTTATAGGTGGAAGACATGGTGGCGCCGTAAGCCCCCGCATCCAGCAGCGCGACCAAGGCGCCCGGCGGCAAATCCGGCAAAGCGCGGTCGCGGGCGAAGCAATCGCTGCTTTCGCAAACGGGGCCAACCACATCAGCCGGTGCCAGTGGCGCGACCAAAGCGGATGGCGAGACCGGCAAAATGCCATGCCAGGAATCATACATGGCTGGGCGCAGCAGGTCATTCATCGCCGCATCCAGCACCACAAAGCGCCGCGCCGTGCCCTGCTTTTGCAGAATCACACGGGAAAGCAGCACCCCCGCCGGCCCGGCAATCCAGCGCCCCGGTTCCAGCATGACCGGCAGGCCAAGTGCGCCGAGTTCCGCCTTGATCGCCCCGGCAAGCGACGCCGGCGCGGGTGCGATTTCATCGCGATAAGCAATGCCAAGCCCGCCGCCGCAATCCACACGCTCAATCGGCAAGCCTTGCAGGCGAATAGCGCGCACCAATTCAGCGAGGCGCGCATAAGCGGCGCGATACGCACCCATGCCGGCCGTGATCTGGCTGCCGATATGGGTTGCTATGCCAATCGGGCGAATGCCGGGCAGCTTTGCCATGCGCGCGTAAAGCGCCAGCGCATCATCATAAGCGACGCCAAACTTGTTTTCGCTAAGACCCGTGGTGATCTTGGCATGCGTCTTCGCATCCACATCCGGATTGACGCGAATGGCAACCGGCGCGGTGCGCCCCATGCCGGCGGCGATGGCGGAAATCATGTCGATTTCCTCAATGCTTTCGGCGTTGATCTGCATAATGTTTTCAGCGAGCGCCAGGCGAATTTCGCGTTCGGATTTACCAACGCCGGAAAAGACAATGGCGCTGGCCTGAATGCCCGCTGCCCGCGCGCCGCGCAATTCGCCTTCGCTCACCACATCGGCGCCAAGCCCCTCGCGCCCCAGCAAAGCCAGCACCGAAAGATTGTCATTGGCCTTGGTGGCGAAATGCACCGTCGCGGTCAGCCCGGCATCGGCCAGGGCTGAACGCAGCGCCCGCGCACGGCGGCGCAAGGTGCCGGCGGAATAAACCCAGGTCGGGCTGCCCACCACTTCGGCGATGCGTGCCAGCGGCACGTCTTCCATCACCAGCCCGTCATGCGCGTGGCGCGTCAGGTGCGGGCGCTGCGCCAGCAATTCGGCGAAGGAAGGATCATTGCCCGGATCAAGGGCGGGAGCAGGGGAGGCCATCCCCCTATTGTCGTGATGCGCGCGGATTATCGCAAGCGGGAAAGCGCCTGATCAGCGATTTGGGTATTGCCGAGGATGGGTGACTTCCTCGGCGGGGCCGGGCGGGCGGATCGGGCCCATGCGCCCGCAAGCCGAGGCCAGGAAGGCCACCGCCAGCAGCAGCAACAGGGACCGCGCGCCAAACCTCATGCCAGCTTCGCCTTCCATTCGGCGGCCATGGCCGCGACATTGGCCGGCGCCGTGCCGCCATAGGAAATGCGCGACCGGACAGAGGCTTCAACCGTCAGCACATCAAACACGCCCTGGGTGATGCGCGGTTCCACCGCTTGCATTTCCGCAAGCGTCAGGCCGGAAAGATCAACGCCGCGCGCTTCGGCCTTGGCCACCAGCGTGCCGGTGACGTGATGGGCGTCTCGGAAGGGCATTTTCAGGCTGCGCACCAGCCAATCCGCCAGATCGGTCGCGGTGGAGAACCCTGCCCCGGCGGCGGCGGCAAGCCGTTCGGTTTGCGGTTTCATATCCCGCACCATGCCGGCGGTGGCCGCCAGCGTCAGGGTCAGGTTTTCGGCGGCATCAAAAATGCCTTCCTTGTCTTCCTGCATATCCTTGAAATAGGTCAGCGCCAGGCCCTTCATCACCGTGAGCATCCCCATCAGCGCGCCCATCACGCGCCCGGTCTTGCCGCGCACCAATTCCGCCGCGTCCGGATTGCGCTTTTGCGGCATGATGGAACTGCCGGTGGTGAAGGCATCGGAAAGCTTCACAAAGCCGAAATAGGGATTGGTCCAGATCACAATCTCTTCCGCCAGACGCGAAAGATGCACGCTGCACATGGCGCAGCAGAACAGGAATTCCGCGGCGAAATCGCGCGAAGCCACGGCATCCAGGCTGTTCCGCATGGGCCGATCAAAGCCCAAAGCCTTTGCTGTCATGTGCCGATCAATCGCAAAGCCTGTGCCCGCAAGTGCCGCCGCCCCCAGAGGGCTTTCATTCAACCGCGCCCGGCAATCCGCCAAGCGGGATAGATCACGCGACAGCATTTCAACATAGGCCAGCATGTGATGGCCGAAAGTAACGGGCTGCGCCGGCTGCAAATGCGTGAAGCCGGGCATGACGCTGCCCGCATGTTCTTCCGCCCGCGCGACCAGGGCGCGCATCACATCCGTGATCTGCCCGGAAAGCCCATCAATCGCATCCCGCACCCAAAGCCGGACATCCAAAGCCACCTGGTCATTCCGGGAACGCCCCGTATGCAGGCGCTTGCCGGCTTCGCCGATGGTTTCCGTCAGCCGCGCTTCGATATTCATGTGAATATCTTCAAGCGCGTCATCAAAGGGGAAATCGCCGGCTTCAATGCGCGCGGCGATTTTTCCAAGGCCATCGCGTATCGCGGCCTCGTCTTCCGCGCTGATGATCCCTACATGCGCGAGCATGGCGGCATGGGCCAAGCTGCCTTGGATATCCTGGCGCCACATCTTGCGATCAAACCCGATCGAGGCATTGATGGCGGCCATGATGGCCGAGGGGCCTTGGGCGAAACGTCCGCCCCATTGCTGGTTCGCGCTGCTGCTGCTCATGCGAAGGGAGTGTCTTTCGTGCCTGTTCTGAACCGCCGTTCCGCGATGTTCTGCGCCCCGGCCTTGATTGGCGCGACCCTACTCGCGCCCGGTCTGTCGCGGCAAGGGTGGGCGGCGAAAGGGCTTGAGAAATTGCGGGAGGGCGCGAGCCCCGCACCGCCGCCGGCCATTACCTTCACCGATGCGGAAGGCAAGGAAACCACGCTGGCGGATTTCGCCGGGCAGGGCTTGGTGATCAACCTCTGGGCCACCTGGTGCCCGCCCTGTGTCGCGGAAATGCCGGCGCTCGACCGGCTGCAAGCCATGGTCCGGGCAGAGCGTATCGCGGTGCTGGCGCTTTCATCCGATCGCGGCGGGCGGGCGCAGGTGGAAGGCTTCTATCAGCGCCTGGGGCTGAAGGAACTCGCGATCTGGCTGGACCCGCGCGGCGCCGCAGCCCGCGCCTTGGGCGCGCGCGGCCTGCCGACCACGGTGATTATTGACCGTGCGGGCCGAGACGTGGCGCGGCTGGAGGGCGAAGCCGCCTGGGATGCGCCGGAATTGGTGGCAGCGGTGCGCCGGTTGGTGGCCGCGCCCTGATCTGATCAGTTCGTCGGCACGCTTGGCAGGCTGGGCAGCGCCGGGCTGGTGGGCGCCGTGATCGGCGCCGGGCCATCCAGGATGGACCGGTTTTGCTGCGAGGCACCCTTTGTCAGCAGCGCCAAGGCCAGCGCCAGCGCGAAAAACGCCGCACCCAGAATGGCGGTGGAGCGCGTCAGCAGATTGGCCGTGCCGCGCCCGCCCATGAAGGACCCCATGCCCTGGGAAGACCCCACGCCCAAGCCGCCGCCCTCACTCCGCTGGAGCAGGACCACGCCGATCAGCGCGAGGGTGACGAAAAGATGGAGGACAAGCAGAACGGTAATCATGGTGGCGGGCTTTTAGCCGAGGCCACCGCGCCCGGCTAGACTGAATCTGGGCTGTCACAAACAAGTAGGCGCCAGACCCTGGACCAGCGCCCCTGCCATCGCCATTGTGAAGGGCGAGAAAAGTCAGCAGAGGCTTGTCATGGATAGCATCTTCTTCGGGCGCCGCGCGTTTCTGGCCGCCGGCGCCGGGCTGGCGGCGGCGGCGACAGGGCGCGGCGCGGCGGCGCAGGGTGCGCCGATCCGCATTGGGGAGCTCAATTCCTATAGCCGCATGGCGGCCTTCTGCATCCCCTATCGCAATGCCATGCAAATGGCCGCCGAGCAGATCAACGCCGCAGGTGGTGTGATGGGCGGGCGGCGGCTGGAATTCATCTTCCGCGATGATGGCGCGACACCAGGTGATGCGGTGCGTGTGGCCGAGGAATTGCTGACGCGGGAAAACGTTTCCTTCATCGCCGGCACCTTCCTGTCCAATGTCGGGCTGGCGGTGGCGGATTTCGCCAATCAACGCAAAAGACTTTTCTTTGCGACCGAACCGCTGAGCGATGCGATCACCATGGCGCAGGGCAATCGCTATACATGGCGGCTGCGCCCTTCCACCTTCATGCAGACGCGCATGCTGGTGGAAGCCGCGCGCGGCAGGCCGCAAAGGCGCTGGGCAATTGTTGCGCCAAATTACGAATACGGCCAATCGGCGGCGGCGAATTTCAAGCGGTTGATCGGCAGCGCCATTCCGGGTGCCGAGGTCATCGCCGAACAATACCCAGCGCTTGGCCGTGTGGATGCGGGGGCGACGGTGGGTGCGCTTTCCCAGGCGCGGCCTGATGCGATTTTCAACGTGCTGTTCGGCCCGGACCTGACCGCCTTTGTGCGGGAAGGCAATACGCGCGGGCTTTTTGAACGCCGCTTCGTGCTTTCCCTGCTGACAGGTGAACCAGAATATATGATC
>JBIKXA010000188.1:0-6801 GCA_044356015.1 Roseomonas sp.
GTGATCACATGGGCAAGCAGCGTGCCTGCTGCCCGCGCCGGCAGGGTCTTGCCGTCCAGGCCAAACAAGACAGAAAAGCTTGCGACATTCGCTGCGCTTAGCGTGTCTTCCGCTTCAAACACCTCACCGCGATCAAGTTCTGCAAGCGGTTTGGCGCGCCGGATATTGAGCATGAGACCCCGCCTTTCACATGAAACGCATTATCGCCAGCGACGATGCATCCAAAGCCATTGGCCGGGATATTCCCTGACCCAGGCTTCAATCACCTCATTCATTTTCTGCGTGGCGGCGTTGATGTCAATCAAGCCTTCCGCATCACGCGGCAGAGAAATTTCCCCGGTCAAATCCAGACGAAACCGCCCACCGGGCAGGCGAATGGCGCGCGCACCATGCACCGGGCAATCATAGCGCCGCGCCAATTGCGCGAGCAGCGGATTGGCCGCCGCTTCGCGCCCCATGAACATCACACGCGGGCCGCGCCCGAAGCGCTGATCCACCAGCATGCCGATATGCTGCCCCGCTTCCAACGCGCGGGCCAAGCGCAGCGGCGCCCCCATGCCCGCCGGCACCAAAACCCCCATGCTATCCTTGCGCAACCTGAGTATTTCCCGCGCCACGGCAGCGTTATTCGGCGTGCGATACAGAACCGCACTATCAATGCCATGCTTGGCCGCTGCCACCGCCGGCAATTCCCAATTCGCGAGATGCGCGGAAAACACGATGGCCGGCTTGCCGTCATCGCGCAGCCTTTCGTAAAGCGCGACAGTTTCAGCCGAGGCGATGATACGCCCATCGCGCCCTGGGTTTTCGGGATCGAAATCCCAAATCCGATCCATATGGACATATTCGCAAGCCGTGCGGCCCAGATTGTCCCAGGCTTCGCGCAAAATGGCGGCACGCTCCGCCGCCGATTTTTCCGGAAAGGCAGCGGCGATGTTATCCCGCCCGATGCGATGCGCCGGCGTGATCGGTCCCAGATTGCGCGCCAGAAAAGCGCCAAGCGCCGGGCCAAGGCGCGGCCCCAATAGGCGCAGAAAGCCGAAGCCCGCGCGCAGCAAAAGCCCGATCAGAAAATTCATCCGCGCGGCGAGACGCGCTTCACAGCGTCACCACAATCTTGCCGAAGACGCGGCGGCTTTCCAGACGCTCCAACCCCTCAGCGAAGCGTTCCAAGGGCACCACCGTATCCAATACGGGCAGAATGCCGCGCGCCATTTTCGCATAGCCATCGGCGATATTGCGCATGGAAGCGCCGAAGGACCCGAAGATGCGAAGTTGCCGCTGAAACAGCATCATCAAATTGGTCTCGGCTGAAACACCCGAAGTGGACCCGCAGGTCACCAGGCGCCCCCCCATTTTGAGGGAGAGCAAGCTGCCGCTCCAGGTGGAAGCGCCGACATGTTCAAAGACAACATCCACGCCACGCTTGCCCGTCGCGCGCCGCGCCACGGTTGGGAAATTCTGCGTCGTGTAATTCACCACATGATCGGCGCCGAGAGCCTTGGCCTTGGCGCATTTCTCATCATCGCCCGCGGTCGCGATCACGGTGCAGCCCAGATCCTTGGCGATCCTGACGGCCACCGTGCCAATGCCCGAACCGGCGGCATGGATCAGGATGGTTTCACCCGCTTCCAGCCTGGCATTGTCGAACAGCATGTGTTCGACGGTTGAGAAGGTGATCGGCCCGCAAGCGGCATCTTCGAAGGAAAGCGCATCAGGCACGCGCACCAAAAGCCGCGCATCCTGGTTCATCAGCTCCTGCGCGAAGCCATCCAAATGGAAACCCTTCACGCCGCCGACATCTTCGCAAAGATTATCGCGCCCTTCGCGGCACGCTTTGCAAACGCCACAGGTCGCCGCGCCATAGGGTGCCACATGATCGCCGATCTTCCAGCCCGTGACGGCGGCACCAAGAGCCACGATTTCGCCGACCGCTTCCGCGCCCACCGTCAGCGGCAGGTTGCGCTTGGCGAAGGCCATGCCGCGAAAGCCCCAGACATCAATATGGTTCAGCGCCACGGCGCGGATGCGGATCTGCACCTCATGCGCGGCGGGCGGTGGTGGCGGGGCAATAGTCTCCAGCCGCAAATCCCGATCCCCATGCAGACGAAGGGCCCGCATCATGGCGCGGCACTCAGCACAAGGCAGACATTCTGCCCGCCAAAGCCGAAGGAATTGGACAGCACATGCCGCAAGCCTGAAACACGCCGCGCCTCATTCGGCACCACATCCAACCCAAGCGTCGGGTCCGGTTCCACATGATTGATGGTGGGCGGCAGGATCTGGTCACGCAGCGATAGCAGGCTGAAAGCCGCTTCAATGGCGCCAGCGGCGGAAAGCGTATGGCCGATCATGGATTTATTGGAGGAAATCGGCGGTGGCGCCTCATTAAAAACGGCGCGCAGGCCAAGCGCTTCCATCTTGTCATTCTCCGGCGTGCTGGTGCCATGGGCATTCACATAACCAATATCGGCTGGCAGCAAGCCGGCATCGGCCAGCGCATTCTTCATGGCGCCAATGATGGAAGACCCATCAGGATTGGACCGCGTGCGGTGGAAGTTATCCGCCCGCTCACCGCAGCCGCTGACAAGGCCGATGATCGTGGCACCACGCGCGCGCGCATGTTCCAAATCTTCCAGGATCAGCGCCGCCGCCCCTTCGCTCATCACGAAACCGTCACGGGATTTCTCAAAGGGCCGCGATGCCTTGGTGGGGTCTTCATTGCGCGACGAAAGCGCAGACAGCAGCGAAAAGCGGATCACCGCTTCCGGCTGCACCGAACCATCCGTGCCAAGCGCGATGGCGGATGTCGCTTCGCCCCGCTGGATCGCTTCCACGCCCAATTGAATGGCGGAAGCGCCGGTGGCGCAGGCGGTGGTGATCGCTATCGGCGCGCCCTTGGTGCCGAAGCGCAGCGCCAATCTTTCGCCGACGCCGCCATACAAAAATGTCTCATACAAATCGCGCTGGCCGACACTGGTTTTGGATAGCGCCGCGTGATCATGCCCGCCCGCGCGTCGGGCGAGGGCCACGCGCTGCGGCCATTCCATTTCGACCGGCGGCATGCCGAGCATCAGCGGCCCCGGAAAATCCCCCACCGACAAACCCGCCTGCGCCAAGGCCTCCGTAATCGCCGCTTCGGCCATGCGTTCCACACGCACCGGCGCCGGCACGGGTTCCGCGCCCGCCACTTCTTCCGGCAAATCCACCGTGCCGGCCATGGTGGTTTTCAGATGATCGGTCGCAAAGCGGCGGATGCGCGTGATGCCGGAAGTGCCAGCCAAAAGCGCCGCCCAATTCTTCTCCAACCCCCAGCCGAGCGGGCTCACCAGCCCAATGCCCGTCACCGCGACCAAGGGGCGGCCTAGATGATCCTTCATGGCGCTTTCTCCAGCAGCGCAAGCGCTTCCCCGCGCCATTGGCCGAAGCCGGTCACCAGAATGCGCTCCACCGCGCCATCACCGGCATCGGCGGGGTCCATTTTCGGATAGAAGCCGTTTTGCGAAAGCGCCAGCGCAGCCAAGGCAATATTCGCCGGGAAGCTTGCTTCAACGCCATGCCCCAGCACCGAACCGCTGCGCCGCACCGCCGCGCCGCCAAGCCCGGCGAGGAAGGCTTCTTCTTCAACCCGCGCTTCCGCCACACCGGTCATGCCGGAAATCACGCCAAGCACAGCGGTATCGCACGCCATGCCCTGCCAAAGCGCCGCCGCCGAAGCCGCAGAACCGCCGCCCGCACGCTGATGCGCCGCATTGCTCGCAATGCCACCAATCCGCGCCAAGGCCTTCGCGCCACGTGCGCGCGCATGTTCCGCCGTTTCCAACACCAGAAACGCCGCCATGCCGCCAAGGATCAAGCCACCCGCATCGCCACGCGCGGAAATCGGCGCGTAATCGCCCTGCCACAGCACGCCACCCGGCGCATAAAGCAGCACCATATCCCAACGCTGAGACGCGAAAGCGCCGCCCACCAGCGCGATCTCTCCGCGCCCTTCGGCCAGCCGCGCGGCGGCGATGCGCACCGCATCGGCAGCGGCTTCTTCTTCGCCCATCAGCGTGCGCGAAGACCCCGTCACGCCATGCACGATCGAGATATTGCCCGCGAGCAGATTGGAAAGCTGTGCCAGGAACAGCGTGGGCCGCAATTCGGTGGCCAACTTCTCATTCAGCAGCGCGCCGGATGCTTCCGGCGCAGCGCTGGTCAGCGCCGCCGTCACTGCCTCATCCACCGCGACGTCGCGCTCACCACCACCAGCGGCGACAACCAAATGCATATCGGAAACGAGGCCACGCGCCCCGGCATGGTCAATCGCAAGCCCGGCGGCATAGGTGCCAAGCCGCTGCCAGGGTTCCATCTGGCGCTGATCACCCTTTTTCGGGATTTGCGCATCAAGGCTGAGTGCGGGCAAAGGGTGCACTGGGAAGGGCGCAAAGCTTGCCGCATCCACCACCGGCTTCGCGCCACCATGTAGCGCGGCCCAATGCGCGTCCGGCCCTTCTCCCAGAGAGGATACCAGCCCAATCCCGGTAATGACGACATCGCGCCTTGTCATAGCAGCCCCAATTCCCGGCCCCGCCCGCGCATGGCATCGGCCAATTCCGGCGCGGGGTAATCCATGATGCGGAAGGTCAGCTCCGCATCGGTGATGCGCTTGCCATCGGCTTCGATCCGCGCCTCGGTCACCGCAAAGCCAGACCCATCATGCAGGCGCTTGGCATGCACACGCACCGCCGTGCCGGGGCCGATGAAGCTGCGGAATTTCGCTTCCTTCACCGCCATCAGAAAGGGCATGCGCGCAAAACCCATCAGATCCAGCAACAACCAGCCGGAAGCCTGCGCCATGGTTTCCACCAAAAGCACACCCGGCATCAGCGGATGGCCAGGGAAATGCCCTTCAAATACCGGGGAAGCATCAGGGATGCGGCTTTCGACAATGATGGCATCGCCTTCGCGCGCTGCCACCCGATCTATCATCTGGAAATATTCCAGGCGCATCGCGTCAGGGATCCGTGGTTTCGGTGGCGCGTGGCGTTGTGATGCGGTCAGCCGGCCTTGGCCGCGACAAGTTCATCCACACGTTCGGCCAGGTTCTTCATGACGAAGTATTTTTCCGCCGGCGCGCTGCCCGCATTCACTTCCTGCGTCCAGGCTTCCACCGGCACCTTGATGCCAAAGGCCTTGTCTATGGCGAAGACAATATCCAGGAAGTCCAGGCTATCAATGCCAAGATCAGTAATAACATGGCTATCCGGCAGGATCTTATCCCGCGGGACTTCGCTGTTTTCAGCGATGATATCGGCGATACGGTCGAAGGACGAGGCCATGCGCGGCCCTCCATGCAGAATCAGGAGTGAAGGATCGGGGGTTCTTTGGCCCGAAAGGGGGCCAAAGGCAAGCGATCAGTGCCCAAACGCCCCCCCCGGACCCTTAATGCGCGTGGCCGCGCGCGCCGGCGCTTTCCACGCCAAGCGTCACCTGCACTTCCCCGGCGCGTTCAAAGCGGAGCGTCAGCGGCACGCTGGCGCCCTGGCGGAGCGGTTCGGTCAGCCCAATAAGCATGATATGCAGGCCACCGGGGCGGAGGTGGACGGTCTGACCCGGCGGGACCGGGATATCCGCCACAGGGCGCATGCGCATGACATCGCCTTCCCGGATATGGGTGTGGAGTTCCACCACGCGGGCGGCGGGGCTGGCGGCGGAGATCAGCCGATCAGGCGCGGAGCCATTGTTTTTTAGGGTCATGAAGCCCGCGCCATTGGTATTGGCGCCGGCGGCGCGGGTCCAGGGATGGCCGATCACAAGGTCACCCTTGGTCACGTCATGATGCGCCAGTGCGGCCGAGGCCGGCAGGGCAAGGATCAGGGCGCCAAGGGCGCGGCGGGTCAGATTGGACATGGGTTTCTCCTGCTTTCCAGATGGTTCAGCCGCGCGGCGCGGGGGCAATGCCGCCCAGCCTTTGCAGCGTGATGGGGGGTGGCGCGATGCCCAGACGGGCTTCGATATGGCCGATCAGGCGCATGATTCCAGCGGCTTCGCGGGCGCCCTGGGCGGGGTCTCCCGTTTCGCAGGCATCGCCGGCGCGGGCCAACGCCGCCGCCAGGGCGGTTTTCTCGGCCTCTGGCAGCCCGGCCATCACCGCTTCCGCCGCCGCGCGGGTCGGCTTCAGGGCACCGAGGCAGATCGTGGTCATTTCGGCATTGATCGCTTCCATATCGCAGGCGCGCGCCAAGGGCGGCGCGGCCAGGATCAGCGCGGCAAGACCTAAAGGCTTTATGATGCTTGGCATGGGTCAATGGCCTCCAGCAGTGCGGGGTGGGGTCAGGCGAAGCGCCGGGGCGGGGTAGCGATAATCGGAGGAGCGCCGCCCCGGCGCGGGGATTTCAGTCCAGGCGGCGATGCCGCCGCCTTCGCAATGCTGCACCGTTGGGATCCAGATGGTTTCATCCGGGCGGTTCGGCGTGCGCATGGCAATGATGAATTCATCATAATGCTCATTGGGAAGGGGCCCGCCCTCCCAAACAATTTGCGTGATGGCGTGGGTGATCATGCCGCCATGGCCATCGGAAACCGGGGTCGCCAATGGCTGCCGGGTGATGGCAATGCTCCAGCCCGCCTTGGGCATGGGCCGCGCCACCGTGGTGCCTTCCGGCAGGGTCACGGTCACGCGGATGGTGGCCTGCTGGCCACAGCCATGCGGCACGCGAAAGGCCGCACGCATATAGCCATTGGCCTGGGCCTGGGGTGGGTCAATGGTGACATGCGCTACCGCCGGTGAGGCGCAAAGCAGCGCAGCAAGAACAA
>JBIKXA010000189.1:0-6790 GCA_044356015.1 Roseomonas sp.
CGCGCGCGGCGGCGATGCGTTCGGCGCGATCCGCAATGCCAGTGCTGTCGCTGCGATCAACGGCAAGGATCGCGATATCAGGCCGGGTTTCGCGTTCTTCGCGCAGCAGGCGCGGATTGCCGAGTGCCCCCAACAAGATCACCGCCGCCAGCGCCCGCCACCAAATGCCGCGCGCGCGCTGGTAAAGGCCATAGGCAAGAAAAATCAGCGCCAGCGCGGCGAAGGCCGCAATCAGCCAAAGCGGCAGGCGGGGCAGGAAATCCACATAGGCAAGGTGTTGCGTCATGGCCTAACAGGCCGGGGCAATATTTTCACCCCGGCCACCGCCAAAACGGGCAGGTGATCAGGCGGCAGTGCTGCCCACCAGGCGCCAGGTCGGGTCGGCGCTATTGAGGTCACGCTGGAAGGTCCAGACATCGGTCATTTCCGTCACCGCCTCGGCACCCGAAACAATGGAGCCATCGCGCGCCTGCACCAGATTGATCTGATCCGTTACCAGACGCACGGTAATTTCGGCGATACTGCCGCGCAGCTCGGCGGCTTCAATGCCGCTTTCCTCAACACTGCGGAGTTCGGTGCGTTGCGTCTCGCCAGCCGCCTCACGCGCGGCAATCGCCTGATCAAAGCCGGCAAAGGCTTCGTCCGACAAAAGCGGCTTCAGCGTGGCGCGATCACCACGGGCAAAGGCTTCCACAATCATGCCGAAAGCGGTCTCGGCGCCATCCAGAAAGCGGTTCGGGTCAAAGCTGCTATCGCGCTTTTGAATTTGCACCAGCGCCTCACCGGCGGGGCTGCGCGGGTCAGGAATGGCACGCCGCGCACCGCCCTGGGACGGTTTGGCGCCAATGTCCACCTCCGTTGCCGGGCCGCGCACCGGCACTGGCGCGGCTTCGGGCTGCGGCTGACGTTCAAACCCCGTCCGGCGGCCAAGCACGCTCCGCAGGCGCAGCACCAAAAAGGCTGCGACCATGGCAAAGAGGATAAGATCTATCGGCAAGCCACCCATGTTTTTACTCCTTGACTTCTAATCTAGGGTCTCGACCGCCCAAGGGCAACGCTTGTATCGCGCGGGATGGGGAAGGAATTACCCGAAACCATGGCTGCCTGCCCAAATAGAAGGCTGGTTGCGAGCCTGCCGGAGCCTCGCTAGACAAACCGTGATCAAAAAAAGGGGTGACCATCGTGATTCTGCTTCGGCATGGGCAAAGCGAATTCAACCTGCTTTTCACCCAAACCCGCAAGGACCCAGGCATTATTGACCCCAAGCTGACGCCGCTCGGCCAGACCCAGGCCGAAGAAGCGGCCGAGGCGCTGGCGCATGAAGGCATCAGGCGCATCATTGTCTCCCCTTATACGCGGGCCTTGCAGACTGCCTTGCCAGTGGCGCGCAAGCTCAACCTGCCACTCACCGTGACGCCCACCGTGCGGGAACGCTACGCCTTCACCTGCGATATCGGCAGGCCGGTGACGGAACTGCGCTTTGATTTCCCGCATGTGGTGCTGGACCATATTGACGAGGTCTGGTGGCCGCCGGTTGAAGAACCCGCCGAACAGGTGATTGACCGCGCCCAGCTATTCCGCGCTGAGATGGCCGCGCTGCAGGATTGGTCCCATACGCTGGTGGTGTCGCATTGGGGCTTCATCCTGGCCTTTACGGGGAAAAGCGTGATGAATGGCCAAATGCTGCGGGTGGACCCGACCGAAGCCCCCCCCGCCGAAATCACCTGGAAGCATTGATCGGGCGGAATCCCCAGGGTCAGGACCGGGTTGTGGCCACGGCGGCGGTGGGCCGGCGCAGAGGGGGGAAGCCGGCTCCCTCTGCGTCGGGCCTTTCGGCATCGCCCATGGCCAGGCGGTAGCCACCGCCTTCGGTCAATAAGATGCATGCCTCGGCTGGGTTGGGTTCGATCTTTTGGCGCAGGCGATAGATGTGGGTTTCCAAGGTATGGGTGGTGACATGGCTGTTATAGCCCCACACCTTCGTCAGCAGGATTTGCCGTGAAACCGGCCTGCCATTGGCGCGATACAAGAATTTCAGGATCGCGGTTTCCTTTTCCGTCAGCCTGATTTTCCGGTTGCGCTTCGGTTCCTGCAACAATTTGACCGAGGGACGAAAATCATAGGGCCCAACAGTGAACACCGCATCTTCGCTGCCTTCGAAAATGCGGATTTGCGCACGCAGCCGCGCCAGCAATTCCTGCACACGGAAAGGCTTGGCGATATAGTCATTGGCCCCCGCATCAAGACAGCGGACCACTTCCTGTTCCCCATCCGCACCGGTCAGGATGATGATGGGCATGCGCATGCCGGCGCGGCGAAGCTTCACGCAGAACTCCCGCCCATGGCCATCGGGCATGTCAAGATCAAGCAGAATGGCATCGAAACGCGCCCCATCAGTGCGGAGCAGGGCTTCCGCATCGGAAAGGCTCGCGGCGCCGGTGGCGGTGAATTCGCCATCAAAGGCCACCTGTTCCGCCAGGCTTGTCCGCAGCGCGTCATTGTCATCCACGATCAGTATGGGGTGCGAGGATTTCATGTTGAACGCGCCTTTCCTTGTTGTCTCTGTTTTCCATGGTCCGGCTTGATGCCGTTGAGCCTCCGTCAAATGCCACCCGCTGCAGTCTTTCCGCAAGCACTTCCTCACGGGGGTTTGAACAAGAAACCGAGAAAAATCAGGCTCGATTAAGGGGGACTCGTAAAGCGCCGTATCAGTGCCACATTCCCCATGGTTGAATAAAAGCGTATTGGAAGACCGTCACATGCCCCCTCAAGGTAGCCTTTTGTCACAAAGCCCCGAACCCATCCTTGATCAACGCCGCCTTGCCATGCGCGGGGTGCATCGCGCCATTTCGGATTTGCGCCGTGGCACGCCGGTGCTGATTATCCACCAGGAAGCGGCATTGCTGGTGGGCGCGGCAGAAACCCTGGGCGCGACGGGCTTGACCGATATTGGCGGCGCCGGATTGGCGGCGCCCGTATTACTCCTGGCACCGGTGCGCGCTGCGGCGCTGCTGCGCCGCCCCGTGACCCAGGCCGAGGATCAACCTGTTGTGGCGCTGCGCCTGCCAAGCGCCTCGGTGGACCCCGCCAGGCTGCGCGGCTTTGCCGACCCCACCGCCGAAAGCCTGCTGCCGGCCGAGGCGGAGCAGGTGCCGGCCCCAGCACTTTCTGGCGCAGCCCTGGCGCTGGCCAAGCTTGGCCGCCTGCTGCCGGCGCTTGTGGCCGCACCCGCTGCCCCCGGTGTGGCAGCGCGGCTTTCGCTGCTGACTGTCCCTGCCGAAGATATCCTCAGCTACCCCGTCAGCGCCGCCTCCAGCCTGAAGCGCGTGGCCGAAGCCCGCGTGCCGCTGGAAGATGCGCCGGAAGCGCGCATCATCGCCTTCCGCGCCGCCGATGGTGGGATTGAGCACCTCTCCATTCTGGTGGGTGACCCGGAAGCGAGCATGGCTGCCGGGAAAGCGCCTTTGGTCCGTGCCCATTCCGAATGTTTCACCGGTGATCTTTTGGGATCGTTGCGCTGCGATTGCGGGCCGCAACTGCGCGGCGCGATCAAGCGCATGGCGGAAGACCCGGCGGGTGGCGTGCTGCTTTATCTGGCGCAGGAAGGGCGCGGCATTGGCCTGGTGAATAAACTCCGCGCCTATACGCTGCAGGATCGCGGGCTTGATACACTCGATGCCAATCGCGCGCTTGGCTATGGCGCGGATGAACGCAATTTCCTGGTGGCGGCGACAATGCTGCGTGAAATTGGCATCCCGCGCGTGCGGCTGCTGACCAATAACCCGGATAAGCTCTCAGGCCTGGCAGCTTGCGGGATTGAGGTGGTGGGCCGAGAGGCGCATCAGTTTGATCCGAATGGCGTGAATGACGCCTATCTGGACACCAAGGCACGGCGCTTCGGCCATATGCTGGGGTAGGCTTTGACAGTGCAGGCCGCCGCGCGTGTTGGCGCCGATGGGCTACTGCGCTTCCAGGGCGCGATCTATCGCTGTGCCATTGGAAAGGGCAGTATCCGTGCCGATAAGCGCGAAGGGGATGGCGCAACACCTGCGGGGCTTTTGCCGCTGCGCCGCGTATTCTATCGCGCTGATCGTCTTGCCCCGCCGCGCGCCGCCGTGCCGGTAGCCCCCATCGCACCAGATGATGGCTGGTGCGATGACCCGACGCATCCTGATTACAACACACAAATTCGCTTGCCGCATCCGGCGCGGCATGAGGAACTTTGGCGCGGGGATGCGATTTACGATGTGATCGGTGTGCTGGGTTGGAATGATGCGCCCGTGGTGCGCGGGCGCGGCAGTGCGATTTTCCTGCACCTTGCACGCCCCGGCTTCACCCCAACCGAAGGCTGCATTGCGCTGGAACAGCGTGATCTTCTACGCGTTTTGGCCGAGGGGCTGACGGCGATGGAAGTTATGGGATGATGCCGGCGACATCAGCGATGTCGCCCAATTTTGACAAACATACGGTCTCTCAGGCTTTAGAGCAGATCGCGTTCAGATGGAATCATCTGAACGCGTGAAGATGCTCGAAAAAAAATAACATAAAGCGGGTTGCGTGAACCCATGTGAACGCAACATGCTCTAGAAAGGCTGGATACTACCCCCCTTTTGGGGTTGAGGGGTTCTTTAAGCCGGGATCACGCCCAGCATTCATTTGACAGGGATATCTGAGGGCCCCTCTTTCTTTGCCATCAGGGTCTGACGAATTTTGGTTTCCGCCCATTCCAGTATCGGATCAAAGGCGTAACCAAGGGCGAAGGCGGTCAAAGGCAATGAGAAGGTGATGTTCTGTACTGTCAGACTATTCGGGTTGATGACATCCCCACCACCAGTCCAGACAAGGCCAAGCAAGCCCCCCAAGGCAACCGGCATGAGCAATCTGGCGAAGGTGGCCAAGCCGGCATCTTCGAGTGTTGATTGCAGCTTTTGCCGCTGCCGCAGACGCAAAAGGTAGATTGAAGCGCCAAGCAAAGCCAAAAGAGCTGGTAGGATGTGGTTTGCCATAAGCGCTAGAACGGTCACGGTGCGTCGTTCCGAACGCTGCCAATGATACAAGGGCGTTCCATCCTGCACATCTTTTTCCGTCATTGCATTGCACGGGCCGTAGTTGAGCGCTTGTGAATCGCCATTGCCCCATGCCCCAGAGACCAATGGCCGAATTATCCAAAAGGTCGCCCAATCCTGCGTTACACTGCAGTTCCATGTTCTGAGGCGATGAAACAGAAATGTTTCTCGGGTTTGTTGTTCCGCAAGCGCAGAACATAGCCCCTCAGCTTCGGGTGTTTTTGGTGAATGATGGGGCGTATTGCCCGTCAGATCGCAGAGCGGCGCTGGTTCTGAACTGTCCGTGGCGCCCTTTGTGGGAACGCGGTTGAAATGCTTTTCCCTGTCCAGAAGGTTGAGGCGACTATAGACCTCATGAGCGCCTGCTTGCGCCTGCCTTGTCTGATTGATGAGGTTGCGTGCCTCATCTACCCGCCAGAAGACCGCGACAGAAAAAAACATAGCCACCAGAAGCAGAAGCAAAAGAAACGAATCAAATGAGCCCAGCAAACCTTGCCGCGAATTGTGGATGGTCCTTGGGGTGACAGGTGCTGCTCGACGGGCAAGTTCATCCACCAACAGCACAAGGTTGCGCAATCCATTTTCTTCAATAGCGATTTCTTCGGGTGATCGCCGAAATGGTTCAAAGGAAAGACCCGCTACGCCCGGCTTGGTGCCATCATCCGCTTCGCCCTTTTTGTCACCCGATGCGACGACGAAAACTCTTTCACTGCGCTTTGTCAGGTAATCCAACAGCACGAGCCCATCACGCTGCAATTGCTCAATCTGCGCAAGCAGGGTGACGGGGGGCCTGCGTGTATAGGCAGGGTCTAGTTGATAATTAATCGTTACGGCTGAAGCTTCGGACATGGTTCATTCCCTGTGGTGGAGAATTTACTGATACCGACCCTAGGACTGCTTCATACGGATACGCAATGATTAAACCCTGGAAAAGTCATCCTATGCCGCCAAAAAGTCGGTCCAGTGGCCTATTCCACCGGCTTCTTCCCGCCACCCATCGGCGTTTCGCGCACAAAAAGCGGCAGCGCATGCCCCGGTAGGCGCCCGCGCAACTCCGTCATGAGCAGCAAGCCTTCCGCTTCCGGCACCTGGAAGCGGGCCGTGCCAGGCGCTGGGTCCAGGCTGTGCAAATAATAGGGTTTGATCCGGTTGCGGATCATGGCGCGCAGCAGGGCTTCCATCGCGAGCGCATCATCATTCACCCCGCGCAGCAATACGGATTGCCCAAGCAGGGGCACGCCGGAATCAGCCAAGCGCGCCAGCGCCTTTGCCGCATCCGGCGTGAATTCCCGTGCGTGGTTGGCATGCACGGCGATGAAAACAGGCCTAGTCTGCCGCATCGCCGCCACCAGCGCAGCAGTTACCCGCGCCGGGTCAGCCACCGGTACGCGCGTATGAATACGCAGCGTTTCGATATGCGCCATGTCGGCCAGCCGCCCAAGGATTTCACCCAAGCGCCGTGCGGACAGCATCAGCGGATCGCCCCCGGTCAGGATCACTTCGCGGATCGCGGCATTGGCTTCAAACCACCCCAGCGCTTGCTGCAATTCCGCTTCGCTCAGCAGCCCGCCATCTGGCCCGACTTTTTCGCGCCGGAAACAAAACCGGCAATAGACCGGGCAGGCGAGCAAGGGTTTCAGCAGCGCGCGATCCGGGTAGCGATGCACCACCCCCTTCACCGGCGTGAAGGGCGCATCTGCCGTTGGGTCTTCCAGCTCATGCGG
>JBIKXA010000042.1:0-21842 GCA_044356015.1 Roseomonas sp.
CCGCCGCCGGCCAGCCCGCCCAGATAGCGCATCGGGTTCTTGCCCTTCTCGCCCGCCCAATAGGAAAGCGGGGCACCATTCAGCACCAGCGCCCCAAGCTGATTGGGCATCGCCGCCCCCAGCATCATCACCGCCCAACCGCCCTGGCAATTGCCGATCACGACCGGCTTCGGCGCCTTGGGGTGCGCATCCGTCACATGCTTCAGAAACACCGCTTCGGCCGCGGTAATGTCCAGAATCGTCTGGCCGGGTTCGGGGTCCCGGAAGAAGATCACGAAATAAACGGGATGCCCGCGACGCAAAGCGACACCCACCTGGCTGTCGGATTTGAAGCCGCCAATGCCGGAACCGTGGCCGGCGCGGGGGTCAATGATCAGAAAGGGCCGGAGAGCATCATTGCTCGGCACCATGTCCTCGGGCGGGGTGATGCGGACCAGGGCGTAATTCACCGGCCGCTTCAGCTTGCGGCCATCCACCACGGTTTCATAGTCAAAAATCAGGACCGGCGGGCAGCCGGCCTGTTCGTGGGAGACGAAGTTATTGCCCGCTTCGCGCATCGTATCCCAGAAAAGAAAGCTGCGCTGCGCCGCATCCAGCATATAGGAAGCCGCGTCCATCGCCAGATTCTGCGGTGCCTGCATCAAGCCTTGCCCGGCCTTGGCCAGGCTTTCCAGCGGTGCCTTTGGGTTCAGCGCATCCGGCAGGGTGCGAGCGTGGCGGCCCATCACATCCGCCATGATGCGTGATTGTTCCAGCACGCGCTGGGCGGTCGCATTGCCCTTGCTCAGCAATTCCCGACCGGGGGGGATGGGGCGCTTGGATGTCATGGCATAGGCTCCTGTTTCGGGCATCTTCCTGCGCCTCTAGCACGCGGGTTTCAAGTATTTTTTGCAGTGCAGCAAATTTGTGGGGGGGTAGGCGCCTTGCCTTGGCGGCGGTCTCGGCGGAAGCTTGGCCGACAAGCTGAAGGGGAGAATGCCAAATGTATGTCGAACAACGCCAATATACCTTCCATCCGGGCAAGATGCCGCTTTGGATGGATGCCTATCAAAGCCTGGGCGGCCCGGCCTCAGCCCGGCATATGGGGCCATCGCTCGGCTTCTTTCAGGTGGAAGTGGGCACCATCAACCGCGTGGTATTCTTCCGCGGCTGGGATGATATTGATACGCGCGAGGCAAGCCTGGCCGCACGAGAGGCTGATCCCGATTGGCAGGCCTTCCGCAAGCGCTCAGCCGAGGCCGGGGCGCTCGCCCAGCAGGAAGTCAAGTTCCTGAAAACCGTGCCGTTTTCGCCGATCACCCAGGCCAAGGGCTTCCAGTTCAAGCGGGAAATCGGTGGCACGGGCATGTTCGTGGATCACCGCACCTATGATTTCCACCCCGGCAAGATGGCCGGCTGGCTGGAGGCTTACGAAAAATACGGCCTGCCCGTGCAGAAGCGCCTGCTTGGCCAATTGCTGCTTTTCGCGGTGACGGAGATTGGGCCCATCAACCAGGTGGTCTTCATGTGGGCCTATGAAAGCCTGGGGGATCGGGATCGCCGCCGCACGGCGATGATGAGCGATCCGGGCTGGGCCGAATTCGGCAAGGCGATTGCGCCGCTGGGGGCGCTCAAGCAGCAAACCGTGATGGAAATGAAGCCGACGGCGTTTTCGCCGGTGAAGTGATCAAGCAGGCCTGGGACGGTCACCTGGATTTTCGGTCCAGGTGACCGCGACACCCTGAATCACCAGATAACACATTGAAGCGATTTGCCTTAATCACTTGTTAAGTTTTGCCAGGCTTATTCTGCTGAAATCATCGGAAGCAATGATGCCCAGCGCCGTTACCTTGCAGGCAAGAGAACTTCCGCGCAGCAGCAGGGACCGCTTTGTTGTCTTTGCTTTTGCGGCGGCGGAGCTATTGGTTGAGGCAGATCTCCAGGGACGTATCACCTTTGCCGAAGGCGCCTTCCGTGCCCGTTTCGGTCGGTCTGCACAGGAATTTCTCGGCAGGCCCTTGACCTCTCTGGTGGCGGCAGGTGACAGGCCCGCCTTCGCGACTGCCTTGGGGCTTTTGCTGGAACAGGGTCGTTTGAAGCCGGCCGCCCTGAAACTGGCAGATGATGCCGCTACTGCTTTCAGCGTTGCCGCGCTCAGGCTTGATGATGCGCAGCCAAAGCTGGTGCTTACCTTTGCCCCGCTGCCACGCGAATTGCCCGGCGGCCCTCTGCCCGGTGGGCCCGGGCTTGCCAGCCTGGCCGAGGAAATACTGCGCTCGGGTGAGGCTGGCGGCCCTATCGGATTTTTGGAATTGCGAGGCCCTGAAGGCACTTTCGTGCCGGGCGGTGATGTCAATCGGGAAATCCAGACCGAATTGAACAAGCAAGCGGGTGAGGGCGCAGTCGCCACCGAACTCGCCGCCGGGCGCTATGGCGTCTTGCCGGGCCAAGCGCCCTTTGATCTGCCAGCGCTGACTTCAGCCGTTGCGGAAATCCTCAAGGATCGCGGTGTGGAGGATGTGTCGGTTGGTGCCATGGCCGTGGGGCTCGAAGCTGAAGGCCTCAGCCAGGTTCAGGCGACGCGGGCGCTGCGCTTCGCGCTGGCGGCCTTTGCGCGCGGTGGCAATGATGCGCTGGAAAAAGCCGGTTTTGCTGGTGGGCTGGCAGGGTTTTTGGATAGCGCTTCAGAACGGGCAGCCGCGCTCCGCCGCAGCATCGCGGAACGGCGCTTCCGCATGGCCTTCCAGCCGATTGTCGCCCTTTCCGACCGTTCCCCGCATCATTATGAGGCGCTGATCCGCCCGCTCCAGGCGGATGATACGGCCATGTCCCATCCCGGTGAATTCGTGGCGCTTGCCGAAGCTGTGGGCCTAACGGAGGAATTGGATTGGGCGGTGGTCAGTGCGGTGTGTGAAGCCGCCGGGGCTGCTGGCGGCACGCGTGTTGCCTGCAATCTTTCCGGGCTTTCGCTGCAAAGCTCCAAATTCCGCGAGGATATGAAGACCCTGCTGGAAAATACGCCCGGCATGGCGGAACGCCTGGTGGTCGAAATTACCGAAACCGCCGAAATTGAGGATGAGGATGAGGCAGCCCGCATGATCGCCATGCTGCGGGAACACAAGATACCCGTCTGCCTGGATGATTTCGGCGCTGGCGCTGCGGCCTTTCGGTATTTGCGCGCCTTCAAGGTGGATTATGTGAAGGTGGATGGCATTTATGTCGCCAATGCCTTGCGGAGCGAACGTGATCGGGGCTTTATCGCCGCCATGGTTGATCTTGCCCGCACAGTCGGCGCCCAGGTGGTGGCTGAACGCATTGAAACGGAAGAAGAAGCGGCGCTGATGCTGGAACTCGGCGTGCGCTATGGCCAGGGCTATCTTTTCGGCAAGCCGAAGATGGAATTGGCCACCCGTAAAGCAGGGCAGGCTTGGCAAGACGCCAAGTGACCGCCACGGCGCTGCCGCGCCTTTGCGTGGTGATCCCCTGTTACAATGAAGCGGCGAATGTGGCGCCCATGGTGGCGCGGCTTGATGCAGCCTTGGCCGGCATGGCTTGGGAAGCGATTTTCGTTGATGATGATAGCCCCGATGGCACCAGCGCTGCCGTGCGCGCCATTGCCGCGCAGGATCAGCGCATCCGCTGCATCAGGCGGATCGGGCGGCGCGGCTTGGCTTCCGCCTGCATCGAAGGGATGCTCGCGACCTCGGCGCCCTTTCTTGCCGTGATTGATGGCGATTTGCAGCATGATGAAACGCTGCTGCCGCGGATGTTGGAAGCGCTTGAAGCGGGGCAGGCGGATATTGTGATCGGCAGCCGCAATATCGAAGGCGGCGACAAGCAAGGCGGGCTTACCGCCGCGCGGCAAATGATTTCCGATACTGGCGCGGCGCTTGCCAATGCCGCGCTACCGGTGCGCGTGAGCGACCCGATGAGCGGCTTTTTCGCCATGCCGCGGGAGTTGTTTGAGGAAGTGGCACCTCGGCTGACCGGCACGGGTTTCAAGATTTTGCTGGATATTTTGCTGTCGGCAAAACGGCCTTTGCGGAGCCTGGAAATCCCCTATTCCTTCCGCGCGCGTGTGGCTGGCGAAAGCAAGCTGGATGCGGGGGTGATCCTGGAATTCGCGGGCTTGCTGGCGGATAAGGCTTTGGGCGGTATTGTGCCGCTGCGCTTCCTGTCCTTCGCTGCCGTAGGCGCGATTGGCGTGCTGGTGCATCTGGTGGTGCTCGGGCTGCTGCATGGCTTGGGCGGGGTAGGCTTCAACGCGGCGCAATGGGCGGCAACACTGGTCGCCATGACGGCGAATTTCCTGCTCAATAATCGCATCACCTATCGGGACCGGCGCCTGCGCGGCACGGCACTTCTGCGCGGATTGGCGCTGTTCTATCTGGTCTGCGGGCTGGGCGCGGCGGCCAATATCGGCATTGCCAATCTGCTGCTGCGTGATGGCGTGCTGGCCTGGGGCTTGGCGGGCGCGGCGGGCGCTGCGCTGACGGTGGTGTGGAATTACGCGGTTTCCGCAACACTGGTCTGGCGCGCCAAGTGAACCCTTGGCTGATTGCGCTTGTTGCGCTGACGGGATTGCGCCTGGTGCTGGCAGCGATCCTGCCGCTTTCCCCGGATGAGGCGTATTACTGGGTCTGGTCGCGCCATGTGCAGGGCGGCTATTTGGATCATCCGCCGATGGTCGCGATCTTCATCTGGCTGGGCACGGCATTGGTGGGTGAGACTGCGCTCGGCGTGCGGCTATTGGGGCCGGTTTCGCTGTTCATCGGTTCGCTGATGCTCGCGCGCACCGCCGAGGATCTTTTCCCTGGGCGTGGCGCCGGGCCCTGGGCGGCGGCGCTGATGAATGCGACGCTTTTTGCCGCCCTCGGCGCCGTGACCATGACACCCGATACGCCCTTGCTGTTCTTCTGGGTGGCGACGCTTTGGGCCGTGGCGCGGGCGCAGCGCAGCGGAGATGCGCGCTGGTGGCTGGCCGCCGGGGTTTTCGCGGGGGGCGCGCTGCTGTCCAAATATACGGCGGTTTTGCTCGGCTTCGGTTTGGTGCTTTGGCTTGTGCTGCTGCCTGAAGCACGACGCTGGCTGCTGCGCTGGCAGCTTTGGGCGGGCGGTGCTTTGGCCGTCGTGCTTTTCGCCCCGGTGCTGTTGTGGAATGCGGCGCATGAATGGGCGTCCTTCGCCAAGCAAGGGGGGCGCACCGCCGCGGGCGGCACCGGCCAAAGCCTGCGCTGGCTTGGCGAATTGCTCGGCGGCCAGGTGGCGTTGGTGACGCCGCTGGTCTTTCTGTTGTGCGTGGTTGGCATCGCCATGGCGGCGCGGGAGGTTTGGCGCAGGCGCGATGCTGGCGCGGCGCTGCTGCTGGCGCTGATCCTGCCAGGGTCAGCGATTTTCCTCTGGCAGGCTTTGGGGAGCCGGGTGCAGGGGAATTGGCCGGCGATCCTCTATCCTAGCGCGGCCATTGCCGCCGCCGCGCTGCTGCCTGCGGGCTGGCTCAGGCTTCGCACCCCTGCCCTGGTGCTGGGCTTTGCCATGGCGGGGGCGGCCTATCTGCAAGCCACCGCCGCGCCCTTGCCCTTGCCGCGGCGCCAGGACCCGACGCTGGCGCGGCTTGGCGGCTGGGATGGGCTGGCGGCGGATTTGGCGCGGGCCGCCGCCCGCGAGGATGCGGCCTTCATTGCCGCCGAGGAATATGGCCTGGCTTCCGGCATGGCCTTCCGCCTGCCGCCTGAGCTTCGCGTGGTGGCGATGGACCCGCGCTGGCGCTTCTTCACCCTGCCCAAGGCGCCCGATGGGGCTGAGGGCCTGCTGATCCGCAGTGAAAGACGGGGCGATGGGCCACCGCTTTGGCCTGGCGCGATACGCATTGAAGGCGATGCCGGTCGTTTGATCCGTGCCCGCCGAGGGCAGGAAGCCGAAGCCCATCGGCTGTTTCGCGTGACGACCGCGCCCGGCCAGCCGCCCAGCGCGGTTTTGCCGAGGCCGGGGCGGTGATCACGCTTGACCTTCCCGGTCAGCGCGCCTTTATCGGGTTAAGGAGGCGCCGCCCGCCATGCATATCCTGAAATTCCGCCGCTTTTCCCTGCCCGAGTCCCAAGTCACGCCCGAAGCGCTGGTATTCAACCGCCGCAAGGCCATGGCGCTTGGCGCCGGGATGCTGGCCGCTGGTCCGGCACTCGCCCAGCAAGCGGGCCTGCCGCCAGCCATGCGCAATACGCGCTATGCGCCGGGGCGCGCCATCACGGCTGAGCGTGAGGTCACCACCTACAACAACTTCTATGAATTCGGCAGCCATAAATCCATCAGCGCCGCCGCCCAGCGCATGCCCCAACGCCCCTGGACGGTGAAGGTGGAAGGCATGGTGGAAAACCCGCGCGACTACGGCATTGAGGATCTGCTCGCGCGCATGCCTTTGGAAGAACGCGTCTATCGCCTGCGCTGCGTTGAAGCCTGGGCCATGGTGGTGCCCTGGACCGGCTTTCCGCTTTCCGCCCTGCTGGCCGAGGTAAAGCCGCTTTCTTCCGCGCGCTATGTGGTGTTCCAGACCGCGACCCTGCCAAGCGTCATGCCCGGCCTCAGGCAAAGCTGGTATCCCTGGCCCTATACGGAAGGCTGCACGATTGCCGAGGCCGCCAATGAGCTTTCCTTCATGGTGGTGGGTGCCTATGGCAAGTTATTACCGCCGCAAAATGGCGGGCCGATCCGTTTCCATCAGCCGTGGAAATACGGCTTCAAGGCCGGCAAGAGCATCGTGACAATCAGGCTTACCGATCAGCGTCCGGTTTCCTTCTGGGAAAAGCTTCAGTCGCAGGAATATGGCTTTTGGGCCAATGTGAATCCCGCCGTGCCGCATCCACGCTGGAGCCAGGCGCAGGAACGCATGCTCGGCACCGGGGAAACAGTGCCGACGCTTTTGTTCAATGGTTATGGCGAATTTGTTGCCGATCTATACACGGGTTTGCAGCGCGAACGACTTTGGGCGTGAGGGCGCGATGCGCCTGATCGGCTTGGTGTTCTTGCTGCTGGCAGCGGGGCTTTTCGTGATGTTCGGCGCCGATCCGCTGGGGGCGCTGCTGTTTCGCCTTGATTCAGGATTGCTGAGTTTGGTGCAGGCCGGGGTTCAGCGCTATCTTCTGCCGATGTTGTGGGATGATGTGCTGCTGCCCGTTCTGGAAGCGCCTGCCTTCGTGGCGCCGGCGGTGTTGGGTGCTGTCTTGACCGGGTTCGGCTGGATGCGCGCGCGTGGCTGACGCAGCCTTGCAGCACCAGCTTTTGCTGGTGGAGGATTCACCTTCCCTCGCCACCGTCTATCAGGAATATCTGCGCGCCGGGCCTTATGAAATCCGCCACGCGCATTGCATCGCCGATGCCCTGAAATTCGCCGATCAATTGATGCCCGATGGCGTTTTGCTCGATCTCCGTCTGCCGGATGGGGATGGGCTTTCCGTGCTGCGCGAATTGCGCGGGCGCGATCCTGATCTGCCGGTGGTGGTCATGACCGCGCATGGTTCGGTGGCGCTGGCGGTGGAAGCGATGCAGGCGGGCGCATCTGACTTCCTGGTGAAACCCTTCGCGCCAGAACGGCTGACCGTGACAGTCGCGAATGTGATGGAACGCGCGGCCTTGCGCCGGCAGGTCGCAGTGCTGGCGGCGGGCGCGCCGCGCCAAGGCTTTGCCGGCTTCATTGGTGCCGCACCGGCCATGCAGGCCGTCTATCGCATTCTGGAAAACGCCGCCGCATCGCGCGCGACCGTGTTTGTGACCGGTGAAAGCGGCACCGGCAAGGAATTGGCGGCCGAGGCGGTGCATGGCATCTCACCCCGCAAGGCCGGTCCCTTCATCGCCATCAATTGCGCGGCGATCCCGAAGGATTTGATTGAAAGCGAAATCTTCGGCCATGTGCGCGGCGCCTTTACCGGCGCGGTGGCGGACCGGATCGGCGCGGCGCGGGCGGCGGATGGCGGCACGCTATTCCTGGATGAGATTTGCGAAATGGATTTGGCGCTGCAAGGCAAGCTGCTCCGCTTTATCCAGACCGGCACGTTTCAGCCTGTCGGCAGCGGCAAGACGCTGCAAACCGATGTGCGTTTTGTCTGCGCTACCAATCGCGACCCGCTGGAAGAAGTGCGCGCCGGGCGCTTCCGCGAGGATCTCTATTACCGCCTGCACGTGATCCCGGTGCCATTGCCGCCCTTGCGTGATCGCGGCGATGATGTGCTGGCTTTGGCCGAGGCATTTTTGGCGAAAAGCGCCACCGAGGAAGGCAAGCGCTTTCAGCGTTTTGATGCCGAAGCGCGCGCGATGCTGATGCGCCATACCTGGCCCGGCAATGTGCGCGAATTGGAAAACGCCATTCGCACCGCTGTGGTGCTGCATGATGGCGAGGTGGTGACCGTTGGGATGTTGCCCGCCACGGTGCGGGAAGGTGGTGCCAAGCCCGAGCCAGCGCCTGTCGTGCCAGCGCCGGTGACGGCCCCGGAACCTGACCCGCCCATTGCGCCGCGCGCCGTTGAATCCACCAAGCGCATCCGGCCTTTGGCCGAAACCGAACGCGAAGCGATTGAGGAAGCGGTAAAACTCTGCGGCGGGAATATCGCCAAGGCGGCGGCGTTTCTGGGCATCAGCCCGTCAACGCTTTATCGCAAGCAGGAAGGCTGGCGGCGGCGTTGATTTATCAGCGTAATCCCAGGGCGATGCGCGCCGCCGCAATCGCCTCATGCGCCGCTTCGGTCAGATCATAAGCCACCAATTCATGCGGTAGCGCCCAAGCGACTTCACTGACATCATCGCCGGCGCAGGCTTCGCCCTCCAACCAATGCGCGGCAAAATCAATGATGGTGTAGTGGTAGCGCGCGCGGCCATCCTCATCTTCATTGATGGCATCGAAAACATAAGCGAGCGCCATCTGGCCGACTTCAATGCTGGCCTCTTCGCGCAATTCGCGTCGCGCGGCTTCTTCCGCCCTTTCGCCGACATGCTGCGCGCCGCCCGGCAATGACCATTGGCCGATGCGCGGCGGCTTACCGCGACGCACCAGCAGCACCGCTTCTTCCCGAAACACGATGCAGCCAATGCCGACCCATGGGCGGTCAGGATATTCGCGCGGCGCGTTGCTCACCTTGGCGCAATCGGCGGTTCGGCAGGCGTGGCGGGGGCTTCTTCCTGGCGGCGCAAATCCAGAAGCCGCGGGATGAAGGCTTTTTCCTTCCATTGCCCGGTTTGATAGACCCAGCCGCGCCAGCGCGCATTCAAGCGCGCCGCTTCATCATCGCCCTCAGCGGCCAGCGTCACCCAGATTTCCTCACCCTGCTTACGCGGGCGAGCGATGATCGCCAGACGATCGGTCATCTCAAAACGCGCTTCGCCGAGCGCTTCACCCGGCGCATCGGCTGCGCGGCGTACATCGAGGAAAGTCAGGAATTCAAAGCTGCGCGCCACCTCATCCAGGCTGACATCATCTGCGGGCGGCGCATCGGCGGGCGTGGTGATGGCAAGCTTGCCATCGGGCTGGCCGGTATGGGTCAGCACCAGCGCGTCTTCGCCGGCGCGCGCAATGACAACGCGTTGCACGCGTTCACGCGGCAGGTTCGCGATATCGCGGTCCAGCCAAAGCTGCGGATCGGCATCCACCGGAATGCGGCCTTCGGCGAGCCAAGCCTGGTTTTCGTTGGGCCGCCGCACATAGGCACTTTCCGGCACATTGCCTTGTGTGCGAACGCGTCGCCGCCCGATCACCAATTCCACCAGCGCCGAGCCTTGCGCATCCACCACACGCAGCAAGGTGGAAGTGGCCCCCGCGCGCATCGGGTCTTCCAGGCCAAGCCGATCAAACATTTCAGGATTGCCGGTGCGCGGTTCCATCAGCCGCAATTCCGTGAGGCCCGTCAGCAATTCGCGCAGCTTTTCCTGCCGGATTGGATAATCGCCCTTGCTGGGCAGCACCCAGACATCACCGCGCCGGATGATTTCAAGCGCGCCATCATGCCGGCGCACTTCGATCCGCGCGGCAGAACCGAGGCGCTGCGCAAGGCCCGGAAAGGCAAGTGCGCCCGTGCCAACCGGCGGTGCTGGCGGGGCTGGCGGCTTGATCAGCAAGGCGCCGGCCATGGCGATCACCGCTGCGCTGCCAAGCAAAATCAGGGAACGTCTTTGCATATTGCCTGCCCCCCTAATGCCGCGCCGCCGCGCGCCGGCGTGCGCGTGCAACACCCAAAAGCAGCGCGAGGATCGTCAGCAGCACCGGCACCGCGGCGATATTGAGGATGCGCAGCCACGTCTCCAGCCCTTCAATATCGCGCCGCAATTCCAACTGCACCGCGCGCAATTGCTGACGGGTGCGGAGAATCTCCTCACGCGCTGCATCAATTTCCGCGCGCTGTTCGGCGCTGATCACGGCATTGGTCTGGCCGCGATCCCCACCCTGCGGGCCTTGGCGCAATTCACGCAGGCGGCGTTCGGTCGCTTCCAGGCGCTGCGTCAATTCGCGTTCCGTCTGGCGGAAACGCGCTTCCGCATCGCGGCGAATATCATCCACAACCTCAAACGGGCGGAGCGATTCACCACGCGAGCGCAGCGAAATCAGCGCATCACCCCCCGCCATGGTATCCACCAGATTCGCAATCAGCGCGCCATTATCGCTGAAGGGCGTTGCCACCTGCTGGCCAAAGAAATCCTGTACGCGCACCCAGAAGCGATCTTCCAGCACATCCGCATCATGGATCACGATGATATTGGCGGCACCTTCACTCCGCACACGATGCACCGGGAAATCGGCGGGGCGTTCTGTGCCTTGCGGCGGCGGTGGTGCGCCATCAGGGAAGGCCGTTGCCACTTCACCACGCAGCCGCGCCGCCAGAACTCGGGTTTGCCCATCGGGCCGGAAATCCGCCAGCAATTGCGTCGGGTTGGGGTTTTCGCGCACCTTCGCCGCATCCGCTTCCATGCTGCGCGGGCTTGAGGTGATGAGCGGCGTGAATTCCACCCGCGCGCCCTCCTTGCGCCGCAGCAAACCAGCGGAGGCGAAAGTCACCTGATTAAGCTGCGCGGTCGCAACTTCCCCCTGTGCGATGGAATCACCCTGCGCATTGAACCAAGCGACATAATCCACCGCCTGCACACGGTCCTGCGGATTGGCGCGCACGCGCCAGGCGCCGCGCAAATCCAGCACCACCTTGTCTGATGGCGCTTCAATGCCCCAGGCATTGGTCAGGCGTTCAAGACTTGATGCGGTATTGGCGGGCGGGCGCCCTCCGGGGCCGGGGCGCGATGCCTGGCCTTCGGAATGCGGGTCAATCAGCAGGATCAGCTTGCCGCCACGCAGCACGAACTGATCCACCGCATATTGCGCCGCATCCGAAAGCCCTTGCGGATGCGCCAGGATCATCACCTGAATGTCGTTTTCGATCACCTGCGCATCCATGGGCACATCACGCAGGGTGAAAAAATCCCGCAGGCTATTCATCACCGCAAAGGGCTGGCCCATGGCGGCCTGGCGCATCATCATCGCGCGCGGGTCGCCATTCAAAGGCAAGGGCGACATGACGCCAATCACCGGGCGGCGCGGATTGGAAAGCTCATAAACCAAGCGCGTCAGATCGAATTCCAGAAAGCGCTCCCGGTCCGGCTGGAAAAAGGGGATATTGCGTTCATCATCCAGCAGATTCGCGCCAACCAGGCCGAAATAAACCTGCTCACCAGATTGATCCACCGGCACGCCTTGCAGGCCAAAAGCCAAAGCGCGGTCTTCGGTTTCGCTGAAAGGTTCCGGGTCCAGCACTTCAAGGCGCAGCTTGCCGCCGGCGACTGCAACATATTCATCCAGCATCGCGCGCACGCGTTCCGCATAGGCGCCATAGGCGGGAATGGCGGTGCCGAGCTTGCGCGAATAAAACAGCCTGAGCGTCACCGGGTCTTGCAGGCCAGACAGCACGCTGCGTGTCCCATCCGACAGCGTGTAAAGTTTTTGTGCCGTGAGATCGAGCCGCGCGCGCGGCGCGAAACGCTCCACCAGCATATTGACGCCGATGGCCAGCGCCAACGCCGCCACAATCCCAAGCGCGGAGGACCAGACGCGCCGCGTGCCGGGCTTTGCCTTGATTTGATCAGCCATGGTCTAGTCAGCCTTCCGGTGGTCAAGCACCACCGCATTCACGAAAAGCCAGAACGCAATGAAGGAGGCGAAGAACACCGCATCCCGCAGCGCAATGACACCGCGCGTGAGGCCATTGAAGCGTTCCGTCAGCGATAGCGCGCGCGCAATTTCGGCCAGGGCGGGGATGCGTTGGCTCAGAAAATCCGTCACCAAAGCGCTGCCGGCGACCGCAAACAGAAAGCACACGGCAACGGCCAGCACGAAGGCAATCACCTGGTTCTTGGTCATGGCCGACATGGCGGACCCAATCGCAAGGTAAGCACCCGCCATCAACAAACACGCACCATAGCCCGCGGCGATCACGCCATTATCGGGCCGGCCCAGATAATTCACGGTCAAGACCAGCGGGAAGGTCAGCGCCAGCGCAATGGCGCAAAACGCCCAGGCAGCGAGGAACTTCCCCAGCACCGCCTGCCATTGCGCCAAGGGCAGCGTCAGCAGCAATTCAATCGTGCCAAGCCGGCGTTCTTCCGCCCAAAGCCGCATCGTCAGCGCCGGCACTAGAAACAGGAATAGCCAAGGCACAAAGCCAAAGAAGGGGCCAAGATCAGCCTGGCCGCGCGCAAAAAACCCGCCCAGGCTGAAGGTCATGGCACCCGCCATCATCAGAAAAATCACGATGAAGACGTAAGCCACAGGGGTCGCGAAATAGCCGGCCAATTCGCGGCGCGCGACAAGCAGGGCAGCGCGCATCAGGCGGCCTCCTGCTTCAGGGTCAAATCGCGGAAAACTTGCTCAAGCGTCTTGCCGGGGGCTTCCAATTCTTTCGGTGTAGCATCGGCCAAAACCTTGCCGCGCGCGATGATGATGGCGCGGGTGCAGACCGCATCCACCTCTTCCAGGATATGCGTTGAAATCACAATGGCCTTTTCGGGCGCCATGCGGCGGATCAATTCACGGACCTCATGCTTCTGGTTCGGGTCCAGGCCATCGGTGGGTTCATCCAACACCAAAACGGGCGGGTCATGCAGCAGCGCTTGCGCCAATCCAACGCGGCGTTTGAACCCTTTGGAGAGCGTTTCAATCGGCTGCAAGCGCACGCCTTCCAACTGCGTCATCGCCATGGCGCGGGCCATGCGTTCATTGGCCTCGGCGCCGCCAAAGCCGCGAATGCGGGCGATGAAGTGTAAAAACCCGGTCACGGTCATTTCGGGATAGGTCGGCGCACCTTCGGGCAGATAGCCAAGCGCGCGTTTGGCTGCGACGGGGGCTTCAATCACATCCTGGCCGCAAATCCGCGCCGTGCCGGCAGAAGGGGTCACGAAACCCGCCAGCATTTTCATGGTGGTGGATTTGCCGGCGCCATTGGGGCCAAGGAAGCCCACCACTTCGCCGCGATTCACCGTGAAGGAAACATCATCAACGGCGGTGAAGGCGCCAAAGCGCTTGGTCAGGCGCTCAATTTCGATCAGCGCGGCCAAAGCCCATCTCCCTTTATTCCTGCCTCAACGCGTTATTGGTAAAGTTGCGCGCGGCGATTTGACCCTTCCCGCGCTGCCTTGCAAGCCCTGTGGCGGTGGATCAGCCGGCATCCAAGGCCGCCATGGACAGATCATGGCCGAATAGCCTGAGCACAAGCCGGGCCGCCTGCCCGCGCGGGGAGGCAAGCGCGGCATCGCGGGTCAGCAGCGCTTCCGCATCGCGATGGGCAATCTGGACGTAGCGCGCGAATTGATCCGGGTCTTCCCGCGCATCAAACAGCCGGGCGCCGGGCAGGCCGGCTTGCCGCGCGCCCAAGGCATCGCCGCCGCCGCGGGATTTCAAATCCTCCTCCGCGATCACGAAGCCATCTTCCGTATCGCGCAGCACCAAAAGCCGCCGCCTTTCGCCATCACTCAGGCCGGGGGAATGCACCAATAGGCAGGAAGAAGCGTCCTTCCCCCGCCCGACACGGCCACGCAGCTGATGCAGCGCCGCAAGGCCGAAGCGTTCCGCCTGTTCAATCAGCATGATGGTTGCTTCCGGCACATCCACGCCCACTTCAATGACCGTGGTGGCGACCAGGATATTGGTGCGCCCAACGGCGAAATCGGCCAGGGCGGCTTCGCGCACCGCAACATCCTGCATGCCATGGGCAAGACCAACCCGGCCCGGGAAATGGGCGGAAAGCTCGGCAAAGCGGTCCTCGGCGGCGACACTGTCATCCTTTTCGCTGCCGGTGATGGCGCGCACCACCCAATAGGCCCGCGCCCCGCGCGCCACCGCTTCATGCAGGCGGGCCAAAATATCGGGCAGGCGATCCTGGCTCAGGATGCGGGTTGCGATGGGCTGGCGCCCGGCAGGTTTGCCGGCCATGCGGCTGACGGCCATTTCGCCCCATTGCGTCAGCAAAAGCGTGCGGGGGATGGGGGTTGCCGTCATCACCAGCATATCCGCTGCCTGGCCCTTTTCCGCCAGCATCAGCCGCTGCGCCACGCCGAAGCGGTGCTGTTCATCCACCACGGCAAGGCCCAAACCCTTGAAGGCGACCCCTTCCTGAAACAGCGCATGGGTGCCAACCACGATGGGGAGTGTTCCATCCGCAAGCCCTTGCAGCACCCGGCGCCTTTCCTTGCCCTTCACACTGCCGGCCAGCAGCGCCACCGGCACGCCAGCGGCGCCGCAAAGCCGTTCAAAACTCCGCAAATGTTGCCGCGCGAGCAATTCCGTCGGCGCCATCAAGGCAGCCTGGGCGCCGGCTTCCACCGCGCGCAGCATGGCCATCAGCGCGACCAGGGTTTTGCCCGCGCCGACATCGCCTTGCAGCAGGCGCAGCATCCGCCTGGGGGCGGCCAAATCCGCATCTATCTCCGCCATGGCCTCAAGCTGGGAAGGCGTTGGCGCATGGCCGAAGGCGGCCAAGGCGGGGCGGCGCAGGCTTTCATTGCCCTGAAGGGCGCGGCCCGGCCTTTCCCGCACGCGCCGCCGCACCAGGCCAAGCGCGATTTGCCCGGCCAGAAGCTCATCATAGCCCAGCCGGCGGCGCAGCGCCGTGGCGTCTTGGCCTTCCGGCGCATGCAGCCGGCGAAGTGCCTCGGCAAAGCCGGGCCAGGCTTCGCGCTTCAGCAGCGGCCCATCCACCCATTCCGGCAGATCGGGCAGGGATTTCAGCGCCCCATCCACCGCATCGGCCAAATTGCGCCAGGAAAGCCCAGCAGTGAGCGGCCAAATGGGCTGCCACAGCGGGATGCGATGGGGCGGTTCCACCAGCGGGTCCGCATCCAATTCCAATTGCCAGGCGCGCTGAAACGCCTTCAACCGCCCGGCGACGCGCCTCTCCGCACCCTGCGGGAAGGCGCGGGTCAGCGCCGTGCCCGCCCAAGTGGCGCGAGAGAAGGAAATCAGCGCCACCGGATCGGCGCCACAGATGGCGGGGACCATCCAGGGGCCTCGCCCCCCGCGCGCCGGGGCGCCCGTGATGCGGAGTTCAAGTGTGACTTCCTGGCCTTCAACAGCGCCGGCAAGACTGCGCAAAACGGGCCGATGCTGCACGCGTTCCGGCAAATGCAGCAGCAAATCCAGCACCCGCCCCCCACCCACGGCGCGCGCCAGCAGATCGGGCTTGCGCAGCCCGGGCAGGCTTTCAATCGGCGCCAATAGCCGCGCAAGGGGGTCCTCGGCGGTGTTGGTCGGCTCGGGGCGGGCTGACAGGATTCCCATCAGCCTCTATATGCCAGCGCCTTGAGACTAGAGCGATATGCCAGACCCAACAGAACTCGATGCCCGCCGCCGCCGCCTTGTTTTTCGTGCCCAGCATCGCGGCACCAAGGAAACCGATATCCTGATCGGCGGCTTTGTCGCGCGCCATATCGCGACGCTTTCCGATGCCGAAGTGGCCGCCTTGGAAGACATACTGGAACTCTGGGACGTAGATTTGGCCGATTGGCTTTCCGGCCGACGCCCGATCCCGCCCGAACATGACACGCCCCTGCTACGGCGCATCCAGGCCGAGGCCGGCGCCGGGCCATGAAGCCCGTCATCATTCATGGCGCGCCGGAAGGCTTTGATGCGCTTCTGGTGGCGCGCCGTCGGGCCGAAATGGATGCGCCCATCATCCATGTCTGCCGCGATGATGCGCGCATGGCCCGCATGGGCGAGGCGCTTGGCTTCTTCGCGCCAGAGATCGAAGTGCTGCGTTTTCCCGCCTGGGATTGCCTGCCCTATGATCGGGTTTCGCCCAATCCGGAAATCATCGCCGAACGTGTCGCGACGCTCACGCGCCTGTTGGAAGCGGGCAAACGCCCGCGCGTCTTGCTCACCACCGTCAATGCGCTGGTGCAGAAAGTGCCCTCATCCAATGTGTTTGCAGGTGCCACCTTATCGCTTGCGAAGGGCGGGCGGGTGCAGCCGGAAAAACTCACGGCATTTCTGGAAGCCAATGGCTATCACCGCACCGGCACGGTGATGGAACATGGCGAATATGCCGTGCGCGGCGGCATTATTGACCTTTACCCGGCAGGCGAGCCGGAACCCATACGCCTCGATCTTTTTGGCGACGAAATTGAGGATATGCGCCGCTTTGATACGGCGAGCCAACGCAGTGGCAAGGTTATGCCCGCCTTGTCGCTCCGCCCGGTGGGTGAGGTGTTTTTGGATGAGGCGTCACGCGCGCGCTTCCGCAGCGGCTACCGCGAATTATTCGGCGCGGCAGCGGCGGATGATCCGCTTTATGGCGCCATCAGTGCCGGGCGACGCTATCCCGGCATGGAACATTGGGCGGGGCTGTTTCATGAAAACATGGTGCCCTTGTTGGATTACGCGCCGGGCGCCGAAATCAGCTTCGATCATCAGGCCGAGGAAGTGCTGAAGGCGCGGCTTGAGATGATCACCGATCATTACGAAGCCCGCCGCGTGCCGACGCGCATTGGTGAGGGCGATGTGCCCTATCGCCCCGCGCCGCCTGCGACGCTCTATCTTGATGAAGCAAGCTGGGGCGCGATGCTGGCTGATTGCCGCGTGCTGCGCTTTTCACCTTTCGCCCAGCCCGAGGGGATTGCGGCGGGCGGCCGCCCCGGCCCGCTTTTCGCCGAAGCGCGCAGCGCGGGGGAGAATGTGTTCGGCGCTTACGCCGCCATGGTGCAGGGCGAAGCCAAGGCCAAGCGCCGGCCGGTGCTGGCGGCCTGGTCGCGCGGGTCTCGTGAACGGCTTGGCAATCTGCTGCGCGAAAATGGCGTGCGTGCCGAAGCGGCAGAGGATTGGAAAGCCGCCCGCGCACTGCCGCCGGATGTTGTCGCGCTGGTGGTAATGGGGATTGAACGCGGCTTCATCGCCGATGGCATCGCCGTGACCGCTGAGCAGGATTTGCTCGGCGAACGCATCGCCCGCCCACCGCGTCGCCGGCGCCGCGCTGATCAATTCATCGCGGACGCCACCGAAATCGCCGAAGGCGATCTGGTCGTCCATCAGGATCACGGCATAGGCCGCTATGAAGGGCTGGTGACGATTGAAGTATCAGGCGCACCGCATGATTGCCTGAAGCTGATTTATGATGGTGGTGACAGGCTGTTTGTCCCGGTGGAGAATATCGAAATCCTCTCCCGCTTCGGGTCTGAAGGCGCGGGGGTCGCGCTGGATAAGCTTGGCGGTGTTTCCTGGCAAAATCGCAAGGCCAAGGCGAAGTCGCGCATCCGCGACATGGCCGCCGAACTGATCCGCACTGCGGCCATGCGGCGCATGAAGGATGGCACTTTGGCCACGCCGCCTGAGGGCATGTGGGATGAGTTTTGTGCCCGCTTCCCCTTTGCCGAGACGGAAGATCAATCCCGCGCCATTGCCGATGTGTTGGAAGACCTTTCCGCTGGAAGGCCGATGGATCGGCTGATTTGCGGCGATGTTGGCTTCGGCAAGACGGAAATCGCTTTGCGTGCCGCTTTTGTGGTCGCGATGTCCGGCGCGCAGGTGGCGGTGGTGGTGCCAACCACGCTGCTGGCGCGCCAGCATCATCGCGTGTTCCTGAAGCGCTTTGAAGGTTTCCCTTTGCGCATCGCGCAACTCTCTCGCCTGGTCACGGCGAAGGAAGCGGCGGAAACGCGCGAAGGCATGAAACGCGGCGATATCAATATCGTCATCGGCACCCATGCGCTTTTGGCCAAGGGCACTGAATTTGCCGATCTCGGCCTGCTGGTGGTGGATGAGGAACAGCATTTCGGCGTGCGCCACAAGGAAGCGCTGAAGGCGCTGAAAGCCGATGTGCATGTGCTGACGCTGACCGCGACTCCCATTCCGCGCACGCTGCAATTGGCGCTGACGGGCGTGCGCGAGATGAGCGTGATCGCAACGCCCCCTGTGGACAGGCTTGCGGTGCGCACCTTCATCATGCCCTGGGATGCGGTGGTGCTGCGGGAGGCCATTCAGCGCGAACGCTTCCGTGGCGGGCAGATTTTCTGCGTGGTGCCGCGCATTGAAGACATGGCGAAGCTGGCCGAACGCCTGACCGAGATTGTGCCGGAAGCGCGCATGGTCCAGGCCCATGGCCGCATGACGCCGACCGAACTTGAACGCGTCATGACCGAATTTGGCGATGGCAAGCATGATATTTTGCTATCCACCAATATTGTTGAAAGCGGCTTGGATATGCCGGCGGTGAATACGCTGATCATTCACCGCGCGGATATGTTTGGCCTCGCGCAGCTTTATCAGCTGCGCGGGCGCGTTGGGCGCGGGAAGCTGCGCGGCTATGCGTATCTGACCTGGCCGGAGGCGCATCGGCTTTCTGCGGCGGCGGAAAAGCGGCTGGAAGTGATGCAGACTTTGGATAATCTGGGCGCGGGCTTCACGCTTGCCTCCCATGATCTGGATATTCGCGGTGCGGGCAATCTTCTGGGCGAAGAGCAATCCGGCCAAATCCGCGAAGTCGGCATCGAGCTTTACCAGCAAATGCTGGAAGAAGCGGTTGCGGATATCAAAGCCGGCGCTGAGGGTCAGGAGAGTGAGCGGGAATGGACGCCGCAGATCAATCTTGGTCTGCCGGTGCTTATCCCGGAAAATTACGTCACGGATTTGCCGGTGCGCCTCGGCCTTTATCGGCGTATCGGCGGTCTTGCGACGGATGGCGAGAATGACGCCATGGCGGCGGAATTGGCGGATCGCTTCGGCCCCTTACCGCCTGAGGTTGAAAACCTGCTGCAAGTGGTCGCGATCAAGCGGCTCTGTCGGCAGGCCGGGGTGGAAAAGCTGGATGCCGGGCCGAAGGGCCTGGTGCTGAGCTTCCGGGGGCAGAATTTCGCCAATCCGGGCGGGCTGATTACCTGGATCCAGGGGCAGAAGGGCGCGGTGAAGCTCCGCCCCGATGCCAAGCTGGCGCTGATCCGCGATATGGATCTGGCGGAACGCGTGAAGCGGGCGCGGGATTTGCTGCGCGTGCTGGCGCGGCTGGCGGGTGAGAATAAGCGCGTTTGATTTCCCCGGCCTTGGGGGGCTATCAGGGCTATTGATGGGCCTGTAGCTCAATGGTCAGAGCGGACCGCTCATAACGGTTTGGTTGCAGGTTCGAGTCCTGCCGGGCCCATTTTTCGCCCGTAAACGGGCGAAAAATCCCCCGGAGGGCGGCAGCCAAAGGCTGCCCAGATAGACCCTCGCGCGGCACTGCCGCGCGAGTTACGGGATCTTGTGAAACCTTGATGATCAGCTTGCGCCGCTCCGGGCAAAAATCCCGCGTACCGGGTCACCCAACCTGCCGAACCGCATGAAGTTTCGAAACCGTGGTCGGGGCGAGAGGATTCGAACCTCCGACCTCCTGTACCCAAAACAGGCGCGCTAGCCAGGCTGCGCCACGCCCCGAACGCGCGCAACCTATGGGGAGCGGCGCCTTGGGGCAAGCCTTATCACGGGCTTGCGCGCATTTTTCGCCGAAACCGATGGCATCAGTGGCGCAAAAGGCTGGGCGTTACAGCTTTCCCTGTTCCTTCAGCACTTCCTCTGCGACACGCAGCGCATCAATGGCGGCAGGAAAGCCGCAATAGGCAACGGCATGGGTGAAGATTTCCGAGATTTCCTCAGCCGTGCAGCCATTATTCAGCGCCGCCACCAGGTGGATCCGAAGTTCATGCGGGCGATTGAGCGCGCAGATCATGGCAAGCGTAATCAGGCTGCGTTCGCGCCGATCAAGCCCTGCCCTTTGCCATAGCGTGGCATAGGCGAATTCCTCAGACAATCGGCGCACCGCGGCGTTGAAGGGGTTGGTGCTGGCGTCACGCTTTTCCATATAGGCTTTGCCAAGCACTTCCCACATCACCGCGCGGCCTTCAGCGCGCAGCGCATCATGGGCGTTCTGTTGATCCATTATTTTGTCCTTTCAGGGAGTGTCGTGTTCAAGCGGAAGGCGGCGCAAGGGAGAACATCACCGTATCCTGCAAATCCTTGCCGAACCAGGATTTGATCCCCGCACTATGGCTTGAAAGCGCACGTGGCACACCATTTTCCACCATCAGCGGTACATCATGGCCGGGAATCAGGACGCAGCCCGGATGGGTGCGGCATATTTCCCAGACCAGTTCAATCGTCGCGCGGCTGACCGCCGGATCATAGGTCATATCCGTTGTGCGCGTGGTGAGTTCCACGCGGTTCTTCACCGCATCCTGCAACAGCACCACCGCCTGCGGCGCGCCTTCAATCAGAAACAGCAAATGACCAGGCGTATGACCAGGCGAAAGATGCGCGGTAATGCCAGGCAGCACTTCCTGCCCATCATCCATCAACTGCATCGTCGGCCAACGGCTGAGCGCTTGCACCGCGTGTTCCGGCACAGCGGTTTCCCCCCAAGCCACACCCAGCGCCCAAGCCAATTCCTTCCGCCCGACATGAATGAACGCATCGCGGAACATCGGCCAATTCACCACATGATCATGATGCAAATGGCTGACCAGCAGATCGGTCACATCCGATAGTTTTACCCCCTGCTTGGCAAGTGCTTCGACCAGGGGCTTGCGCATGCCATAGCCACCGCCATCCAGTACCACGATACGACCATGGCCGCGCAACAGCGCCACCGTACTCCAACCCAGGCCACCATGCTGCGTGGATTTGCCAGGGTAACCCTGGATCAGAACGTCAATCCGCCAATCGCCGCTGGTGAACTGCATGGGGTGCTTCCTGCAAGTTGAGGGGGCAAGCATCCCCAAACTATGCGTGTTGGTCCAGCCCTACCCCGGCACCCTGAGCCGCGCGCGCAAGCCGCCCAAGGGGCTATCTTCCAGAAACACATCGCCGCCATGCGCGCGGGCGATGTCGCGCGCGATCGCAAGCCCAAGCCCAGTGCCACTACCTGAAAGGGTGGTGAAAGGCTTGAAAGCATCTTCACGCGATGCAGCCGGAATGCCCGGCCCATCATCATCAATCGCAATATCCGCCCAAATGCCATTCTGACCACGCGGCTGTTTCGTGAGGGTTACACTCACGCGCGCGGCATGCTTGCGGGCGTTATGCAGCAGATTGCCAAAGCAGCGCCGCATCGCGTCGGCCCGAAGTTGCATCGGGAGTGATTCCGGCCCCGCAAAGGGTATTGCCGCACCGCCACGCGCCTGTTGCGCGACAACACCGCGCAGCAAGGCAGCAAGATCGGTTTCTTCGGCTTGTTCCACGCCCTCACCGCGCGCAAAGGCAAGATAAACGCCGATCAGGCGATCCATTTCCTCCAGATCTTCCGTCATCGCTGCCGCATCTTCGCGTGCGGCTTCCGGCAGCATGGCCAGCCCAAGCCGAAGCCGCGTGAGTGGCGTGCGCAAATCATGGC
>JBIKXA010000190.1:0-6765 GCA_044356015.1 Roseomonas sp.
GCCGCTTTCGCCAAGATGCGTATCCAGCAATTCGCCAAGATAGCCGCGAATAAGGCTGCACGCCTTCAGCACGCTTTCCTTTTGTGGAATGCGCTTCCAGGCGCGGTCAAAAATCAAGCGGCGGATTTCCACCTGGGCGACGCTATGTTCGAATTCCGTGAAGGCATCGAAAACCTCATGCGCCACGCGCGTTTCCAAACCTGTTGAAAATACCGTGCGGCAGATGATGTCTGCCGTCATGTGGCTCATCATCAGGTCAAGCGAAAAGCGCGTGTTCCGCGCCGCGTGATCGGCCAGTGTGGCTTCCGCCGCCGCCGCGCCGGCTTCCATGGCGGGGAAGGCACGGTTGACGCGCATCATTGTTAAGGCCGGGTCAATCATGGCCCTTTGTCGCCGCCAGGTGGCGCCGGAGGAGACGAAAATCGAATCGCCAATCAGCGGGTCCAGCGCATGCACCATCAGATCGCTTTTCGGCAGAATGCCCTTGGGATCGGTCAGCACCTCGCGCACCAGATCGGGGCGATTCACGATGATGGTGGAACGCCGCGAATAGCCAAGCGGCCCGATCGGCATGCGATAAGCCTCCGCCGGCAAAAGCGAGAGCAAATCGCCATCACCCCTGATCATGCAGCGCATCAGCGCGATCAGCGCAGGCAGCGGTTCCGACCGCGGCGGCGCAAAGGCACGGAAGGCGGGCACGTGATTCACGGCGCCCTACCCGGCCTTATGTCCAGGCAAGGGCGGGCGAAGGGGTGATGCGATGCTTGACCTGCCATGGCTGATTTCCATGCTTTACATTAGTGCATGTCAAGTGCGATTGTCACTCGAAAGCCGGGGAGGCTCGGATGGTCCTGTTCCTGTTCCATGCGCTGGTCGCCGCCCATATCGTGACGGGCAGCATTGGTGCCATCGCTTTCTGGGTGCCCGTGATTGGGCGCAAGGGCGGCGCCAATCACGCGCGCTGGGGCAGGATTTTCACCTTCGCGCTGCTGATCACCGGCTGCCTTGCCATGGTGATGAGTCTGCTGACGCTGGCGGCACCAATCGAGACCCATCCGCATCTGGAAGGCCGATTTGATGAGGCTTTCATCCGCGGCATTTTCGGCTGGATGATGCTGATGACCGGACTGCTGACGGTGAACCTTGCCTGGTATGGCTGGCTTTCCATTCGCAACAAGCGCCGGCATGAATTGAATCGCTCGCGTTTGAATCTGTTGTTGCAATATGCGCTGATTCCCGCATCGCTGAATTGCGCCTGGCAAGGTTGGATGATTGGCCAACCGCTGATGATCGGCATTTGCATGGTGGGGCTGGCGACGGCGGGGACGAATCTTTGGTTCATTCTGGCGCGCGAACCTGGACCGGGGGCCTGGATCAAGGAACACATCAAGGCTTTGGTGGGTGCGGGCATTTCCGTCTACACGGCCTTTCTGGCCTTTGGGTCTGTGCGGATTTTGCCGGAATTGGCGCTCAATCCCTTCATGTGGGCAGTGCCTTTGGTGGTGGGTGTGGCGCTGATCATCTGGCATCGCCGCGCGGTGGATCGGCAATTCGCCGGGCGCGGTCGCCGACTGAGCGCAGCAACGTAATATGCCTGCCCCGCGCGTTGTTGTCATTGGCGCCGGCATGGGCGGCTTGGCGGCGGCGGCTGACCTCGCGCGGCGCGGTGCGGCGGTGACGGTGTTGGAACGCGCGCCGGCGCCCGGCGGGAAGATGCGTGAGGTGATGGTGGATGGCAGCCCGATTGATGGCGGGCCCACAGTCTTCACCATGCGCTGGATTTTTGAGGGGTTATTCGCAGATGCGGGCGCGTCCCTGGAAAGCGCCCTGCCTTTGCAGAAAGCGGACATCCTGGCGCGACATGCCTGGCGCGCTGGCGGCAGGCTTGATCTATTCGCCGATATTGCGCGTTCCGCTGATGCCATCGGTGATTTTGCGGGTGCGGCCGAGGCGCGCGGCTATCGCGCCTTTTGCGCGCGCAGCGCCGATATCTTCCGCACGCTACGCGGTTCCTTCATCGCGGCTGAACGTCCCTCCCCGCTTGATCTGGTCAAGCGCGTTGGCATTACCAACATCGCGGCGCTGATCCGCACCGCGCCGATGAAAACCCTCTGGGATGCCTTGGGCGAGCATTTTCGTGATCCGCGTTTGCGCCAGCTATTCGGGCGCTATGCGACCTATTGCGGCTGCTCACCCTGGTTGGCGCCGGCGACGCTGATGTTGGTCGCGCATGTGGAACAGGATGGCGTGTGGTTCGTCAAAGGCGGCATGCGGCGCGTGGCGGATGCGATCCAACAACTGGCCGAGCAAAAAGGCGCTGAATTTCGCTTTGGTGCAGAGGTTACGGAGATTCTTACGCACCAAGGCAGGGCTTGCGGGGTGCGGCTGGCAAGTGGTGAGGAACTCGCTGCCCATGCGGTGGTCTTCAACGGTGATGTGGCTGCGCTGGCGCAGGGGATGCTGGGGCAGGCGCCACGCAGCGCTGCCGAGGATACGCCGCGCGCCGCGCGTTCGCTTTCCGCCGTTACCTGGTGTGTGAAGGCGCCGACTTCTGGCTTTCCCCTGGTGCATCACAATGTGTTTTTTGCGGAAGATTACGCGGCGGAGTTTGAGGCGATTTTCCGCCGGCGCGATATCACTGCCGCCCCCACGGTCTATATCTGTGCGCAGGATCGCGAAGCAGGGCCGGGACCGCCAGAGGGCACGCCGGAACGCATGCTTGTGCTGATCAATGCGCCACCGGATGGTGATCGGCGCGGCCATTCCCCTGAAGAAATAACGGAACTTGGCGTGCGTGGCTTTGGCCTGCTGAAGGCTTGTGGGTTGGAGGTTGCGCGTGATGCGGGCGCGGAAGTCATTACCACGCCTGAAGGATTCGCGCAGCTATTTCCAGGGTCAGGTGGCGCGCTTTATGGCCGCGCAAGCCATGGCACAACCGGCACTTTCGCACGCCCTGGCGCGGTGACGCGCCTGCCGGGGCTTTATCTGGCGGGAGGTTCGGTGCATCCCGGCCCCGGCATTCCCATGGCGGCAATGTCTGGCCGTATTGCCGCGGCGCGGCTTTTGGAAGATTGGGCCGGCGCGCGTGGCAGCATCTGGATTGGTGCGGCGCGCGCTTAGCTGCGCCTCAGCGTATCGCCATGCGGCACAAGCTGATCCAAAACCTTGGCGGATGAAATCACACCCGGCACACCCGCGCCCGGATGCGTACCAGCGCCGACCAGATAAAGCCCCTGCACTTCCTCGCTGACATTATGCGGGCGGAACCAAGCACTTTGGAAAAGCTGTGGCTCCAACGCGAAGGCGGCGCCATTCACCGATAGCAACCGATCCTGAAAATCCCGCGGCGTGATCATGCGGGCAGTGACCAGTGCCTCACCCAGCCCGGGCAGGACCGTTTCTTCCAGGCGTTCTTCAATCGCCTTGCGATAGGGTTCCGCATGCTTGGCCCAGTCCACCTTGCTGCCCAAATGCGGCACAGGGGCTAGAACGTAGAAGGAATCACATCCGGGCGGAGCGAGTGACGCATCCGTCGCCGTCGGGCGATGCAGGTAAAGGCTGAAATCTTCTGCCAGATGTTTGCGCGTGAAGATATCGTGCAGCAATTCCTGATAGCGCGGCCCGAGCACCATGGTATGGTGATAGACATCATCATACCGGCGGTTGGTGCCAAAATACCAAACAAACAGGCTCATGGAATAGCGCGCACGCGCGATCTTGCGATCTGTCCAGCGTCGACGCGGGTAGTCTTGCAACAGCTTGCTATAGGTCCAGGCGACATCGGCATTGGAAACGACAATATCAGCGGTGATTCTCTCGCCATCCGCCAATTCAACGCCGGTGGCGCGCTTGCCTTCGGTGGTGATGCGCCTCACTTCTGCATTATAGCGAATGGCCCCACCAAGCCGTTTTGCCAGATCAAGAATGCCCCGCACCAGCGCGCCCATGCCGCCCATGGCGTAATGAACGCCGTGCAAGCGTTCCAGATGCGCGATCAGACAATAATAGGCGGTGGTGGTCATGGGATTCCCGCCAATCAGCAGCGGATGAAAGCTGAAGGCAACGCGGAGCTTGTCGCTGGTGAAGTAATCGCAGACGCGACTATAGACAGTGCGATAGCCCTTCAGTCGGATCAAATCCGGTGCGGCACTGATCAGGCTTGCAAGGCTGTGAAAAGGCTTATCCGCCAATTCGGCAAAGGCAACACGGAAAATGCGTTCACTTTCCAGGATGAAGCGTTCAAAGCCCGCGCTATCCTGTGGCGCAATCCGCGCGACCTCAGCCCGCGTGACATCCAAATCGGCGGAACAACGCATCACTTCGCCATCATCGAAGCGGATCAGGTAGAAGGGATCCATCGCGCGTAAATCTATGTCCTGCGCCAAATCACGCCCAGCCAGCGACCATAATTCTTCCAGCAAATAGGGCGCAGTAATGATGGTGGGACCGGCATCGAAAGTAAAACCATCCTGCCGAAAGACATAAGCCCGGCCGCCAGGGGCATCCAGCTTCTCCAGGATCGTCACACGCCAACCGCGCGCACCAAGCCGCACCGCCGCAGCCAAGCCACCAAAGCCAGAGCCGATCACGATCGCATGCGGGCGCTTATCTTCTTTTGTGTTCGTCATGCCTATTCAGCCTTCACAATACACAGCATGAAACACCATTCCGTATCGCCAGAAAAGAAAAACCTCCGCGCCAGGCACGGAGGCTTCAAGCACAACAAAACCAAGGGCGGGTCTATTCAACCCGCCCTGATCCATCATCGCGGCGTGGCATCAGCCGAACGCAGCGGGCCTTGATTGACCTGCTTCAATTCGGGGAAGTCACGCAGCATCGGCGCGCCATTCAGGGGACGATTCAAGCCTTGATGGCAGGTGGAACAATTCACCTTCAACGGATCGCCCAGAACCCCAAGCCGCGGGCCATGCGGGCCTTCCGCCGGACCATTCGGGTTCTGCGCCCAAAGCGGCTTCAGCGGTTCGATGTAGGACATGTTGATGTCCCGCACCATGCGGATGCCGTGCCAGGCCGTTGTCCGCGCCGGCGGGCTTTCGGCCCATTCGGCGAAGGAACGGCTATTATGGCAATAGGTGCAATTCACGCCGAGCGAACCTGACATATGCATCATTAACGCATAGGTCCATTCGGTTGACATGGTGTTTTGGCTGTTCCGCCCCGGCAGCGAGGTTGTGCTGATATTGCGGATCGGCTGATCACCCAAGAGGAAAGGCGTGAAGGGATCAGACGGCAGAGAAGACTGCCCAACCGAAGCCGCTGGATGATTCTGCCCGCGCGGTGCCTGCAAGCCGGCGCGGCTATTGGGTTCCGTTGACCAGACCATGGTCGGCACCGCGTTGCCACGGTGGCAGGTATAGCAGGTCACGCCGGTTTGGCCGACATGGTTCGCCCATTCCGAATTGATCTTATGCGTCATCTGCAACATGCGCCGGGCAACGACTTTCGTGTAGACCTCATCGGACGCCATATTCTCAACATTGTGGCAATAGCCGCAGCCCTGATTGGGTGCGATCCATTCGGTCATCACCAGCATCAGGCGGTTGAATTGCGCCTCACTCAGGTCACGTAGGACCTGCACATTTTCATAAACCTCATGCGCCCTTGGGCCCGTTGTATCTGCGGCTTCAGGTGCTTCGGGCGCCTGATTGGCCGCAAGCAAGGCCGGCAGGGTGCGCGGATTCTCCACCTCACCCATTGAAAGCCCACGGAAGCCACCTTGCGTTGACAGCACAGGTGGGCGTTCAAAGGTGGTGACGAAAATCACCCCGCAAAGCAGCGCCACCACAAAGGCAGCGATGCTGAGAGAAAACCTGCTCATCGCGGCGCTCCTTGTACGATGGAAGGATCAATGGCGGGCGTCCAAGGCATGACATAGGCCGGCGCAAAGTGCCGATCCACCGCCCAGAGATACCAGTTGTCCACAACAGTTCCGGTCAGCAGAATGCCGATCCCGCCCGTGACGGGGCAAAGGAAGGCAAACCACCAGGCCCAGCGGTGGATGCTTTCAAAGGTGGCGTTGAAGCCCATTGTCCAGCGCCAGAACAGGCCACCGCGTTCCGCCGCCGTGCCGCGATCCAAAGTCTGTTCGATTTCGCGTTCACCACCATAGCGCCCAAGCGCCAGGATGGTTGCCGCGTGCATTGCGAATAGCAGCACCGAACCATAGAGGAACACGATCGAAAGCGCGTGGAAGGGATTATAGAAAAGATTGCCGTAGCGGATCGAAAATGCCGCGGTCCAATCCAGATGCGGGAAGATGCCAAAGGGCACCGCTTCGCTCCAGCTCCCCATCGCAACTGGGCGAATGAAGCCCAGCACCAGGTAAAGCCAGATGGCGCCGGCAAAGGCCCAGGCCACATGCGTCCCCATGCCAAGCTGACGTGCACGGCGATAGGTGCGCACCCACCAGAGCAGCATGGAAAGCGTCAGGAAAAAGCCCGCCACGATCCACCAGCCGCCCTTGTTCAGCGGCGGGATGCGCAGGCCATATTCCGGCGGCGGCGGTTCAAGCGCCAACCAGAAAAGCTGACGGATGAATTCGCTGATATTCCAATTCACCGAGGCCAGCATGGTCAGCCCGATGATCTCAAAGGCGATGAAGCCAAAGAGCAGCGAGAGGATGCCAAGATAGCCAAGATAGATCGGACCGATCTGTGCATCACCAAGACGACCAAAAAGGTGCACCTCACGCGGCGTGCCTTCACGTGGTGAATTATCGGCAGGCAGCGGCACACCAGGGTAAGG
>JBIKXA010000191.1:0-6724 GCA_044356015.1 Roseomonas sp.
TCCGTGATGTGGCGGCGAAGGCGCCGCTTGGCGAAGTGACGCTTGCCGGCAGGCTTGATCCGAAGCGCGAGGAAGCGGCGCTGCACGGCAACATCACGCTTGGGGCAAGCGGAATGCTCGCCGCCCAAGTGCCTGAGCAGATCGCCTGGGAAGCGGCCAAAGCGCGGTTTCGGCTTGATGGCAAGCTGACGGCGCCGCAGGTGGCGCTGGATGCCGAAATGCAAGGTTTTTCAAGCAGCATCGCGGAATTGGGCGCCGCGCTTGGCGCCTCCCCGCGCCTGAGCCTGCAGGCGCGCGCCCCGACCCGCATTGAAAGCCTGAGGCTGATCGGCGCTGGCAGTGAACTGACCGCTGCGGGTGATGTCGGCGAAAGCCTTGATCTTCGCTTCGGTTTGCGCCTTGCCGATCTTGCGCTGTTGGTGCCGGAACTGGCCGGCGCCTTGACCGCGGAAGGCCATCTCCATGGCGCGCGGGATGATCCTTCCATCACCCTGAAGGCGCAGGGTGAGAGCATCACGCGTGGCGCTGAGGTGCTTGCCGCGCCAAGCCTTGACCTGGTCCTGGAAACGCCCATGTCGCGCCCGCGCGCCGAGGCGCGGCTTGAGGCGATTTATGCTGGCTTGCCGCTGACGCTGACACTTTCCGGCGTGCCGGAAGGAAGCGCGCTCAGGATCAATCAGCTTGAAGCGGCGTTTGGTGAAGCACGGCTTTCGGGGCGCGGTTTGCTTGATGTGCAAAAGCCGCTTTTCGATGGCGCGCTGTCACTTGCCATTCCCGATCTGGCGCCCTTTGGCGATATGATCGGCCAGAACATCACCGGCAGGCTTTCGCTGGAAGCCGAAGGGCGCGCAGCGGATGGTGCGCAGCAGGTCACGGCCAAGCTGGACGCACCCGAACTCACCCTGGATGGGCGCGCGCTTGCCTTGCGCGCCGAACTCACCGGCAGCCTTGATGATGCCAGCGCCAGCTTTACCGCGCGCCATGGCGAAGCAGCGCTTGCGGGCGAAGCCGCCCTCAGCCTTGCCGATGAGGCACGTGTGATCACGCTGCCAAACCTATCCCTCGCTTATGGCGCGGAGCAGGTGAAGCTTGCCGCGCCGGCGCGCATCGAAATCTCGGCTGATGGGCGCATCAATATCGCGGAGACGATTATCACCAGTAATCGTGGTGGTCGGCTCAGGCTGGAAGGGTTCTGGAGTGAGGCGGAAACATCGCTGAAGGCAACACTTTCAGCCCTTCCCATAGCCCCCTTCGCCGCCTTGGTGGCGCCGGAAGCGAAATTGGCCGGCACCCTCACCGGTGAGGCGCGGGTGAATGGCACGGCGGATGAACCGCGCTTTGACATCAAATTGGAAAGCCCCGCCATCACCAGCGCCATGCCCGCTGCGCGTGGACTGCCGCCCTTGCGCTTTTCAGTTGCAGCCAATGGCACGGCAGCGGGGGCGGAAGCGCGTGCCTCGGTCACTGGCGGGAATGCGGTGCGGTTGGCCGCCACGGCGCGGCTGGCAGGGCTTGCGCCTGACGCGGCACTTTCCGGCAGCATCACCGGGCGGCTTGATCTGGCAAGCCTGGTGCAGCCCTTGCTTGCTGCCGGGGCGCAGCGCGTGACCGGCATTGCCAATCTCAATCTCCGCCTGGAAGGCAGCCTGGCCGCGCCGCGCCTCACCGGTGATGCCTCTATCGCCAATGGCAGTTTTCGCGATTTGCAGCATGGCGTGACGTTGAATGAGATCACCGCCGCCATCACCGCGGCTGATCGGCGCTTCAACCTGACGCGCTTTGCCGCGCGCACGGCGGGCGGGGGGAGCCTGGGCGGTTCCGGGATGATTGATCTTGGCAAGCCGCGTTTGCCTTATGAAGTGCGCCTGAATGCCAATGCCGCGCGCCCGGTGAATTCCGATCTGGGCAATGCCACCTTGGATGGCGCGCTGACCTTGGCGGGCGAGGCGCTTGGCGACAGCCGCATCACCGGCAAGCTTCTGGTGCGGCGCGCGGAACTCCGCATCCCTGATCGCCTGCCGCCATCAATCCGAACCCTGCCCGGCGTGCGCGAAAGGGGCCAACGCCCGCCCGGTGTGGCGCCCTTGGCACCACCCTCACGCGGCAATGCGCCTGAAGCCAAGCTGCCACCCATCGCGCTTGATCTGACCATTGAAGCGCCGCGCGCGATTTTTCTGCGTGGGCGCGGCCTGGATGCGGAATTGGGCGGCGAGATTCGCATTGGTGGCACGCTTGCCGCGCCGATGCTGGAAGGTGGCTTCATGCTGCGCCGGGGGACGCTGGTGGTGCTCGATCGGCGGCTTGACCTCAACCGCGCCAATATCAGCTTCGATGCCGGCGGGATCATGCCCAATCTTGATGTGCTGGCGACCTCTCGCGCTGAGGAGGTGGAGGTGAATGTCGCGGTGGAAGGCCCGGCGCGCGATCCGAAAATCAGCTTCACTTCCAACCCCGAATTGCCGGCAGATGAGGTGCTGGCGCGGCTTTTGTTCGGCCGGCGCGGAGGCGAGCTTTCGCCCTTCCAAATGCTGCAATTGGCCGAAGCGCTGGCCGGCGCCACGGGCCGCCCCCTGCCGGGACCTGGCGGGGTGATGGAGCGCATCCGCCGCACCTTGGCGCTTGATCGGCTTTCCATTGGCCAGGAGAAGGAGGGCGAGCAGCGCGCCGGGGAAGAACCAGGGGCGACGCTGGAATCCGGGCGCTATGTGGCGGATGGGGTTTTTGTCGGCGTGAAGCAAAGCGCCGATGGCGGGCCGCCGCGCGTGGGCGTTCAGATAGATGTGATGCCAAGGGTCCGGCTGGAAGCGGAAAGCGGCGGGAATAGCCTGGCGGGGGATCGGGTTGGGATTGCCTTTGAATATGAATATTGACCCCCAGCCCCTGGCACTCAGCGCCCGGGAGTGCCAAATTGCAATTCGATGACGTTTGAGGGCGAACATAGGGTGATCAGGGCATGATCCGCTTCGCATTGCGCTGCGATCAGGCGCATGAGTTTGACGGCTGGTTCAAGGATAGCGCGGCTTTCGACAAGCTGGCGGCAATCGGCCTTGTGGAATGCCCGCATTGCGGCCCGACCAAGGTGGCGAAACGCCTGATGGCGCCGGCCATTCCGAAAAAGGGCCGCCCGGCGCGCAATGCCAAGGCCGAAGCCCTGCCCGCGCCGGTGGCGGAAGCCCCTGCCCCACCGCCCGCGCCGCCTGCGCTTCCCGCCGCAGCGCTGGCTGCCATGCCGGCGGAAATCCGCGCCATGCTGCGCCATATGCGGACCGAGATTGAAAAGAATTGCGATTATGTCGGCGCCGATTTCGCCGAGGAAGCGCGCAAGATCCATCACGGCGAAGCCGAAGCCCGCGGCATTTTCGGCGAAGCCAGCGAAGATGAGGCCGAGGCTCTGCGCGAAGAAGGGATCGAGATTGCGCGCATCCCCTGGGTGCCGCCTTCCGATGCCTGACGCCCCAATACGCTGCGCGGTTTTTGATCTGGATGGCACGCTGGTGGATAGCGCGCCCGATATCCATGCCGCGCTTGATCGGCTGATGGCGCGCCGCCGCCTGCCCGGCTTTGCGCGGGCCGAGGTGGTGGGGATGATCGGCGATGGCGTGCGCGTGCTGCTTGAACGCGCCTGTGCGGCGCGCGGCATTGCGCTGGATGAGGCAAGCTTCGATCATTTCATGGCGGATTACGAAGCCAATGCAGCCGTGCTGACGCGCCCCTTTGATGGCATCCCTGAATTGCTGAGCACCTTGGGTGATGCCGGCTGGCGGCTGGCGGTCTGCACCAATAAGCCGGAAGCGGCGGCGCGGCTTTTGCTCTCAGGCCTTGGGCTTGATCGCCATTTCACCGCGCTTGGCGGGGGCGATAGCTTCCCCATGCGCAAGCCCGATCCAGGGCATTTGCGCGCGACGCTTGCTGCGGCGGGTGCGGCGCCCGAGAGCGCCGTGATGATTGGCGATCATGCCAATGACATGCTGGCCGCATATGGCGCCGGCGTGCGCGCGATTTTCGCCGGCTGGGGCTATGGCCCGCAAAACATGGCGGGCAGCGCGCCAATCGCGCAGGATGTCGCGGCGCTGCGGCACCTATTGGGCTGACACCCTTATTTTATGCGCTGCAATTCCATGCGCATGGTGCCGAAAATGGTGCTCGGGAATTCCACCCTGATCGGGATGGCCGGCAGGCGCGGATCCACCTTGGCCAGCCAAGCCGTGGCGGTACGTGGCTGGGTGGCGCGGGCGCGGTCATCGCCATGGCGCACCCCGGCAATCAGGCGGCTTTCCAACCCGCATTGAAGGGCTTCGATCTCCTTCCCCGCATGGGTGATGCGTGCGGCGCCCATGGTGCGGGATGACCAATCGAGCCGCCGGCGGCCATCAAAAATCGGGCCTGTCAGATCGCAGCGACCGGTTTGCGCCACGGTGCGCGACATCAGCGCAAAGGCTGAAAGCCCATCAATGGCGCCGCGCCGCGCCGGCAGGGGCACGGGTTCATTCGTGGCACCCTCGGGCGGCTCCATTTCCAGTGGTTGGGGCATGCCCTCCCGATAGAGCAACACGGTGCGCCTGGCATCGCCGCGCCAATTGCCCTCTGCCTGGAAGCGCTGCGGCGCCACGCCTTCCGCGCGCCAGGCGCCTTCAACCTCTGATCGGATTTCATGTGCAGCGAAAACCCGGCCAATCCCCACGGCCTTGCTGACCGAGCGCATCCAATAGCCATCCGGGCGGCTTTCAAACTGCGCCGTGATTTCGACCACGGGGATCCCGGTTTGCGTGACCTGATACACGGCCTCCGCCGCCCCTGCCGGGGAAAACCCGGTTGAGGAAAGCGTCAGCAGCAGGGCAAGAAAGAGTTTTGGCGGTGACCGCATGCTAGCCATTCTAGCCGGGCCGCGGCAGGAAGGAAAATCCTTTCAGGCAGCGCGTGTTTCAGCCAATGCAGGTTTTGGGAAACTGCTGAAGATCGGTGGTAGGCCGTTGAAGACCGCAAGTTCAGCCCTGTTATCGGCGGCAATCCGCGCCAGCGCTGCGGCATAGTCCGGCTGAGAGCCCGCCGGCGCCACGCCCGCCAGCACTGGTCTTTCATTGCAGCGCGGCAGCCGCCCGCCAAGCCGACGGCCAAACAAGGCAAGCAGCCTATCGGCAAAGACCTCCAGCGCCTCCATCCGGGCCAGCAGATAGGGGTGGCATTGCAGCGCCGCGATGATGCCTGCCCGATCCGTGGCGTTGAACAGGGTGCGGAGCTGCGAATTGCGGCAATGTGCGGCGAATTCCGGCACTGCATCCAAAGCCTGATGGAGCGTGAGCGTGCTGAGCGCCGCATGTTCCGGGTGGTCAGGCCTGCCGCGGATATAGTCATAAAGGGAGACGATGCGTTCAACGGGATGGCGCAACACCGCCGCAAAGGCGACTGGCCTTGGCATATGCCGCACCAGCGGATGCGCCACCCCATAATGGCCGGTGATCAGTGCCGCGCCGTGATCAATCCGCGCACCCAGGGCCAGGGCAGCAGCCAGCCCGCCCTCACCCCCATATTTCGCGACAAGATCGGCATGAAACACGGCGCGATGACCAAAAGCGTATTTCAACATGCGGTTGATAGTGGTGCCGCCAGTTCTGGGAAGATGAAGAAAGCATAAAATGGGCGTCTCCGACCAGGGCGCCAGGATATTTTCTTTTAATACGACGTTCATTTCTTGGGTCTCGAAGAAGACCCAAGAAATTACTGTTCATATCATAATATTCGGTTGCCGCAGCGGCGGAAAAACCAGCCAGTCATCGGCCTGCTTGACGGGGCCGCCCCTGCCCCCCTAAAGGCAAGGTCAGGTCGGGCGCGTAGCTCAGCGGTAGAGCATTCGCTTCACACGCGAAGGGTCACAGGTTCAATCCCTGTCGCGCCCACCATCCCCACGCTTAATATGATTTTGGCAGGCCAAGCATTTTTTCGGCGATATGGCTCAGGATCAGCTCCCGGCTGACCGGGGCAATGCGTGGGATCATGCTTTCGCGGAAATAGCGCTCCACCTGGTATTCCTGGGCATAGCCCATGCCGCCATGGGTCAGCACGGCGGCCTCTGCCGCGGCGAAGCCGGCTTCGGCGGCCAGGTATTTCGCGGCATTGGCCTCGGCCCCGCATTCACGGCCCGCATCATAAAGCGCCGCCGCCTTCATGGTGAGCAAGCCCGCCGCTTCCAACTGCGCCCAAATCCGCGCCAGCGGATGCTGGATGCCCTGATTCTGGCCGATGGGGCGGCCAAACACCTCTCGCGTGCGGGCGTAATTGGCAGCGCGGGAGAGCGCCGCATGGCCGATCCCAACCGCTTCACCGGCAATCAGGATACGTTCGGGATTGAGCCCATGCAGAATAAGGCGAAAGCCCTCACCTTCTGCGCCGATGCGGTCTTCTTCCGGGACTTCCAGGCCATCAAAAAACAGCATGTTCGAATCAACGCCATGCCGGCCCATTTTGTGAATGAGCCGCACTTCCACCTTGGCGCGATCAAGCTTGGTATAAAAAAGCGTGAGGCCATCGGTCTTGCGCTTCACCTGATCAAGCGGCGTGGTGCGCGCCAGAAGCAGGATTCGGTCCGCGACCTGGGCGGTAGAGATCCAGATTTTCTGGCCATTGATGACATAGCGATCACCGCGCTTTTCGGCCCGCGTCTTCAATTCCGTGGTGTTCAGGCCGGTATTGGGCTCGGTCACGCCGAAACAGGCTTTTTCGCGGCCTT